>CAZENN010000007.1:0-29608 GCA_964513605.1 uncultured Oscillospiraceae bacterium
ACTATACCCAATATATAGTATCATACTTATGGAAAAATTGCAAGAGAGGATAAAAATGGGACAGGTAAATTCCCTTTCCGACGATAATATACCAAAAACGAGTATGGAAAACGTCCAAAAATAAAGAAAGAAGGCAGACAATCCAAAATCAGGCGTATATTTCATGAATCAGTAGGCGTCCACAGACCACAAACACAATACCCTATTTCTGTGCGCTGCTCGAAGATACATCTGGGATGGACACTGAAATATGTACAAAACACACAAAAATCTCTTTTTTTAAACGGTGAAATTTGGCGTGGAGAAGCCTTGAAATGTGATTGTGCCTATAATATAATCTACGTTATACCGAATAGGCTGTCATTATGCACAAATTTGGCAAGACCTTCCTCACTGGTGAGGGCATTCCGAGAGGTCTCAATACAGGTAGCCGTCGGAAAAAAGAAACACCCCAGAAAGGTAGGTTCCTATGAATTCCAAAACTCTCATGTACATTCTAAAACGCATCGGGATGGCTGTGTTGACGGTTTGGATCGTGATCACCGTAACGTTCTTCGTTATGCACGCAGTGCCCGGTGGTCCTTTCCAGAGTGAAAAAGCACTGTCCGCAGAAGCGCAGGCGGCTTTGGAAGCAAAGTACGGATTGGATCAGCCGCTGCATATCCAGTACTTCAATTATCTGAAGAACATTGTCACAGATTTTGATTTTGGTCCTTCATTAAAGCAGACCGGTCGGAATGTCATCGATATCATTGCGGACGGTATGGCGGTTTCCGCAAAGCTGGGTCTTATGGCTGCGGGCATTGCACTGGTGCTGGGCGTGGTCCTGGGTGCCGTGGCAGCACTGCAGCGAAATAAGTGGCCGGATCGGATCATCATGGTCTTCACCACGGCCTTTATTTCCATGCCATCGTTTATTATGGGTACGTTCCTGCTGCTGCTGTTCGCGCTCCAGTGGGCAATCTTCCCGGCCTCCGGTGATACGGCGGCGGGTCTGGTTCTTCCCGTGATCACCCTGTCCCTGTCTCCTATGGCGAATATCACCCGTCTGACCCGTTCCTCCATGCTGGATGTTCTGGGTCAGGATTATATCCGCACCGCCAGAGCCAAGGGCGTCTCCCAGAAGAAGATCATCTTTGGTCATGCACTGAAGAACTCTCTGATTCCTGTCATCACCTATTTTGGACCCATGCTGGCCTATGTGGTCACCGGTTCTCTGGTGGTGGAGAAGATTTTCGGCGTTGCCGGCATCGGACGTCATTTCGTCAGCTCCATTACCAATCGTGATTACCCCCTCATTATGGGCACCACCATCGTGCTGTCTTCCCTGATCGTCCTTATGAACTTGCTCAGCGATGTCATGTATAAGATCGTGGATCCCAGAATCAGCCTGGAGTAAGGAGGAATACCCATGCAGCAAAATAAGAAAAAACCCTTCTTTAGCGCACAGGTGAGACTGGATGATTTTGCTCCTGCCACCGAGAGCGAGAAGGAGTATATGGTTAAAATGCGCCCCTCTACCACCTTCTTTAAAGATGGTATGAAGCGGCTTTTGAAAAATCCCATTGCCACCATCAGTATGATCGTCATTATTTTGATCACGCTGGCATCCATCATTCTGCCCGTGGTGTGGCCTTATGGCTACGATGAGCAGCTGGGCAACCAGCCCTTCAAGGTGCCGGATGCTTCCTATGCCAACCTGGGACCCTTTGAGTACGGCGAAACCGAGCAGGCCCGCATTGCCGCCGGTGAGGACGTGTTCCCCCACATTTTCGGCACTGACCAGCACGGTCGTGACTATTTCATCCGTGTGGTCTATGGTGCCAGAATTTCTCTGGCAGTCGGCTTCTTTGCCAGTTTGATCGTTCTGCTCATCGGTATGACCGTGGGTGCCATCTCCGGCTATATCGGCGGTAAGGTGGATATGATCATCATGCGCATCGTTGATATCATTTACTCTCTTCCGGATATGCTGATGGTCATTCTGCTGGCGTCCGTTATGAAGGGCGTGTTAGGACCGGCGATTGAGGGCACCATATTGGAAGACCTGGGCGTAAACATCATTTCTCTGTTCATCGTGTTTGCGCTTCTGTACTGGGTCAGCATGGCTCGCCAGATTCGTGGTCAGATCCTTTCCCTGAAGGAGCAGGAATATGTGCTGGCTGCCAAGTCTACCGGTGCCAAGGGCGGCTGGATCATCCGTAAGCACCTGTTGCCCAACTGCCTGAGTGTGGTGGTCATCTCCACCGCTCTGCAGATTCCCAGTGCTATCTTTACTGAGAGCTACCTGTCCTTCCTGGGTCTGGGTGTGAACGCTCCCATGCCCTCTCTGGGTTCTTTGGCATCCGATGCCCTGGATGGCATTTCCAGCTATCCCTCTCGTCTGGTGTTCCCGGCACTGACCATTTCTCTGATCGTGCTTTCCCTGAACCTCTTCGGCGACGGTCTTCGGGATGCCTTCGATCCCAAGCTGAAGCATTAAGGAGGTATTTGCTATGGCAATGTTAGAAGTAAAGGATCTTCACACTTCCTTCTTCACCGGTGCCGGTGAAGTCAAGGCAGTCAACGGCGTTTCTTTTACGCTGGATAAAGGCAAGGTTCTGGGCATCGTGGGTGAGTCCGGCTCCGGTAAATCCGTGACCGCCTACTCCATTATGCAGATTTTGGAAAAGACCGGTAAAATTGTTTCCGGCTCCATTCAATTTAATGGGCAGGAGCTGGTCGGGGCAGGGGAGAAGGTCATGAAGACCATCCGGGGCAATAAGATCTCCATCATCTTCCAGGACCCCATGACCTCCCTGAACCCCACCTACACCATCGGTCACCAGCTGATGGAAGCAATCATTCTGCACACCAACCGTACCAAGAAGCAGGCCTATGACCGGGCTGTGGAAATGCTGCGGCTGGTCAATGTGAACGAGCCTGAGAAACGGATGAAGCAGTACCCCTACGAGTTCTCCGGCGGTATGCGCCAGCGTGTTATGATCGCCATGGCACTTGCCTGTGAGCCGGATGTGCTGATCGCCGACGAGCCCACCACCGCTCTGGACGTGACCATTCAGGCTCAGATTCTGGAGCTGATGCAGTCGCTCCAGAAGGAGCTGGGCATGGCCATCATTATGATCACCCATGACTTGGGCGTGGTGGCGCAGTTGTGTGACGAGGTTATCGTCATGTATGCCGGCTCGATCTGTGAGCAGGGTACCGCCGATGAGATTTTCTATAACCCCAAGCATGAGTATACCAAGGGTCTGCTGCGCTCCATCCCCACGGTGGACAGCGACGGCAGCCGCCTGCAGCCCATCACCGGCACCCCCATCGATCTGCTGAATATGCCGGCAGGCTGTCCCTTTGCGCCCCGGTGTGAGGCGGCAATGAAGATCTGCCTCCGGGAGCGGTGCCAGCGGATGGAGATCAACGAAAGCCACGCGGCTGCCTGCTGGCAGAATGTGAAGGATGAGATGATGAAGAAAGGCGGTGCGTCCTGATGAGCAATGAGAAAACTCTGGTGGAAGTCAACCACCTGAAGGAATACTTCAATATCAGCACCGGTGTCTTTTCTTCCAAGCCCTTAAAGGCGGTGGACGATGTCTCCTTCTCCATCCGCAAGGGCGAGACCTTGGGTCTGGTCGGTGAGTCCGGCTGCGGCAAGACCACCGTTGGCAGAACCATCCTGCATCTGTATAAGCCAACCTCCGGTGAGATCATTTTTGATGGTAAGCCCATTAAAACCAAGAAGGATGTCGCAGAATACCGCAAGAAAAGTGCCATGGTCTTCCAGGACCCCTATTCCTCTCTGAACCCCCGCATGACCGTCTCGGATATTATCGCCGAGCCTCTGGACGTGCACAAGATGTACGCCAATAAGAAGGAACGTCTGGAACGGGTACTGGAGCTGATGGCAAGAGTGGGTCTGAACTCTGAGCATGCCAACCGGTATGCCCATGAGTTCTCCGGCGGTCAGCGTCAGAGAATTGGCATTGCCCGTTCTCTGGCAATGGGACCTGAATTTGTGGTCTGTGACGAGCCGGTGTCCGCTCTGGACGTTTCCATCCAGGCGCAGGTCATCAATATGTTTGATGAACTGCAGGAGGAAATGAACCTGACTTACCTGTTTATCGCCCATGACCTGCTGGTGGTGCGCCATATTTCTGACCGCATCGCCGTTATGTATCTGGGCAAGATGGTAGAGCTGGCAGATTCCAATGAAATTTACGATTATCCTCTGCACCCCTACACCCGCAGTCTGATGTCCGCAGTTCCCGTGCCCGATCCCAAGATCGCCCGGGAGAATAAGCGGATCATCCTCTCCGGCGATATCCCCAGCCCCCTGAACGCTCCCTCCGGCTGCCCCTTCCGCACCCGCTGCCCCTACGCAACGGATGCCTGCGCCGAGTCCATGCCGGAATTTAAGGAGGTCGCCTCCGGGCACTTTGTTGCCTGCCACAATCTGGATCAGATCGGTTGATCCAATTTTGATGTAACCATTCCCTTACCGGCGATAAGTCGGTAAGGGTTGGAATATATTTATGAAAGGATACATCCCAATGAAGAAACTGCTTGCATTGCTTCTCGCTGTCGTCATGGTCCTGAGCATGGCTGCCTGCGGCGGAAGCAGCGACAACTCCACTACCACCGCAAAAGAGATGACAGCCGAGGAAAAGGCTTTGGCCGAGGCTGAAATCCGCTATGCCCTGTCCCTGCTTTTTGAGCGCAACTATATCGTAGAACAGATCTCCCAGGCCGGTGAAGTTCCCGCCTCCTCCTTCGTTGCCATGGGTATGACCGATGCTGACGGCTCCGAGTTCTACAAGAACTCCGGCTCCAGCGACGAGTACGATGGCTACTACAACACCGATGTTGAGGCTTATGAGTCCAACTGTGCTGAGGCTATGGAGATCCTGAAGAAGTACTACGATGTAGACGATCAGGGTAAGCTGACCAATTTCCCCACTCTGACCTACCTGTACAACACCGCCGACAAACACAAGGCAATCGGTGAGTACCTGCAGAGCACCCTGGCCGGCATCGGCATCACCGTGAACCTGGAGAACCAGGAGTGGAACACCTTCCTGGATACCCGTAAGAACGGTGAATACTCCATCGCTCGTAACGGCTGGGTGGCTGACTACAACGATCCCATCTGCTTCCTGGATATGTGGATCAGCGAGTCCGGCAACAACGACATTCAGTTCGGTAAGGATGATCATGCTTCTCTGAAGATCTACGACCTGGATCTGACTGCCTACGGCTACGATGTGAAGGTTGAGAACGGCACCTGGGCTGAGACCTACGATGTGCTGATCGAAAAGATCAAGACCTGCACCGACAGCGACAACCGTTACGCTATGATGCACATCGCTGAGGATATGCTTATGAGCAGCGGTGCCATCGTTCCTCTGTACTTCTACACCGATCTGTACATGATCGATGACTCCGTGGAAGGCTTCTACTCCAACCCCCTGGGCTACAAGTACTTCCACAAGACCACCGTTAATGGTGCTGACACCGGTTTGACTGTCTGTATTGGCTCCGAGCCTGACAATCTGGATCCTGCGCTGAACTCCGCTGTGGACGGCGCAACGCTGATCAGCCATCTGTTCGCAGGTCTGGCAAAGTGGGATCAGGATGCTGAGGGCAATCTGGTCATCACTCCCGACTGCGCCACCGAGCTGCCCGAGGGCGTTGTCAATGAGGATGGCACCATCACCTACACCTACACCCTGAAGGACGGTCTGAAGTGGTCCGACGGTCAGGATATGACTGCCAACGACTTCGCTTTCGCCTGGAAGCGCGCTGCTTCTTCCACTCTGGGTGCAGACTATGGCTATATGTTCGAGGTCATCAAGGGCTATCCCGACGATCTGGCTGTTGAGGCCACCGACGACAAGACCCTGAGCGTCACCCTGAACACTGACATCAATTACTGGAACGAGCTGCTGGCCTTCCCCACCTACTTCCCTGTCCGTGAGGATGTGGTTGCCAACGAGAACTGGCATACCGATGCTTCCACCTTCGTCTCCAACGGTGCTTACACCATGAGCAGCTGGGAGCACAGCTCTACCATCACCATGACCAAGAACGAGTACTACTACGATGCGGCCAACGTGATCATGAAGGATATCAAGTGCTTCCTGTCCGATGATTCCAACAACATGCTGGTCAACTTCAAGAAGGGCGACTGGCACCTCATTGACGATGTGCCCACCAACGAGATCAAGGCTCTGAAGACCGACTACGCTGATGAGTTCGTCATCGCCGGTCAGATCGGCACCTACTACGTCTGCTGGAACATCAACGAGGACCTGCTGCCCCACGTTACCGTGACCGGCTAAGCCTCCAAATTTAATCAACACTTGCCCTGCATGGCTTGCCGTGCAGGGCAATTTCAATGTTGCAAGGGAGAGGGGGAGGGGGAGGGATGAGATATGAGATAGGAGATACAAGATACAAGATACAAGATACAAGATACAAGATAAACTGTACCCTGGCTTCTGCGTGAGGTTCGGAATTGCATTGTTATTTCAAAAAATATTCCCTTAGCCATTAACGATACCTCCAATATATAGTATACTTAAAATGAGTATACATGGGACATGATAGCACATAATCATCTTAAAATATACTCAAATTAAGTTATTTTTGAGGTGTGTTATGCGAAATAAGAATAATAAGCATTTGGGTATTGAAATTGAGCCGGAATTGCATCGGAAGCTCCACTATATCGCAAAATATGAGGGACGCTCCGGAAACGGGCAGATTTTGTATTTGATTCGCCAATGCATCCGGGAGTTTGAGGAAAAACATGGTCCCATCCTTCCGGAGGAACAGCAGAATATGCCGTAAATCAACAGCCCGCCGTTTGAAACAAAAAACGGCGGGCATACTATTTTTGAAATCAGAAAGGAGATGGGAGCATGATCGAGCAGGATACCATAAAGCTGCTTCGGGAGTGTGATGCCGGAATCAAAATGGGTGTAAGCTCCATCGAGGATGTACTGGGCCATGTGTCCGATGAAAAGCTGGAGAAGAAGCTGACCACCTGCAAGGACCAGCACCAGAAGCTGCAAACGGAGCTTCAGCAGCTGCTGGGCAAATATCAGGATGAGGGGAAAAACCCCAGTGCCATTGCAAAAAGTATGTCCTGGATGAAGACAAACGTGAAGCTGGGAATGGAGGACAGCGACGCCACCGTAGCAGACCTGATGACCGACGGCTGTAACATGGGGGTCAAATCCCTGAACCGATATCTCAACCAATACAAAGCTGCCGATGAAACCTCAAAAGATATCACCAAACGCCTGATCAGCTTAGAGCAGCAGCTGACCAAGGACCTACAGCCTTATCTTTAATACCGGGACGATGTGCTGTACGTCTAATCAGCCAATGCAGTGTAGGGACCGGCCTCCGGACGGTCCCGTACCGCACCCACGGCAAGCTGCGACGCTGGTTGATCGTACCAACAAAAACAATCTTGTCCATCGAGGTCAAAATTGTTTAGAGCGTCGGTCGATTTAAGCCGATAAGCACAAAACAAGTTCTTCACACCTGTTTTTTGTAGGAAAAAGGACTTGCTGTGGGGAATAGGGTATGATGGAGGTGAGGCGTGTGATCGCCAATCTTTGGTTCATACTCAGCGGAATGTTTTATTCCCTGCAATTATCCACCGGCAGCTTTCCACGACCCCTGACGGCGCAGGAGGAGGCGCATTATCTGGAGCTGTGCGCCCAGGGGGATCTGGAGGCGAGAAATGTACTGATTGAACGAAATCTCCGGCTGGTGGCGCATATCATGAAAAAATACTATGCCCAAACCTCGGATCAGGAGGATCTGATCTCCATCGGCACCATCGGTCTCATCAAGGGTATCACGACCTTTAAGCCGGAAAAGGGAGCACGGCTGGCTACTTATGCGGCAAGGTGTGTGGAAAATGAGATTTTGATGTATTTCAGAAGTCAGAAAAAATCCAGCCAAGATGTTTCTTTGTCTGACTACATCGAGACCGGGGCGGACGGTGCGGCACTGTCACTGATGGAGGTGATCAGTGACGAGGAAGACTTGCTGGAAACCGTCAGCAAGCGGGAGTCTATCCGCCGTATGACCAAAGCAATAGACACCTGCCTGACGGAGCAGGAGCGACAGGTCATCCGCCTGCGTTATGGTCTCGGCGGCGCCAGTCCCAAACGTCAAAGAGAGGTAGCCGCCCTGACCGGAATCAGCCGAAGCTACATATCCAGAATTGAAAAGCGCGCACTGGAAAAGCTTCGGGATGCATTGGAGACAGTACCCTGATCCGAAGGCGTTCTGTAAGAAAATATCATGCTGATACCGATAGTCGGACATGGGGGTTACAAGAATATAGGGAAACAGCAGAATGTACCCCATGATAAAAAATTCATAAAGAAGAAAAATTATAAGAAAAAACAAAAAAAGCTAAAAAAACAGTAAAAAATATTGCAAAATGCTATCTAATATGGTATGATGTTATTTAAGAGACTATCGTAAATCCTGCGTTGTTGCCCAGAATGTGCGATCTATTTACGCATATCTGCGTGTGGTGCTTTGTGTGGAAATTGGCAACAGTGCAGCCAGTGAGTTCGCTTTTTCCCCGGTTCCTGCGAGTCTCAAGGAAAACGACGGTGTTGGGCTTTATGCGTCAGTTTTGGTGCCGGAGAAGCATGGCGGTATACTGCACATGAACTGGGTGGAAATATGTTTAGCACACATTAGAAATTGGAGAATTCAGATGACAGATAAGAAACAGCATACCCCCGCAGAGAGCGAGAATCAGCCGGATTCCGCATTGATCAGTACAGTGACCGCTGCTGTTTTGCAAACCCTTCGGACGACCGGTAATATGCCCTCGGAAAATCAAAATCAGGGAAAGCCTCAGCAGAAACCCAAAACGGTGGATCTGGTGGGTCTCTCCTTCCATATCCTGGAGAAAATCTGGCTGGTATTGCTCAGTGCGGTCGTGTGTACCGCTGTTTTTGGAATTGCAGCCGGAAAAAGCGTCACCACCTATAGTGCGACCTCTAAGCTTTACATTGTTAATTCGAAGAGTACCGAAGTCAATATTTCGGACATTCAGCTGGGATCCGTTCTGAAATTGGACTATCAGGAAGTATTCAAAACCTGGGAAGTCCATGAGATGGTGATTGAAGAACTGGATCTGCCCTATACTTATGCCCAGATGCAGTCCATGCTGACCATCACGAACCCGGAAGATACCCGTGTCCTTTATATAACGGTCACCCACCAGGATGCGCAAATGGCGGCGGATATTGCCAATGCCTATGCAAGTGCTGCCAAAAGCTTTATTGTCAGTACCATGAAGGGGGAGGAGCTCAGCGATTTTTCCGTTGCATTGGAGCCCAGTGTCGGTCGTAAGACCAGTATGAGCAGCAGTCTTATCCTGGGCTTTGGAGTGGGCACTGTTCTGGCTGTGGTAGTTCTGGCACTGTTCTTTGTGCTGGATAATCGTCCCCGCTCTCCGGAGGCGATCCAGCAGTATGGCGGCATTCCAACCCTGACGGTGTTCCCTGCGAACAAGGATAAAAAAACTGTCGGCAGATACAGCACACCAAAGAAGCAAAAGGATACCAAACAATCTGAGCATACAGGTAATTATCTGGAAGTTACAAACTTTCCGGAGCTGGACTTTGTCAGCAACGAGGCAATGAACACGCTGTGTACGAACATTTCCTACTGCGGAAAGAATATCCATAAGATCTTGATTACAAGTCGGTATGCCGGTGAAGGAAAATCCTATGTATCCATGAACCTTCTTCGGACGCTGACACAGCTTGGTCACAAAACGGTTTTGATCGATACAGACCTTCGCGCTTCCGGTATTCAAAGTGATTATCGACTGCGCTACAGTACGCAAAAGAATTATGGCTTGTCCGAATACCTGTCGGGTATCTGCGGTATGGAAGATGTCATTTATCAGACCGACATCCCCAATGCTTATATGGTGCCGGCAGGACATGAGGCACCGAATCCGCTTCAGCTGTTGGATACCAGAGCGATGGAGAAGATGATCGACCACCTAAATGAGCAATTTGATATTGTTCTGGTGGACACACCTCCGGTGGGTGTACTCGTGGACGCGGTGGCTTTGGCCAAGTTCTGCGACGGAGCACTGCTTGTGGTGGGCTACCGCAAGGGCAAGCAGAGAGAGATCGGCGAAGCCGTAGAGCATGTCAAGCGAACCGGATGTAAGATGCTGGGCGCGGTTCTCAATGGCGTGAAATTCAATAGTATGAGCAACCGCTATTATTACTACCACTCCGAGCGTTATTCGAACAATTATAACAAGCGGTATTACAAAAGAAAAAATCGTAAATGATACATCAGATGACAGACATCCACCAGCATTTACTCTGGGGGCTCGATGACGGTGCCGGGACGGCGGATATCATGGGAGCCATGCTCAACGAGGCGTGCAAACAGGGAATAAGCACCGTGGTGGCAACACCACATGCCGCGCCGGGGATGAGACCGTTTGATATGGGACTTTACCGGGAGCGTCTGGACCAGGCACAGAGCTTCTGCCGGATGCAAAAACTGGACGTAAAAGTGGTTCCGGGAGCAGAGGTCGCATGGACATATTACACCGCGCCGGCACTGCATCAGGGACGCATCCCTACATTGGGAGGAACGGATTATGTCCTGCTGGAACTGTGGCGGGATATTTCCTGGCAGGCAGCAAGGAACGCGGTTGGGCAGCTGACCCGTGCCGGTTACTGTCCGGTGCTGGCCCATGCGGAACGGTATCTGGCGTTTCTGCTTTCGCCAAAGGCGGCAATGCGTTTTCGCAATGAGACTGGTGCGTTGCTGCAGATCAACGCGAATACACTACTGCATCCCCACGGATATTTGGAACGACGGTTTATACAGCGGCTGCTGAGTGAAGGTGCCATCGATGCGGTGGCGACAGATGCCCATGATTGTGAGAAGCGTCCGGTGAACCTGCATGATGCATATGTATGGCTTTGTAAAAATACAGATAAAGCATACGCGCAGGATCTGACGAGCTTTGGCGGAGTTTTTATATGACACAAGCAAAACAAATACGCAGCATCAGTATGGATGACTGGTGCGCGCTTGCCCGGGAGGGTTCTGCACCGCCTGTGACGATCCCACTGCAGGGCAGCAGCATGCAGCCTTTGATCCGGCGTGGGACCGATCCGGTCACCGTTGTTCCGCTGAGCCGACCTCTCAGGACAGGCGATGTCGTGCTTTTTACCACCGGTCCGGGTCGTTATGTGATCCATCGGGTCTGGAAGCTCAGACCCGGCAATGTCCGCACCTTGGGAGACAACTGCTGGAAGCCGGAACCCTGGCTTCCGATCAGTGCCGTACTGGGTCAGGTTGTCTGTTATACCCGCAATGGCCGTAAGCACCGCTTGGATACCCGTGGCGCGCGGCTGTGGGGCAGAGTATGGATGGCGGTATTTCCGCTTAGAAGATGCTGCATGAAGGTAAGATCATTTGCCGGGCGTTGCTATAGAAAGCTGTTTCGCAAGGAACCGACAGGGGGTGCAGAAAATGACTGATCAAAACATCCCCACCAGCCTGGGGAAATTGCTGGCTCAACTGAATACCCAGGGTGTCACGGACTACCGGCGGTATGAGGCGGTACGAAAGTTTCTGAATTTCAAGGCCCGGGATAAGGGTGTGCCGATCTGCGGTACCTTTGAGCTGACACCCCTGTGCAATCTGGACTGCAAAATGTGTTATGTCCACCTGAACAAAGAACAGATGCGTGGCGCGCAGCTGCTGACGGTCGATCAATGGAAGAATATTATGCAGCAGGCTGTCGATGCGGGCATGATGTACGCCAGGCTGACCGGCGGCGAGTGCCTGACTTACCCCGGCTTCCGGGAACTGTATTTGTTCCTGCGGGAAAAGGGCGTTGAGACCGCGATTTTAAGCAATGGATTGTTGATGGATGAGGAAATGACAGCATTTCTTAAAGAAAATCCTCCGGCAGCCATCCAAGTCACTCTCTATGGTTCCAATGAAGAGGCTTATGAACGGGTCACCGGAAAACGAGCCTTTGCCCGGGTGGCAGAGAATATCCGCCGCCTGCGGGATGAAAAATTCCCTCTGTCCATTGCGGTTACTCCCAACGCCTATATGACCGACGGAGAAGAAATCGTCCGCATTCTCTGGAAAGAGAATTTTATATATAGTATCAACTCAGGGCTTATGGCACCTCGCCCGGAAACCGGGCGACAGATAGCAGATGCTGGCTTGGATGCCTATATCCGTATGATGAAACTCCGACAGACTCTGAAGGGGAAGCAGTTGGAGATCGAATGTGATCCGGAAAGCCTGCCGGACCCCGGCGGCAAGCAGGGGGATCCTGCCATCGGCGTTACCTGCGGTGCCGGTCGCAGCAGCTTTGCTGTGGACTGGCGTGGCGGAATGCGGCCGTGCAACACCTTCCCCTGTGAGGCGGAGGATGTGCTGACCCTGGGCTTCTCCGAAGCCTGGAAGCGCACCCATTACACCGCCAGCCACTATCCCCTGCCCACAGAATGCCAGACCTGCGCTTACAAGGGCGTATGCAAGCACTGTGTGGCAGAACATGCCGTGGGCGCTGCTGCCGGTCATGCCAGTCCGGCGATCTGTGCCATGGGCAAAAGAATGGTTGCAGAGGGTTTGCTGAAATTCAGCGACTCTGACAATAAATAACATAACTGGAGGAAACTAAAATGAAAAACAATTACATGACCCCCGAAGCCGAGAAGATCGAGTTCAACTACCGTGATCAGGTGGTTGCCGCCAGCAGTGAAGCTTGTCAAGATGTCTGGCTTAATACTGGCCCAACTTCCTGCACTGAAGGCAATGCCCATTGGGAGCATCGGAACTAACCCTAAGCAGAACATTAAGACCGTATAAGGAAGAAACCTACTTGAAAAAAACTTATAAGGAACCCGGTGCAGTAGAAGAACAGGCGACCGCACAGTCCGGCAATGTGACCTTGTACGGTCCTCTTAGACTTCGTTAATATGCAAATGACGCTGTTTCAAAAAATCAAAGAATCTGCGAAGATGTTTTCTGCCGAGAAGGCAGAGGATATGCTTTGCCACGTTACAGTAATTGTAAAAGACTTGCCTGAAGTCCAGATATGCAGGACTCAGGATGGACGATGGTTATATTGCCGTAGTGACGGCAATGCGATCCCCTGTGTGGTGGCATCAAAGGACTATCAGCAGATCGAAGGCTATGTTGCAGAGCTTACGGAGGAGGAAATCGATGGTGCCGCTACCCGTTTCCTTCTGCGTACTGCCTTTGAGGGTCGATTCTGCTATGAGCGAATCGTTTCCCTCCATGCGGCCTGTGTGGAGGTAGGCGATTTTGCTGTAGCCTTTACCGGTCCTTCCGGTATGGGGAAGTCCACCAGAGCACGCGCCTGGGTGGACGGACTTGGCGCGCGGTTTATCAGCGGTGACCGCCCTGCGGTGCGAATCGAAAAACAGGGAAGCACCGCCTGCGGTGTACCGTGGGACGGCAAGGAGCAAATTTTTCGGGATGTGGAGAAGCCTCTGAAATGTATTCTGGAGGTTCGCCGGTCCCACAGCAGTTACATTCGGAAACTCAGCCGGGAGCAGGCTCGCAAGCTGATCACCCAGCAGTCCTTCATGCCCATGTGGGATACGGATGCGGCATTTATGGCCATGGCTAATGTCAGTTCACTGATCAATAAAACACCGGTATACCGTGTGTTCTGCGGTCCTGATGAAGATGCCGCTAGGGTAATTTACGATATTCTGGTGAATCATCCGGAATTGATACGAGAGGAAGCAAAAGATATGAAAATCAAAGAAGGTTTTGTCCTGCGCGATGTGATGGATGAATATATCGTGATGCCCACGGGCGACAATATCGCAAAGTTTGAGGGAGCGGTGGTGCTAAACGAAGTGTCAGCGTTCATCTATAAGCTTCTTGAGCAGCCCCGGAGCCGGGAGGATCTGCTGATCGCTGTGCTGGATGAATATGATGTGGATGAAGCGACCGCAGCGACAGACTTGGATATGCTGCTTGCAAAACTGGCGGATATGGGTGTACTGGAGAAGTAACAGTAAGCTGCTATCCATCGAATAGAAATTTCTGATGCTTGGAAATAGAGAATAAGAAAGAAGCCTACCTATGCCAAATGCTAGTGTACATAAGGGACAAATTGAAGAATACCTGGAAATTCCGCAGGAGGTTCAGGAAAAAATTGCCCGGACGGGTAACGGACCGGAACTGATTGCTGACCATGATGTGAATGACCTGAGCTTTGTCAGCGTTGCTCAGAGCAAATATGTCATTCCCAAGCGAGTGATGGATGTGATTCTGTCCACCATTGGTCTGGCTGTTGTCAGTATTCCGCTTTTGATCATCCTTGCGATTGTGTATATTGACGATCCGGGTAAGGTCATTTTCTCCCAGTACCGGGTGGGTATGGGTGGCAAGCGTTTTAAGCTTTATAAATTGCGGACGATGAGACACGACACCCCTAAATATCTTTCTACGCGGGAAATTGAGGATCCAAACAGGTATATCACCCGGGTCGGTCGTATTCTGCGAAAATTCTCGATTGACGAGCTGCCGCAGCTGATCAATGTGATCAAGGGGGATATGAGTCTTGTTGGTCCCCGTCCGCTGATCTCTGATGAGCATGAGATCCATGCCCTTCGAATGAAGTATGGTGTATATAAGGTGCGCCCGGGACTGACAGGTTTTGCTCAGATTCATGGTCGGGATCTTGTCACGCCTGCTGACAAGGTGCGTTGGGATGTTCAGTATCTGAAGCAATTTGGTTTCTGGACTGATATCAAAATCGTACTGTCCACAATTCCGAAACTCTTCGGCGGAAAGGGTGTTGTGGAGGGATATAAGCATGTGCCAAATGATGAGCACAGAAGGATAGAGCAATGAGAATTACACTGATCGCAAACGATAGCACATTTGTTTATAATCTTCGCCGTGAGGTGCTTGCAGCACTGATTGCACAAGGACATCAGCTTACGGTATTGTCACAGATTTGTTCACACGGGGAGGAATTGGAACAAATCGGCTGTACATTGCGTAATGTTCAAATCAGTCGCAGAGGAGCAAATCCACTTGGTGACATAAAACTGCTGTGGCGGTTTGTGCGGATATTAAGAAATAATAAGCCGGATATTGTGTTGACCAACAACATAAAGCCGAATGTTTATGCCGGATTGGCTTGCCGGATTTTAGGGATCAGATATATCCCAAATATTACCGGACTTGGAACAGCAGTTGAGTTTCCCGGAAAGATGCAGCAGTTAACGACACGCCTGTATAAATGGGGAGTTGCCGGAGCTGACTGCATCTTTTTTCAGAATGAAGAGAATGTTCGTTTCTTTGAGAAGCGCAGGATGATGCCCAAAACGGCAAAGATTTTACTGCTGCCTGGTTCAGGTGTGAATTTGCAGACCCATCCGGTACTGCCCTATACGCCGGGCGAGGTGGTAAACTTTCTGTTTGTTGCACGGCTGCTGAAGGAAAAGGGGATCGGTCTGTATTTGGCTGCGGCTAAGCGGATCGCCGCGAAGTATCCCAATACGATGTTCCATATTTGCGGCGGATGTGACGATCCGAGGTATCTTGCAATCGTAAAGGAAGCGGAAACCGAGGGGTATGTTGAATATCACGGTGAACAGAAGGAGATGACGCCGTTTTACCGGATGGCCCATTGTGTTGTGCATCCCTCCTACTATCCGGAGGGGATGAGTAATGTTCTGCTGGAAGCTGCCTCCAGCGGTCGCCCCATCATTGCAACAGACCGAAGCGGCTGCCGGGAAACGGTGGATGCAGGGGTCAGCGGCTATTTGATCCCGACTCAAGATGAAGAAGCCCTTGTGCAGGCACTGGAGGATTTCCTGAGTCTGACATGGGAAGAAAGGCAAGGTCTCGGACAGGCCGGCAGAGAAAAAATGGAACGGGAATTTGACAGGCAGATCGTTGTCGGCAAATATATAGAAGCTTTGGATAGCTGTGGGCTCGGTTCCTAGCGAGGTGAGGAAATGCACAAGGTTCAGGAAGATCTCCTGAGAGTGGTATCAGATACTTTATGGAAAAAATCATCAGATCATATATATTCGGAAATAGACTGGGAGGGAATTCTGACCTTGGCGGAGGAGCAGGGGGTACTGTTCCTTGTTTTACAGGGATGTCCTTCTGTTCGGATGCAGATGTCCGGTGCAAATTGGCTCAAATGGCGCAGTAAGCTGGTATCCACAATGGTGAATAATGATTCGCTTATGGCGACTCAAAGTAAACTCGTGGAAACGATGACAGACAATGGGATACCGTGTGCGATATTGAAGGGTGCCAGTCTGGCATCGTGCTATTACAATCCTTTGGCGAGAGCTATGGGAGATATTGATTTGCTGGTCGCTCCGCAATATTCCCAACAGGCAGTGGACATCCTTTTGGGACAGGGATTCACTGCGCCAAAGGAATCCTTTGAGCATCCATATCACATCGATTTTTACAGGAATAATACAGTGGTGGAGCTTCACTACGCGGTATCCACCTTTCCTGATTCTACAGCCGGAGCGACAGCAAAACGACTCATGGAGTCATGCTGGCAGGAAATCCGGCAGAAGAATATTGCAGGTCATACTTTTCCGTGCCTTTCCGATTTTCATCAGGCACTGAGTCTGCTGCTCCATATGCAGCGGCATATGACCACAGGATGCATTGGCCTGAGACAGTTATGTGATTGGGCCGTGTTTGTAAAAAGTGTGCCGCCGGAGCTATATGAGAGCCGGATTCTTCCGGAGCTGGAGCACTGCGGCTTGGCTGAGTTCGCGCGTGTATTGACAAAAACTTCTGTGCGGTATTTGGGACTGGAGCTTGATGATGCCTTCCGGTGCCGGTCAGTCAGTGACCGTATTGTTGAGGCAATGATCGATGAGATCCTTCGTGCGGGAAATATCACCAACAGGCACAATACCGATGATACCAGCAGTTTTTTCGTGGAGGCAAGTGGTAAGGAAACTGCCGTTCGTGTTTATATCAGGAAAATCAATGCAGTCGCAAGACGAAAATTTCCTGTAACGAAACAGGTTCCGCTGCTGCTGCCGCTTTTTTGGGTCTATCTACCGGTGCGCTATTGGCTTCGTTCTCTGGCTGGAATGCGCAAACGGAAATCTGTAATGCGTACGGTTTCCGTAACAAAGCAAAGAAAGCGGCTGTACAGAGAACTGAAGCTTTTTAACATTGATGAAAGAAAATGAGGTAAGAGTAATGAGTGAGCCCATTCGCATTTTGCAGTGCGTAACGATCATGAATCGAAACGGCTTGGAAAATCGGCTGATGGACATCTATCGCAATATCGACAGATCCATCATCCAGTTCGACTTTATGACCAATCGCACCGAAGCGGGAGAATTCGATGAGGAGATCACTCGCTTGGGTGGTAAGGTGTACCATATGAGCAAAATTGCGCCCAAGTCCTTTTTCAAATATATCGCTGAGCTGAAACGCTTTTTTGAGGATCATCCGGAGTATAAAATCGTTCATTCTCACCTCAATACCCTCAGTACCTGGCCGTTGCTGATGGCGAAGAGAGCCGGGGTCCCCGTTCGGATCGCCCACAGCAGAAACGCAAGCATGGATCGGAACATCAAGATGCTCTACAAGGCATTTTCACGCCTGTTCATCAACGGACAGGCAACGGATCGGTTCGCCTGCTCCAAGTCCGCCGGTATCTGGCTGTTTGGAAAGAAGCAAGTCGAAAAAGAGAGCTTTCATGTCATTCCCAATGCGGTCCAGCTTGATCGTTTCCTCTACAGTGAAGAAAAGCGGCAGAAAATGCGCAATGAGCTGGGGATGACAGAAAATGAATTGGCGATCGTCTGTGTGGCACGGTTTTCTCCCCAGAAGAATCACGCTTATTTGCTCAAGATTTTCAAGGAAATCAAGCAGAAAAAGCAAAACAGCAAGCTCTATCTTGTGGGACAGGGAGAACTGGAAGCGGATATTCGTCATCAAATCAAAATGTTGGGACTGGAAGAATCCGTCGTCTTCCTGGGTTCCCGGTCCGATGTTGGGGATGTACTGACAGCGATGGATGGATTTTTGTTTCCGTCCTTTTACGAAGGATTTGGTACGGTCATCATTGAGGCACAATGCTCTGCATTGCCTATGGTTGCAAGTGACACGATCCCTGCAGAGACAAAGCTGTGTGATTGTGTCGAGTTTGCGTCCATTAAAGAAGAACCGGTTGTGTGGGCAGATAAGCTGCTCAGTCTGATCGAAGAAAATCACCGCAAAGACAACAGCGTGCTGATTCGTGAAAACGGATATGATATTCGTCAATCTTACACATGGATGCAGCAGTTCTATTTGGAAAAGCTGGATAAATAAATGGTTGTCCGACCTGCTGTGCAAACTGCCCGATAAATTGGAATTTGAAGGGCGACGCAGTTGACAGTGGACAATTGACAATGGACAATGATTGTATCGACTTCGTCGATGATATTTATATTTCAAATCCATTTCCAAAGGAAATACCTTCACTGTCAACTGTCAATTGTCAATTGTCAACTCAACAAACAACTATTTATCGTGCGGTTTGCACAAGCGACGTTCTTAATGAGACAGCCTCTAATTGGTATATTTTTGATTAAAAAGGAGGGCACGGAGCATGGGTCTGGTTGTAATGGTCGTAACAGCAGTGGCATATATGATCAATTCCAGACTGGGTGCCCTATTGCTCCTGATTGCTGCCGCATATTATATGCTTGCCACAAAGGGAAGCGTATATGAAAGACTGTTGAAGCTGATCGTGTATGCTACGCCTTATTATACGTTCAGTATCTTCGGCGACCGGCAGCGGCTTTCTGTGTGCATTATTGCTGTTGCGGTTTTGTGCGTTTTGCTGACTTTGAATTCACTGAAAAGAGGCGCGAAAGTCAGCGTGGGAGCAACAATTAAATTATTGCTCTTTCTGATCTTTTTAGCGGCCTATTCCTTCAGCGTACTGTGGGGTTCCTATACGAGGAAAGAAACGGTGTTTACCACATATCAGCTTGTAATCCTTGCGTACCTTGTATTTATCATTCCGATTTCAAGAAATGAGGAATTAAGTGATGTGGACACAGAAGCCCTAATGAAGCTGTTTGTCAGAGGGATATGCGCAGTTACAATTACGCTATACATACAGTATGTGGCGGATCAGTTATTGGGCATTCGTCTCGGTGAGGTATATGAGTATAATTCTGACAGAGTGATCTATAACGTGTACTTCTATGCCAAAAGCGTATTGTCATTATTCCTTTCCATTGGAATGTTGTACTACTTTATTGAGTATATAAATAGAAAAAGCATCAAAGATATTGTCTGGCTTGCCATTTTTGCCGGTGCGGTTTGGATCAATAATTCCAGAACCGGTTTGGGCTGTTTTGCTGTTTGCGCGGTATTGTATTGCCTTCGTCATTTGAAGCAGATCGTGAGCAGCATACGGGTCACGGTGGTGCTGATTCTGGTTGCTGTTGTTGGCCTGTATATTGTGCAGTATATGCTGACATCAAGAACGGGTCTGGAAGGAATCACGGATGATAACGGCAGAAGTGAGCAGATCGTTGAGGCATTCAAGCTGCTCCCCAATTACATTTTCTCAGGAATTGGCGGAGGAGAGGTGGACTATCGTATGTCCAGTATTGGCGTTACGATCCATAATTTCATTATGGCATATCTGATTCAATTTGGTGTTTTGGGTGGATTGGCTGTCAATTCACTGCTGATCTCTCCTGTTTTTGAATGGAAAAAGCAGAATTGGTATTATTTGTGCTGTGTCCTTGTGGGAGGCTTGTTTTTCGCGAATTGGCAAAATGTGCTGTATATCGTGCCGGTGTATATATTGTTTCTCCTGGAGGATGGAAAACGGCACACCATGGAAATGTATGGATAGCCCACTAATCGATAGTCGAGATTACTGGAGGGAAAATTACGATGATTTCAGTGCGATGGCTGGATCGCTTTAAGCTATATGAAGACCAGAATGGCATATGCTCCTATGTTGAGCGTGCAGTGAGAAAAGTAGTTAATCAATTGGAACGGGCATACTGTGAGCGTTTGGACTGCGATACCATGAAAATAGCCCAGTCGATTCGAGATGAATCTGTCATTGTATCGATGACGACTTTCCCTGCCCGTATCGATTATGTGCATCTGTCGATCAAGTCGCTTCTGAATCAGACGGTGAAGCCCGGGAAGATTATCTTATGGCTGGCGAAGGATCAGTTCCGGGATGTGGAAATTCCGGAAAGCCTACGGAAGCTGTGTGAATATGGTCTTCAGATCCGATACTGCGAAGAGGATATTCTGGCCCATAAGAAATACTACTACGCAATGCGTCAGTTCCCGGATCACACGATCATCACCTATGATGACGATATCATTTACCCTGAAGACTCACTGGAAAAATTGCTCAGGATGCATCAGCAGCATCCAAAGGCGATCATTTGCAACAGAGGTCGGGAAATCCAGATACGCAGCGGGGAAGTTGCCGCATACCGCCATTGGAAGGTCAGTGGCTACGTTCCTGCAGGTGTACCGAGTGATCGGGTCATGGCATCCACAGGTGCAGGGACACTATATCCGCCTCGTTGTATGCCCGAGGAGACGTTTGATATTGAGAAAATCAGACAGCTTGCGCTGACTGCGGACGATCTGTGGATGAAGGTAATGAGCATCAAAGGACAGATACCGGTGGTCAAGTCCCAGACCCGGTGCAAAGCTCTGTGCGTAAGCAAGAGCAGGCAGAAGGTCACACTTGCGCACAGAAACGTGGATCAGAATCTGAATGACCGGGTAATGCAGAACCTGCTGGAATATTATCCGGAAATTAAACGGACATTGTTGAATAACGTGAGAGAATCATAAAAAATCTGGGGGAAGAACTGAAAAATGAGAATCGGTATCACAACCCTGTATGGTGACAGTAACTACGGAAACCGTTTGCAGAATTACGCAGTTCAGGAGCTTTTAAAGAGCAAAGGCTTTGATGTAGATACTTTGTTATGTGAGAAGAATATTTGTAAATCCACGGTGAGAAATGTATACCATGGCTGCAAATCATTTTTGGGCAATAAAAAATCAAAGAGAATCCTAAGGGTTCGGCAGTTTAATAAGGAAATAATACATACACGGGTGCTGAAAGAAAAGAGCGGTTTGTATCCAAGTCGAATTGCGCAAGAGTATGATTTCTTTGTTACCGGAAGTGATCAGGTTTGGAACCCCGATCTCCGACTGAAAGAAAAGGATAATTTCTTTCTTCGCTTTGCTCGCCGTGAGCAAAGGATCTGCTTGTCTGCAAGTATAGCGGCAGAGAAAATCCCACAAAGCTGTATGACGGAATTCCTGATCGGTCTGAATGGCTTTCCGCATTTGAGTTGCCGGGAAAAGGCCGGGTCGGAACTGATCGAACAGTTGACGGGAAGAAAATGCGAAAACATCATTGACCCAACGTTGGCGATCGATGCGCAGACATGGAGAACTTTTTCTCAGCCGGTATCTCAGGAACGGCCGTATATCCTGCTGTTCTTTCTTGGCGGTGTTTCGAAGAGCCTGCGTATGCAGATACAGGAAGAAGCCCAGAAAAGAGAACTGGAAATCGTGGAGCTTTCCTCGCCTGACGATAAGCACTACGTTTCGGACCCCCGGAATTTTACCTGGCTGATCGACCATGCAGAACTGGTGCTGACAGACTCCTTCCATGGTGCGGCATTTTCCATCAACATGAACACACCGTTCTATGTCTTTGACAGAGCATCTGAAAAGGCAGTGGAAAACCGAATGAATTCGAGAATCGTTGGGCTTACGGATAAATTCTGCCTGTCTGAACGATATGTTCGCGGTGGCTTGGAACACTTGGAGTTTGCATGCTGTTTTGATCAGAGTAATGCTGTGCTGAAGGCTGAAAGAAAAAAGTTTAATGATTATCTGGAAGAATGTCTGACGCAAAAAGAACGACATTCTAATTTCCTGCCGGATCGCAGCTGTACCGGCTGTGGAGTGTGCGAGAAGGTATGTCCCAGAAATTGCATAAAGATGGAACCCGATGCAGAGGGGTTCTTAAGACCGGTTGTGGATTATCCCCAATGTGTTTCCTGTGGAAAATGCACCTGCGTTTGTCCGGCACTGCACCCGGAAACCCTCATGTCAAATGAATTGCAGCGAGTATTTGCGGCGTATCATAAAAATGTGGATAAGCTGAACAATAGTTCATCCGGTGCGATTTTTCCCATGATTGCGGAATGGGTGATTCAACACAATGGTGTGGTATTTGGTGCTGAGTATGACCAGCAATTCCATGTGATCCATAATTGGGCTGAAGATGAGATCGGCATAAAACGATTTTATACATCAAAATATGTTCAGAGCAACATAAGCGAATGCTATTCGAAAGTAAACGAATTCTTGCAAGCAGGACGCATTGTGCTTTTCAGTGGGACCCCCTGCCAGCTTGCCGCCATCCGAAGCTGCTTGGGGAAGGATTATGAGCGGCTGATATTGGTTGAGTGTGCATGTCATGGTGTGCCGTCCCCGAAGGTTTGGGAATCGTATAAGAGAAAGATTTCAAATGATTACCTGAACGATGAGCCGGTTACTTATGCAAACTTCAGAAGCAAAATCAAAGGAGAACTGGTTTGCTTGACTATGCGCGGTCAACAAGCAACCTACTGCGGATCAAAACGTGACGATGCGTTTTTGAAAGGCTTCCTTCGCAATTTGACCCTCCGTCCGGCTTGCGCGGTATGCCGTTTCAAGGGCGTACGGCGTGTTGCGGATATAACTTTGGCAGATTTCTGGAAGATCGATAATGTATGTCCGGAAGCCAAGAAAAAAGAGGGGACCTCCATGGTTATGATCAATTCCGAAAAGGGAAAAGCTCTGTGGCGTGCCATTGCCTGTGAGGATTTATTTGTACAAGAAGTCGACAAGCAAAAGGTTGTTGGTAAGGTTAATTCAGCGATATGGAGACCTGTTGCAGAGCATCCCAATAGAAGGAGCTTCTTTAACGCGCTTAACACGATGGATGTTTCGGAAGCACTGGAGCGTTACAGCGTCGAGAAGAAACCTCCTATAATAAAGAGAGTTCTGCGCAAAGCCTATAGAATGATAAAAAAGAAATGAGCCCCCCGGTGCTGCATACTGACGACTCGAAACGTGTGGAGTGAGATAGCGAATGAAAACGAATCAACTGAAATTGGGTTCCCTGTTGTCCTATTTACAGATGGCATTGGGCGTGTTAGTCGGTTTGCTGTATACACCGGCAATGATCCGGCTTCTTGGTCAAAGTGAATACGGACTGTACAACACGGTGTCCTCGACCATCTCCATGCTATCGGTGCTGAACATGGGCTTTAACAGCAGCTATGTTCGATATTATGCCGAGTATAAAAAGAATGATGACAATGAGTCAATATACCGCTTGAACGGTATGTTCTTGTGTATCTTTACCGTAATTGGTCTGGTCGGTTTAGCGTGCGGACTCTATCTGTCAAGCCATTTGGAAATGGTGTTTTCATCCGGCTTGACACCATCGGAATATGCAATCGCCCGGAAACTGATGCTTGTGCTTACGCTCAATTTGGCGATCTCGTTTCCCATGAGTGTTTTCCAGAATATTATATCGGCGAACGAAAGATTTGTGTTTCTGAAATTGTTGGGTATGCTGAAGACGGTTGGCGGCCCATTGGTGACGCTTCCTCTGTTGCTGATGGGGTATCGTTCGATTGCCATGGTATGCGTAACACTGATTATTACCTGTGTAACCGATGCGCTGTATTTTGTGTATGTGGTTGTGATCCTGAAAAACCGTTTTATATTTCGTGGGTTTGAACGGCGACTATTCTCTGATTTGTTTGCTTATACCTTCTTCATTGCACTCAACATCATTATCGACCAAATCAATTTGAATGTAGATAAGGTGCTGTTGGGAAGGTATAAAGGAACGGCGGCGACGGCAGTGTACTCCGTGGGTTATTCGCTGTATCACTATTATTCCATGTTTTCGACTGCTGTTTCAGGTGTGTTTACACCCCGTGTACATCGAATTGTAACAAAATCTGAAAATCAGGCAGAGCGAAAAAGGGCTTTGACGGATCTGTTTATAAAGGTTGGGCGAGTTCAATTCTTGATTCTCGGGTTGATTGTGACCGGAATCATATTTTTCGGCAAACAGTTTATTCTGATTTGGGCAGGATCCGAGTACGTTGAGTCTTACTATGTCCTGCTTCTGCTGTGCATACCCGCTACCGTTCCGCTGATACAGAATACCGGAATCGAAATCCAAAGAGCATTAAACAGACACCAGTTCAGAAGTATTATCTATCTTTTCATGGCCATAATCAATCTGACGATGTCGATTTATCTATGTCAGATCTATGGGGCAGTTGGCAGTGCGATGGGGACAGCCTTTTCCTTTGCTTTGGCGAATGGTCTGATCATGAATGTGTTCTATCATAAAAGGTGCGATATCGATATTATTCTGTTCTGGAAAAATATAGGAACTATGGCAAAAGGACTACTAATACCGATCGTATGTGCATTGGGACTGTGTTATTTTATGGATACGCAAAACCTGCTGGGATTATTGATCGCAATCATAGTGTATAGTGCGATATATTGTGCATCAATGTGGTATTTTGGAATGAATGCGTCGGAGAAGGATCTAATAAAAAAGCCGTTAAGAAAAATAATGCGCCGACCGAGGTGATCCGACACTTGCTGGCTGCAATGGACGTGGAGGAAGGATCACAGGTAACGATACTGTAAAAGCAAAGAGAGAGGACTCTGCAAGGAAAAATATATTGTTCCTGCCCGATAAATTTTCCCCCTGCACGATACCGTGCAGGGGGACTTTTCTACAGCCTCAATATTCATACTCAAAAGCGGCGTTCGGGGCTTCAAACTCTAATAATGTGACATCGCCATCGGTAAAGCGGTAGTACGCCTTGCAGGAGGGATGCTCGTGGATCGTTCTTGTCATGGCACCACCCACAGGAGCCTGGAGAGGATGTCCCGGCAGCCCCAGCTGCTTCACGCGCAGGCATAAGTTGCCTTGCCGAACGATGATCTCACCGTTTTTGATGGTGACTGCCTTGGCACCGAGATAGGTGGCAAGGCGGTATTCTTTTCCATGCAACACAACCACCCCGATCACTCCGGTGAAGTGAAAACGGCCCAGAGGGATATCTGCCACCGACAGCATCAATGCTCCATCGGGAAAGCTGCATTGGGTCCAGGCGTATTCCTTTGGGAAAGAGGGCCCCCGGTCACCTTCCAGATAACCTACGGCATTACGAAATACATAGGAAACGCCATTGACCCGGATTTCTCCGTCTACACGGTGCCGCATACTGTAAACGCTGTGCCGACACTGCATGAATGGAACAAAGTGAAAAGGTCCCATAATATCATACTTGATTGGGGTGAAGACGCCGAAGCGAACAGAGCCGGTGACACACATGTTTGGCAAGAAAGCTGATATTTCACTTGACTTTTGTATCAAAATCAAGTATAATCTAAAAAACAGAATTCCCGTGAGGGAGTAGCAAGCACATCATGTGTAGCAAGTCAACATACTGGTCTTATGTTAGACCTGGCTTGTTTTAAATTGCGAGACTCATGTATAACTGTCAGGCTATACATTGAGTCTTTATTTTTTGCTTAAAGTTGAGACTCAAGTATAGCCCGTTCGGTTATGCTTGGGTCTTTTGTTATTTTAGAACGAATGGAGGAAAGAAAAAATGGAATGGAGCTTGATGTTTATTCTCAACAGCGTCCTGCTTGGTGTGGGACTTGCTATGGATGCCTTTTCGGTGTCTATGGCAAACGGCTTGAATGAGCCGAAAATGAAGAAAGGTAAGATGTGCGGAATTGCCGGTGTGTTCGCCGGGTTTCAGTTCGCGATGCCTATGATCGGTTGGATCTGCGTACATACAATTGTCCAATCCTTCAAGGCGTTTGAAAAGTTCATCCCGTGGATCGCGCTTATTCTTCTCACTTTGATCGGCGGAAACATGCTGATCGATGGAATTCGCAATAAGGATTCAGAAGAAGAAAAAACGAGCCTTGGAATCGGCACACTGCTTGTTCAGGGTGTTGCTACCGCGATTGACGCTTTATCCGTTGGCTTTACCATTGCCGAATACGGTTGGCTGATGGCATTGGTCGCCTGTCTGATTATCGCGGTCGTTACCTTTATTATCTGCACGGCCGGTCTTGTGATCGGCAAAAAGTTTGGCACAAAGCTGTCAAATAAAGCGCAGATCCTCGGCGGCGTCATTTTGATCGCCATTGGCATAGAAATCTTTATTACAGGAATTTTCTGAGGAGGTAGGTAAAAATGAGACATTACTGTGAAAACAAAGAAAAAGTTTTGCGGGAACTGGGTTCGTCAGAAAACGGACTTAGCTCACAGGAAGCCCAAAGCCGTCTTGAAAAGAACGGTAAAAACAAATTGGCGGCCGCAAAGGGGAAATCCCTCATCCGCAGATTTTTGGAGCAGCTTGCTGACCCGATGATCATTATTCTGCTGGCAGCAGCGGCTATCAGCGGAGTGCTTGCCGTTATCGAAAATGACAGCTTTGCCGATGTGATCATCATTCTTGCCGTCGTTTTGATCAATGCCATTCTCGGCGTTTATCAGGAAAGCAAGGCCGAAAAAGCCATTGAAGCCTTGCAGGAGATGTCCGCCGCCACATCAAAGGTGCTGCGTGACGGCAAGGTGCAGGTGATCCACAGTGAAGACCTTGTTGTGGGCGATATCATTTTGCTTGAAGCAGGAGACGCTGTTCCGGCAGATGCGCGGATACTGGAAAGTGCCAGTCTGAAGGTGGAAGAAGCCGCGCTCACCGGCGAGTCCGTTCCTGTCACAAAGTTTATTGACATCATCAATCTGAAAGACGGCGAAAAGGATGTTCCTCTCGGTGACCGTAAGAATATGCTCTACATGGGCGGAACGGTCGTTTACGGCAGAGGTACGGCGGTGGTTACCGCCACAGGTATGGATACCGAAATGGGCAAGATCGCCGATGCGCTGCAGCAGGCGGAAGACGGTGAAACGCCCCTCCAGATCAAACTCAATCAGCTTTCCAAGATCCTGACCTGGCTTGTTCTCGGTATCTGCGTGATCGTTTTCGGTGTTCAGCTGATCAAGGCGGGCAGCTTTGACTTTGCGGTGATGCTGGATTCCTTTATGGTTGCCGTTTCCCTTGCGGTTGCCGCAATTCCGGAAGGACTTGCAGCAGTTGTGACGGTTGTTTTGTCCATCGGTGTTACCAATATGTCCAAGCGTAACGCCATCATCCGCCGCCTGACTGCGGTGGAGACCCTGGGCTGTGCGCAGATCATCTGCTCGGATAAGACCGGTACTCTGACGCAGAATAAAATGACGGTCGTAGATTTCTTCGGTGAGGACGAAAAGAGACTTGCCTCTGCGATGGCGTTGTGTAACGATGCCGAAATAGATGACGACGGAAGTGTGACAGGCGAACCCACCGAGGCGGCACTTGTTACCTGGGCCCATAAGCTGGGGATCGAGAAGAATGCACTCAAATCGGAATTTGTACGCTGTGGCGAAGCTCCGTTCGATTCGGGCAGAAAAATGATGTCTACCGTTCATACCACAGAAAACGGATATGTTCAGTATACCAAAGGCGCACCGGATGTGGTGATCGGCAAATGTACGCATTATCTGAAAAACGGGCAAGTTGTTCCGATGACCCAGGAATATACCAAAGAGATTCTTGCGGCAAACAAGGCAATGGCAGATAAGGCTCTGCGTGTGCTTGCCTGTGCTGAAAGAGTATGGGATACAGTTCCCGGACAGTATGATGCTGAATATCTCGAAGAAAAACTTTGCTTTGTCGGACTTTCCGGCATGATCGATCCTGTCCGTCCCGAAGTAAAGGACGCGATCGTGGAATGCAGAGAAGCCGGTATCCGTCCCATTATGATCACCGGCGACCATATCGATACGGCTGTTGCCATTGCAAAAGAACTCGGTATTATTGATGGCGGCACATATGCTATTACGGGTGCACAGCTTAACGATATGAGTGACGAGGAATTTGAGCAGAAATTCCAAAGTATCAGCGTCTATGCCCGTGTTCAGCCCGAGCATAAGACCCGTATCGTCAATGCGTGGAGAAAAGCGGGCTATGTTACCGCTATGACCGGTGACGGTGTCAATGATGCGCCGTCCATCAAATCGGCGGATATCGGTGTGGGCATGGGAATCACCGGAACCGACGTTACTAAAAATGTTGCCGATATGGTGCTGGCGGATGATAACTTTGCCACCATTGTGGGCGCAGTCGAAGAAGGCCGCCGCATTTATGACAACATCCGCAAAGCGATTCAGTTCCTGCTTGGTTCCAATATGAGTGAGGTCCTGAGTATTTTCGCGGCGACCTTGATGGGCTTTACCATCCTCAAACCCGTACACCTTTTATGGATCAACCTTGTAACCGACTGCTTCCCGGCGTTGGCACTCGGCATGGAAAAAGCGGAGCCTAACATTATGCGGCGTAAGCCCCGTGACGCAAAGGCAGGCATTTTTGCCGGCGGCATGGGAATTGATGTTGCTTATCAGGGTGCGTTGGTTACCATACTGGTGATGATCTCCTACTTCATTGGTCATTTTATGGAGACTGGAAACTGGGCGATCACCAACAGTGCCCACGGCACCACAATGGCATTCCTGACAATGTCTATGGCAGAGATCTTCCACAGCCTGAATATGCGTTCTCAGAGACAGAGCATTTTCAAACTCGGTTCTCAGAACAAAATGCTGCTTCTTGCCGCTGCCGGTTCGTTGATCGCAACAACTGCTGTGTGTGAGATTCCTTTCCTTGCGTCTGCCTTTGAATTCACAAGCGTTGAACTCAGCGAATATCTCATTGCCATCGCTCTTGGAGCATTGGTAATTCCGGTTGTCGAGTTTGTAAAACTGATTCAAAGAAAAGTTTCAAAAAGCTGACAGCAATTGAGCGCAGCGAAGACTCTATGAAGCATTGTCATCCTGAGCGCAGCGAAGGATCTGTTTGTTCCGTTTTTGCATTCACTCAGCCGTTTCCGTAAAGCTCCGTCGACTTCGTTCCGCTTCGCTTAGGAGGACACACTGGTGGTACTCCAATTCCAATTTGTCAAGTTGTTTTGCGAATAAAGAGAAGGGATTGTCTCAAATCGTTTTGAGACAATCCCTTTTTACTGCCTAGGGCTTGGAAACTGCGAAATCGTTCCAACTGTCCACAGCGGAAGCCATATCGCCGGGCATACCCATATTGCCGCCGGGCATCGGCATATCCCATTCTCCGCCGGAAATGGTAACGGATAATGCTTTGCCCAGGTCATCGGTCTCTACGGTGACAGTATCTCCAAGGGAAATGTCCGCAACGGTAAGGCTCTGCATTTGACCACCCATTTCGCCCTGAGGCATGTCGGGGGGAGTGCCAGGCTGATTGCCGCCGTTTGCGGCTTCGCCTTCCGGGAGTTCGGGAGGTGTGCCTTCCAAATCAGATTCTCCATCCGGCTTTTCCGGGGGCGTTTCGCCGCCCAT
>CAZENN010000007.1:29708-33907 GCA_964513605.1 uncultured Oscillospiraceae bacterium
CCCATATCAGAAGGCATTTCTTCCATGCCGCCCATCTGCCCCATATCAGAAGGCATTTCTTCCATGCTGCCCATTTGCCCCATATCAGAAGGCATTTCTTCCATGCTGCCCATCTGCCCCATGTCAGAAGGCATTTCACCCATACCAAATTCACGGCTGAAGGTGGTGTCGTCTGTCAGTTCGATAGAGAGATCCCCGTCCTCAGTGGAAACGGTAATGGACGAAGTACTGATGGCACTGACAGTGCCGGTATAGGAGCTGTTGGGCTGCGCTGTGGCAGCACCGGTTGTACTTTCAGCTGTATCGCCTGTACTTTCAACCGTATCCTGATTGCCGCAGGCGGCTAAAGAAACCAGCAAAGTCGTGGCAGCCAGAATACTGATTATGCGTTTATTCATATTGGTTCACTCCTTTTTGATTTTTGCTTCTATAATACCGCAAAAAACTAAAACATGGCTGAAAAGAAAGTGAAACTTTTGTAAACTTATGCAAAACGGTGTGAGGCGTGATTATGTCTATCAACGAAACTCCGCAACAGAAGAAACGTTCCAGGCATCGGCTTTGGCATCAATGGCACGATGAAGCAATAAACATGGAAGAACGAGCAGATCAGCAATGACCTGCTCGTTTTTATTTTCGTGGAAGGACTACCCCCCACTATGGGGTGAGCCGGAAAAAGCTCTGCTTATCACCGGTATGACAGCACATTCTTTTCAAAAAATGCAGGTCATAAAGCTGGCTCAATTGTCTTTGCTAAAGGACAGGATTTCTCCGGTGTTTGCGTGGATTTCGTAATCGTATTCCCGATTTTCGTGGTGAAATTCTACATCATATTGGGCAACGCCGTGCTCGATCTCATATTCTGTGTGCAGCGCAGTCACCTGATCGGCAGTGAGTCCCGCGTGTTTCAGAGCAATGGACTGGGCTTCTTCCATCGTCAGGGCGGCATCTGCCGGAGAAGATCCTCCGCTCGAAGCCGTTGTGGATGTTGTCTCACCGGTTTGCTTTCGTGTATCCCCAATAGATTCCATTCCGTGCTCTACCGCTCTTCCGGCAGATTCCATTCCATGCTCCACGGCTTTTCCGGCAGATTCCATTTTTCTTTCGGCTTCCCCGGATTGGCACCCGGTCATTGCCCCAACAGCCAGCATCACCACCAGAATAAAACTGAATAAACGCATTTTCATAGAATACCTCCTTTCCAACCGTGCTTATTTTGTGTCGAAATATCAAATCAATACGGCCTGTACGAATAGAATTATTTCCTTGCATGACCTGCGAATTTTGAGGGAAAGTAGATGCAGTTTATTTTATTTGAGGATGTGACGATTTTGAAGCGGCTGATTGCATTGATTTTGTTTTTTGCCCTGTTTTGCTTCCCGGTTCGGGCTGCGGAAAGTGAAAAGCTGGTTGCACTTACCTTTGATGACGGTCCATCAGGCAGGTTTACCAGAAAATTGCTGGATGGGCTGGAGGAACGCCATGCCAAGGCAACGTTTCTTCTGTGTGGGTATCGCATGGAACAGTATCCGGAATTGACAGAGCGGATCTTCCGGGAGGGACATGAAATCGGGCTTCACGGTTACAGTCACAAGTCCATGCAGAATATGTGCCGCAGTGAGGTGAAACAGGAGATCGAGGACACCATGGCACTGCTTCCGGCAGGCTGTCAGGTCTCGTTTATTCGCTCTCCCGGGGGATTTTGCGGAAAATGTGTCCAACCGGTGGCGGTAGAGTTGGGGCTGGCTGTGTTATCTTGGTCTGTGGATCCGAAGGACTGGGCCACGCATGATGCCCGGACGATCGAAAAAGAGGTCATCAGCCATGTATGCGATGGAGATGTGATCCTCCTGCATGATATGTCCGATAGCAGTGTAGAAGCGGCACTTGTGATCATAGATGAGTTGCAGGAACAGGGATTTCGCTTCGTCACCGTGTCTGAACTTGCAAAGGCCAGAAACATTGCATTGATCCCGGGGGAGAAATACACCTGCTTCAAGAGGAGAGAACGGCAGGAGGAAAAATAAACCACGGCAGAAGAGGTTAGATCTCTTTCGCTTTTCATAAAAAAATTAGTGTGTGAAACTGGCGGGAAGGAAAATTGGACAAAGGTGATTGACCATATCAATGTCTATGTGGTATACTATAACCAGGTAAATGCTGCCTATTTTGATAACATTATGGTCACCATGGACGAAACAGGAACCGCCTTTACCTACGATGCCTGGGGCAAGCCTACGGGGATGACTGGCACTAAGGCGACAACTATCGGCACTCTCAACCCCTTCTGGTACAGAGGCTACGTTTACGATACCGAGACGGGGTTCTACTATGTATCCAGCCGTTATTACGACCCTGAGATCGGTCGGTTCATTTCCCCGGTTACAACGGATGTTTTAACTGCTACCCCTATGGGGATGACAGACAAAAATCTGTATGCGTATTGCGATAATAACCCGGTTGTAAGGGTTGATCGTGACGGTCAATTCTGGGATACTGTTTTTGATGTTATTTCGCTCGGAACGAGCATTGTTGAAGTCAGTGTAAATCCTACTGATCCATGGGCATGGGCGGGACTTGCCGGTGATGCGATAGACCTTATCCCGTTTGTAACTGATGTTGGTGAAGTAACACGAACTGTTAAAACAACAGTTAAAGTTGTAGATAAAGCAACTGATGTTGTTGATACCGCAAAAACTATATATAAAACAGCAGATGCAGCAAGTGATATACGTAAAGCTACTGGATCATACGAGATTCTATATAAAAGCGGCAATAATTATATTGGCAAAGGTGGATTTAATAGAGCTATCACCTCTGCAACAAGAAATGCAACAAAGTATGGAGATGAAGTGACCTCTATTGTGTGGAAATCTGCCCCTAATAGCAGATCGGCTTTCATTGATGAGTATCTAATGCAAAAAAGATTTGGCGGTGTGCGAAATAGCTACAGAGATCTTCTCACATACAATAAGATATGGAGTCCTGGAAGGAGGTGTTTTGGTGATTGATGTCCAAGAAGTAATTACAGATAGTAGGATTTTTGCAAATAGATATATTTTACGCGATGGTTTTCCTTTTACAGCAATTACATATCCAGGAAATGTATATGATGCCATTGTAGTAAAATATCCGCCAGATGTTCCATGTTTCTCTCCAAGAATAAATGGTTCTTCTCACAGTTTGAAAGAACAGATTGAATTTATTAATAGGTATAGAATTGAAAAAGCCTTAATAATTGCTGAAAATATCGATTTTATCACAATGTGTCCAACTTTAAAGCATTTGCGGATTATTCCCGCAGACAGTTCTGCCGATGAATTTGATTACTCTCCATTATACAAAATGTCTCAAATAAAGAGCTTGCAATGTTCAACCGTATATGGTTTCAGAGAGGAATTTTCCACGTGCATTGATTGTTCGAAAATTAATGGACTTGAAGATATCCATATAGCAAATTTAGGATATAAAAATTTTAATACAGTTGAGACATTAAAAGGATTGGGTTTATCTAATTACGAAAAGAGGGATTTGTCTGAAGCATTTAGTAGCTCAATATTAGATACTCTTTCAATATTTCAGAGCAAAATAATTACTTTAGAGGGAATACAAAAGTCAAAAAAAATGCAATGTTTATATTTGCATTATAATCGATCTTTGCAAGATATTAGTGCATTGAAAAAAGTAAAAAGAACGCTTAGGGCACTACGTATTGAAAACTGTCCAAAAATCAACGACTTTTCTGTGTTAGGGGAACTCGAAAATTTAGAACTTCTAGAACTTTCCGGGAAAAATGAGTTGCCTAGTTTGGGGTTTCTTAAAAAAATGAAAAATCTCAAAACATTCACATTTAATATGAATGTGAAGGACGGAGATTTAACACCCTGCCTAGATTTGTCTTATGTTTATTCAGAAAAGAATCGAAAGCATTATAATCTCAAGGATACAGAACTTCCCAAAGCTCAATATGTGCGCGGAAATGAAACGATTGAGAAATGGCGGCGGTTAGAGTAAAAACATGTGCAGTAGCACAGGGGCACAGTACATAGCAGTGGGGGACGAGGGGACGGTTCTGTCGTCCTCTTGAACCATCCCCTGTCTTTAACGAAAGGAGACGAGAGAACCGTCCCCTCGTCTCCCTGTGTATCGATGTCTGTGGTGAGGTGGTCATTATGTACAAGAAAATATTTATTGTATTA
>CAZENN010000008.1:0-33872 GCA_964513605.1 uncultured Oscillospiraceae bacterium
TGAATCGGCAAATTGAGAAAACGCCCTTACATCCCTAATATACTTCTCAATAGTGTTCTCGCTCTTTTCATCATTTCGGAGTTGTGTTTCAAACTCCTTAATCATACCTGTGGATATAATTCTCTCATTCATACTCGTTACCTCCGTATATCTATTTTACAACAGCACTTTAGCTATTGCGAAAACGAGTATAGAGATGGAGTAAGCGTCAATCCTACCACCGTATTGACCGAAAATATCCGGATGCCCCCGCTGGACATCCGGATCATTTTACGGTCAATATACACCATCCAGCACTTCCAGGTACTGCTTCTGGATCAGCCTACGGAAAGCTTCATCGGATAATTGGGAAGCACGATCGGTGCCGCATTCGATCAGATAGTAGTACAGCATATCCGCATACTCCGCATCCTCTCGGCACATCTTTCGGTACCGCTGTTCGACTTCGTATGGAAAGTCCAGTTCGTAGTCGATGCTGACCGGCCCGAAAGGTGCGGCTGCCAATTATTACATTAACGCTCAAATATCGAATCAAAACAGGTATAATTAAGAACCACTGCAATAGATGTGCGAAAACCTAGACAAAAACCGCAACTAAACTAATTTGCTCGTCCACCCATAGTTATCAATTCAGTATATAGTTATTGCTTCGCGTCTTTCTGTTATCTCATATACTTCAAATTCTAAAACTATTTTAGCGTATTTTGAATATATTATGCGAGCATTGCACTTTTGGATTGTCGCATCAACCATGCCTTTATTGGCTTCCACAACCATACTATCAGGTGAATCGTTCAATTGATAGATGTCTGTAGCTTTGCTTCCCCTGCCACTTAAATACTCTATTTCCCCGGTATAAGTCACAAATGCATTTTCTCGTAAATCAAGAATTAAATTTGATGTACGGGAGTACGCCCAGACTAGGTTCAGAAGAAACAACATAGCTAGGATTACGAATACAACTCGCTTAGAGTGTAACATCTCTAAGTAAGATAGAATGCGAGGCGAAATCCAAAATGCAATTAGCAAAATCACTGCGACAACAACAGCAGGAACAAGGGCAAAGATTAGCTCCTCTGTGACAATTTGTCTAAATCTTTCCATAATTACACTCCCTTAATAGCTACCACCCATTTGTAGATAAATTCAACAACATCTTCTGTTAGGGAAATATAGAAAGAGATTTTCTCACCACAGACTTTGAAACTTTTCTTGATTTCAATCTTCTGGAGGTTAATTTCCCGTTTTGTTTTTCCGTGCTTTTTAATCTTTTTAATTTTGTTTTTCCTTGCTTGGCTGAGAACTAGCGATACAACAAAAGAAAGTGTAGTAAACAGCAAATCGGTCCAGAAAGAGTGGCTTTCGATTTTAGATCCTCTCAAGAATTTGTACCCGTATTTTATGGCAAAAGGAAGATATGCGCTGATTGCCTTCCCTACAACTTTCGATTTTTTAAATGGATTAACAAAGTCCAAAGTCCATTCCACAGCGGATGAAATGTAATCACCAATGCATAATTCAAAACGTACATTTTGTTTACCGTTTACAATACGGTTAATAAAGTATCCCAGCAAATCATCGAACAGCTGAATCAACAGGCCACAAATAACTCCAGCAAAGATATTAAACAATACAGACTGAAGTAATTCTCCGGAGGTATCCGTCTCGTTGACAAGGTCGTTTTCACAATAAGAAAACAAATTACAGGCAGAAATAGAGATCCGCACACTCAACATTTCAGTGTTATCGGAATTTACAAACCTGCCTGTAAAGGGATCATAGTACCGGCTCTGGAGGTAGTACATGCCAATCTCGGCTTAGTTCTGTTATGTACCCGGAGGGGATTCGGGACGTCTTTTTCGGTGTGTACCTTGCCGAAAAAAGGAATGGGATTGTTATGTACCAGCAAGCATCGCGTTTGGTCACCCAAACACAGTCTTGTCAGGAATATTCCTGACACCTTTAAGGGCTTGGGCTTATCCCAACAAACTGCCTTTTGTCCCCAAAAGGCGATGCTTGCTGGTATCGCTTTTAGTTACTCTCCGTCAGTTATAGGAAGTAATTCATACCAAATAATATGTTTGGAACAGTTTGTGTACACTACTGTTCCTCGAAGGACAATACCAGTTTCAAACTTATAATCATTAGTAATTTTAAGTTTGATTTCTTCCCCTGTTTCCGTTTTCAATCGAACTTCATTTTTCTGTTCCCATATATTATTCGTTCCTTCTACAATAAAAACTTCCACATTCTCTCCTACTGTATAAGACATATTTCTAAAGTCTACATATATAGGAATAAATTCCGACGTCCTTAAAACGACTAATCCCACAGAAGAAATGCATACAAATAAAATCAACAGTATGGATTTGATTCGAGAATCCAGAACGGAAGTTTTATAAACTAAAATACTGATAATAATTGCGATAATGATCAATATTCCGAATAAAACACAGGTTAATACTTCGCTACGAAAGAATGCACTCATTGCATCTTGTATAATTTCATCCTTCAATTCAGTAGTCATCACGTATCTCCTCATGACATAATTATACAAATATTTTTTTCAATTCAGACCCAATCTTTTTTGCATAGCTGATAGAAAATTGTTTAACAAAAAATTTTTAAAGAAATTAATAAGTTTGTAAATTATTCCCTTCAATGTCTTCATAATATAATCAGCAATCTTCTTAATCATTGATTTAAGTTTATTAATTATCCAACTAGAATTATCACGCTTTTTCTTAGGCAACTTTTTCAAAATTGTGGGCGCAAAGTGAAACAAGGTTACAGCAATACATCCGATAAAAAGATCAAGCAGAAACTCTTTCCAGTTAAACGGCTTTTTGCTCAATAAAAAATCGACAAATTGTTTTAATAAGGAAGCACCCAGCACTGCTAACAGTTTAATTAGATATTTGCTTCCAAATATAGAAAATGCTCCAGCTTTTACTCCCTCGGCAATATATGCTCCCCAAGAGTCGTTTTTACTGTAAAAATTCTTCTTGCCATTAACAATATTAAGAGTTACATTGGCTAAATACATTCCAAACATTCCTCCTGCCATTCCCAAAATAAAGTTTCCAATCATTTTAGCAATACCTAAAATGAAGAAACCATTTTTATCAGAGTCGTTAGCAGGTGAATTCAAACAGTAACAATATTTATTACAAGATAAAATATTATAATCCGAAGCGTTATCAATAATTGCAGGATCATCGCTATTCAACCACCGACCGATCTCAGGATCATAATAACGGCTGGATACATAGTAGAGTCCCGTCTCGGCATCGTAGTAGTAGCTACGGTAGCGGAAGGGGTTGACGCTGGCGATGTCGCTGTTGGGGTCACTGTAGGTAATGCTGCAAGCACCCCAGGCGTCGTAGGCGTAGTCGGCCGGGATTGCACCGGTTCGGGTACAGATGGCAGTGACATCTCCCTGCAGGTTTTTCAGGAAGTAGTAGGGAGTACCGTTGTACAGGATGCCGCAGACGCTTTCCTCGTTGTCATACAGGGGAACCAGGGTGTTATCGCCCCAGGTCTCTTTCAGGATCTTGGTTCCGTCCAGGGTGTAGGTGTGCTTTACGCCGTTAACGGTCTTACTGGTACGGATGCCATTAGCATTGTAGGTATAGGTATTGCCGTCAAAGGACTTGAGTTGGCGGCCCTTCTCCCATGTCAGAGTATGACCCAAATAGGAAGTAGGATTGCCCTGTGCGTCGTAGGAGATGGTCTTATCACCAACTGCGGTCAGCTTATCCTTCCAGACACCGTCTCCGTAGGTGTAGGTAACGCCGTCCTTGGTCAGAATATTGCCGTAGTTGTCGTAGGTCATGGTGTTGCTAATAGTGTTTCTGTTATTCTTCGATAGCAGCTGACCCAACGCATCGTAGGTGTACTCAGTCATACCATAGTGACTGTCGACAACCTTTGTGATCCGCTCTTCCGCATCATACTCATATTTCAGCGTATGACCATCAGACAGAATGATCTGGCTGACCAGATTGGTGGTAGGCGTGGACTTGATCTTGCTGTTGTCGGCGTGTTCCTCGGTAGCCTGACCGGCATGGTACAGGAACTGGCGCGACACAGTGCCGGTACCCAGCTGCAGCTTGTCAAACACCTTCCGACCGAAGGAATCGGTCTTGGAGTGGCTGGCAAATCCGTGATTGCCGTTCTGGACTTTGACCATCGTGCAATCGTTGGCGTCATTCTCACAATAGCTGATTTGCTGGGTGCCGTCGGCGGTGACGCTGTGCTTGCGGAGCAGGTTGCCCTCCTGATCGTAGATACACCGCAGGGTATGGACGATGGTCTTGGCGGTGATCATCTGGTTTTCGTTCAGGGCCACATTGCTCTCCACCGCACGGGTGATACGACCTTCCTCGTAAGTATAACTATACTCCTTCTGGCACAAAATGTCAACTAACCACATAGAATACAGCTGCCGCCATGACGGCAGCAGCTGCTTGATTTAGTTTTTGTTATTTTCCTAATTTACTCGACAAGGAGCAGTTCAGAATAAAGGTGCGTCTGCGAAATTATTGCCCATCTGTGGTTTGCGACCTAGACAGCGGTTAACGAAAATGTAAATTTGATGGTAATCTCATAATTCTTTGCTAAACTATTTACGTATCCGTTGCAACTTTCACGCTAATACAATGCTGCATATCGGACCATTTATCTACAACTGCTTGCAAAGTCGGAAGTATCTCTTTACTGTTCCTTGAATACACGAGAACTTCCGTATGGCAAGAAGGGCGAATAATAATATTTGCTAAAGGCAAATACAAAGATACATTAGTGAAATATCTAAAATTTGATTCAATGATTAAATCGATAATATTATTATCCTCAGGAAACGAAAGCCTGTAACATTTGGTTTCCTTAATTGTTCTAGATATTTCACGAAACAGTTCATAATCCCCTAAATTTGACCAGTGTTCGTACACCTTGCCAAATTCACAGAAAGGCTTCCCAATAATTGGGGTCTCGCCTAACGACAGAACTATCTCCTTAACGATATTAGACATCCTTTCTGCTAACGAATAAAACTTTACCTTTTCTTTGAGTGTGCTGTCTGCACTAATACCACCATCCCAATATTCGTCGCTTGTGATAAAAAGGGGACTTGTTTGATATAGTTGTTCATCAAACAGAATTACAGCTTGTTTTGCTTTTATTACTTGCATATTTCGCCTCTTTCCACGAAAAATCAGCCTAAGACTCGACCATCGGGGCTGATATTGTAGTAATCTCCTGTTTGAGCATTCTCGGGATATGCATGCCAATGTTCCCCACCATAGTGACCGTCCCTAGATTTTTCAAATTTCCACTTTGTCTTTCTATGTGTATACTTTCCTCCTTTTGGTTCTGTAAACTCCCCTTTATGCGAAGTAGGTGTCTTAACCTTATTACCTGACTTCAACTTGCTGGGAATTTTTGTTTTTCCTTTTCCTTTTTCCTTCTTTGCGTTATAAATTATAGCAACTGCGGCGACAACTAGGGCAACCGCAGCAACGACTAAGGCAGCCGCTACCAGAGGTTTCCACCACAAAGCCTTTATTGCAATGGGAGAAAAAATTTTGGTTGCATAAGCTGCAACAGCGGCAAGTGCGTTTTTAAAATCGTTACACAACGCAACCATAAACATATTGTAAACTGACGAAGGATCTAATCTGGCAAAAAGTTGGTTCTCAGATAATCCGCCGGATACATCTTTATCATTCACTGGTGCATTTCCACAATATGAAAACAGGTTTGCCAGAGTGATCTGATGAGTTAGGAGCGATAACACAACAACTGTCGTATCATCCCCATTGATAAACCTACCCACATTAGGATCATAATACCGGCTCTGGAGGTAGTACATGCCGATCTCTTCATCGTAGTAGTAACCACGGTAGCGGAAGTGGTTGACGCTGGCGATGTCGCTGTTGGGGTCACTGTAGGTGATGCTGCAAGCACCCCAGGCATCGTAGGCGTAGTCAGCCAGAATTGCACCGGTTCGGGTACAGATGGCAATGACATCTCCCTGGAGGTTTTTCAGGAAGTAGTAGGGAGTACCGTTGTACAGGATGCCGCAGACGCTTTCCTCGTTGTCATACAGGGGAACCAGGGTGTTATCGCCCCAGGTCTCTTTCAGGATCTTGGTACCATCCAGAGTATAGGTGTGCTTCACGCCGTTGACCGTCTTGGAGGTGCGGATGCCGTTGGCATTGTAGGTATAGGTATTGCCGTCAAAGGACTTCAGCTGGCGGCCCTTCTCCCAGGCTAGGGTATGCCCCAAATAGGCAGTGGGATTTCCCTGGGCATCGTAGGAGATGCTTTGACCGTCGTAAGCGGTGAGCTTATCCTTCCATACACTGTCGCCGTAGGTATAGCTTACGCCGTTCTTAGTCAGAATATTGCCGTAGGCATCGTAGGTCATGGTATTGATCCGGGTGCCGTTGACCGTCTCCGTCAGAAGCTGACCTTGGGCATCGTAGGTGTACTCGGTGGTGCCGTATACAGTGTCAATGACCTTGGTGATCCGTTCTTCCTCGTCGTACTCGTAGGAGATGGAATGTCCGTCAAACAGGATGATCTGCTTGACCAGGTTGGTGGTGGGGGTGGATTTGACCTTGCCGTTGTCAAGGTGCTCCTCGGTTTTCTGACCCACATGGTACAGGAACTGCCGGGAGATGCAGCCGTAACCGGTCTGGATCTCGTCAAATTCCTTCCGACCGAAGGAGTCGCTCTTGGAGTGGCTGGTAAATTCGTGCTCACCGTTCTGGACCTTGACCAGTGTGCCATCGTTGGCATCTGTCTCGTGATGGCGAATCTGCTGAGTGCCGTCGGCGGTAATGCTGTGCTTACGCAGCAGGTTTCCTTCCTGGTCGTAGATATACCGGAGGGTATGGACGATGGTTTTGCTGGTGACCATCTGGTTTTCATCCAGGGTTACATCGCTTTCCACTGCCCGGGTGATGCGCCCCTCCTCGTAAGTATAATGATACTCCTTCTGGCACAAAATGTCAAGCGACCGGACAATATTTCCCTGACCGTCATAACCGTACTTGTAGCTGGCGGTAAGGTTACCATTGTCATCAAACCACTTCTCCTCGACCATCTGACCCATGGCATTGTAGGTGGTCTTCATGGTATCGCTGTTGGCGTAGGTGGTCTCCGCCAGTGCGTTGCCGAAGCTGTCCGTCAGCTCCTCAAAAGTGGGGGCAGTGTAGGGATTTTTTATCTGACGGGCGTACTCGGGTTTCACCCCATAGAACGTCAGACTGTCTAACGGTTGCCATATATGCTATAATAGAACCATAAAGCAAGTAGGTTTGGAGGCGTTACTATGGCGTATATTATGGGCAAGGACAGAAATCAGGTGCAGTTTATTTCTGTATCACTAGACGATTTGATTGATCAGAACAACCCCGTTCGTGTAATTGATGCCTATGTGGATTCGTTGGATCTGGTAGAACTGGGATTTACGGTATATGACGGAAAGCAGAAAGACCAGGCACCGTATCGGCACTCCGATTTGCTGAAGCTTCATATTTACGGCTATCTAAACAAAATCCGCTCCAGCCGATGCTTGGAGGTTGAAGCAAAACGAAATCTGGAATTGATGTGGCTTGTAAACGTAATCACCCCTGACCACGGGACAATTGCAGGATTTGTACAGAAGAATAAAACCGCTTTTCACAAAATACTCCGTGACCTGACGTTGATTCTAAAGGGCTGGGGGTTGATTGACGGGAAGTTGGTTGCAATTGATGGAACAAAAATCAGGGCACAAAACAGTAAGCATAATTGCATCACTCAGAGTGGACTGGAAAGGAAAATAGCCTATGCGGAAGAGCAGATAGAACTATATCTTGCGGCCATGGAGCAGCAGGACAGAACCGATGTAACCATAAAAGAAAAACTGGAGGCTTACCAGCAATTAAAAGAGAAGTACGAAGCACAGAAAGAAGAACTGCGTGCAAAGGGGCTTGAACAGAAAACATTAACCGATCCGGACAGTCGCCGCATGAAGAATAACGGAGCATTGGATATTTGCTACAATGTGCAATCTGTTATTGACAGCACCAATCATTTTGCTATTGATGCCGTAGTGACCAATGATATCAACGACCTGAACCAGTTATCCACAATGGCAGCGGATGCCAAGGATCTGGTCGAACCGGATGAGATGGCTGTTCTTGCAGATACGGGTTACTACAATGCTCCAGAAATCAAGAACTGTGTGGATGCCGGAATGGCTGTGTACATCAAAAAAGGTAAAAGCAATAACAAAACAAAGGATAGTAGATATAGAAAAGAGAAGTTTATCTATGATCCGGAGCGAGATGTGTATACTTGCCCGGAAGGGAGAATAATGCCGTTTTTCGAGAATACATCCAAAAATGGATTGAAGTACAGCAAGTACAAATGCACAGCTTGTGAGCAATGCCCGAAGAAAAGCCTTTGCACAACATCAACATCCGGTCGGACGATTCAGCGGTGGGAGCATGAGGCTGTATTAGAGAAAGTCTGTGCAGAAACGGCAGCGCACGACAATATCTATAAACAACGCCGCTGTATTGTAGAGCATCCATTTGGCACGATAAAGCGGCAGCTCGGATACACTTTCTTTCTGAGAAGAGGAATTGAAAATGTAGATGCAGAATGTGCATCCATGTTTATCGCTTATAACCTTAAGCGATTATTTGGCATGCTCTCTGTGACCGAATTGAAAAAGAAATTTGAAACATGCAGGGCGTAATCCCTGTATATTTACTTTTTGGGGCGTAGCTACTGTTTGGGTTGTAGGTAATTTTCTAAAAATATAAAATTACCGCACGTCAGACCACCTGGAAGAAGGTTCGTTAGACAGTCTGATGCACGGTAGTGTGGGAGGTCGGCTACTCAAATAATGGGTAGCCTCCTATCCGATTGGAGCGTTTACAGTTTACACGCATGATCGATAATTGCATTAGCTGCATCGTCCTTGGTGAGTAGCGGCAATTGAATATGCTCTTTTTCTGTAATCAATGTGATCACATTTGTATCGACGCCAAACCCTGCCCCTGATTGATACAGATTGTTGGCGCAAATCATATCCACATTCTTACTGCGTAGCTTTTTAAGACTGTTTTCCAGAAGATCTTGTGTTTCCATAGAAAAACCGCAGATGATCTGTCCTGCTTTCTTTTGGTCACCCAGCTTCTTCAAAATATCCTGAGTGCGTTTCAGCCCCAGTGTGGGAGCATCGGTCTTCTTTTTGATTTTTTGCGTGCTGTAGTCCTCTGGTGTGTAGTCTGCTACTGCTGCGGCTTTAAAGATCATATTAGCCTGCGGTGCGTATTCCATAACCTTCTCATACATATCCTGTGCCGAAACCACCGGGATCAGGTTCACAAAGGGAGGGGCAGGAATGGAAACCGGACCTGTTACCAATGTGACATTGGCACCACGCAGCATTGCCATTTTTGCAATGGCGTAACCCATCTTTCCGGAAGAATGATTAGTAAGATAGCGGACAGGATCCAATGCCTCCTGTGTAGGACCGGCAGTGACGAGGATATTCTTTCCGGAGAGGTTGTGAGGAAGTGCAATATGGCGTAAAATATGTTGCAGGAGGATCTCAGGCTCCGGCAGCTTCCCTTTTCCTTCTGCACCACAAGCAAGCCGCCCGGAGGCAGGAGAAATCACATCCCAACCGTAACGTTCTAGGGTTCTTAAATTATCCTGTGTGATGGGATTTTCGTACATATGCGTATTCATGGACGGCGCAATAAGCTTAGGGCATCGACAGGCCAGTACGGTGGTTGTAAGCATATCATCCGCCAACCCGTGGGCCAGTTTGGCACAAATATTAGCAGTTGCCGGTGCGATTATCACAAGATCTGTTCTGTCGGCCAATGAGATATGCTCAACTTGGTGGACAAATTGCCGGTCAAAGGTATCCACCATAACCTTATGGCCGGTCAGTTGCTCAAAGGTAAGGGGCGCAATGAATTTTACTGCGTTTTCTGTCATTACAACTTCCACTGTAGCCTGTAACTTAACGAGTGCTGACGCAAGAGCTGCTGCTTTATATGCGGCGATGCCACCTGAAATACCAAGCAATACTGTTTTTCCTTTTAACATGACTGTTTCCTCCACAGGTGAAATATATTTCTATTATATTCTGATTATAGGCGGATGTAAAGGGGTGATTTTTTCCTTGCATTCAGAGGGGTGGGGCGTTATAATGTAGCAGGTACAGGAATGCGGATCGAAAAATGCATAACTAAGGAGATGGTCAAATGCTGCTTGCAATTGATATTGGAAATACCAATCTTGTAATTGGGTGCATTCACGATGACAAAATTTTGTTTAAGGTGCGAATCGCAACGGACAGAACTCGCACCTCCGATCAATACGGTGTAGAGATAAAAAATATGATCGAAGCCTTTGGTGTTAATGTCAGCGATATATCAGATTGTATTATTTCCTCTGTCGTACCGCCGGTTTTCAACTCTGTCCGTACCGGTTTGATCAAGGTGCTGGGTAAACAGCCAATGGTGGTAGGTCCTGGTTTAAAAACAGGGCTGAACATTCATATGGATGTACCATCTCAGGTGGGCAGCGATCGGATTGTCATTGCGGTTGCGGCTTTGGCGGAATTCAAGGCCCCCTTAATTTTGATGGATCTCGGAACAGCAACCACAATTGAAGTTGTTGAACCGGAAAACCGCTATATGGGCGGTATTATTTTTCCGGGCGTTAGAGTATCTTTGGATGCATTGACCAGTCATGCGGCGCAGCTGCCCGGAATTAGTCTGGATAAACCAAAGCATGTGATTGGAAAAAATACCGTGGACTGTATGCGCAGCGGGATGATGTATGGTACTGCTGCAATGATCGATGGCTTGGTAGATCGTATCGAAGCAGAGCTGGGACACTCTTCTACCCTTGTTGCCACCGGAGGAATGGCGCAGTTCATCGCTCCCTTATGTAAGCATAAAATCATCCTGGACAAGGATTTGCTTCTGAAGGGTCTGAACATCATCTACAAAAAGAATATTCGCTGATAAGCACCCCCCGGAAAATTCGGGGGGCGTTATTTTTTATGGCTGTACTTTTTGCTGTTCGGTCAGCATAAGGTTATTCAGGAGATGATGCTGATGAGATGCGCATGGACAGAGCTGCTGTCAATATTGCCACAATGGATGCGCCCGCAAGTAAACACACTAGGCAAGGATAGCCTACAAGAATTGCGACTGCGTCTGAGTTATCCACCGGAGATGGTATGCCGTGGAGGAAATATAAAATTGGTTCAGCCCATAAGCAGCAGCGATCTGCATTTTGTGATCAATACCGCATCCAAGTATTCCCCTTGGGCGGCAACAACTGCTGCGCAGGGATATATTACAGCACCCGGAGGACACAGAATTGGGATGTGCGGCGAAGCAGTGACATCCAATCATCATATAGATGGCATTCGAACACCAACCTCATTGTGTATTCGAATTGCACGGGACTTTGATGGAATCGCAAAGCCCCTTGAAAAGCTCAAAGGATCAATATTGATAATTGGAAAGCCGGGGGGTGGAAAAACCACACTGCTGCGTGATTTGATACGTTCTCGATCTCGTGAAAAAACGGATAGTATCTCAGTGGTGGACGAGCGAGGCGAGATTTTTCCTGAGGTAGGGGGCTTTATTACAGGACCCAGAACGGATGTGCTGCGAGGTTGCTCAAAAGGAGAGGGGATAGAGGTTCTACTTCGAACCATGGGACCGGCAACAATTGCGGTGGACGAGATCACCTCTGAAAACGACTGCGCAGCACTATTGAAAGCCGGATGGTGCGGTGTAGATCTGCTTGCGACTGCTCACGCCGCAACAAAGTCAGACCTGTATCAAAGAACAGTATATCAGCCACTGGTCAAAAGTCGGTTGTTTGACCATTTGGTGATTCTGCACGAGGACAAGTCTTGCACATCAGAAAGGATGGAACGATGACAATGAAAGCACTGGGGGCAATTTTGGTAATTCTGGGATGCGGCGGTGTTGGTTTTAAGATGGTCACATTCCATAAGTGGGAGGAAGCCGCACTTCGGCAGCTTCTAAATGCATTGGATTTTATGGAATGGGAGCTGCAATATAGACTATCCCCCCTTCCACAGCTGTGTCACTATACATCCGAGCATTGCAGCGGATGTATTCAAGAAGTGTTAGAAGCACTGGCTGTCGAGATGGAAAATCAGATCGCACCGGATGCTCAGGCTTGCATGAATGCAGTATTGTTAAAATCTACGAAACTACCACAGTTACTGCGCAAAAATTTGGTGCAGCTGGGGGGTTCCTTGGGACGATTTGATTTAAAAGGACAAATACAGGGATTGGAAGCAGTGCGGCACATGGCAAAGGAGGATCTGGATTGTCTCTGCTATAATAAGGAGTCTCGACTTCGCTGTTATCAAACTCTGGGGCTGTGCGCCGGCTCTGCGCTGGTGGTATTGTTTTTATAACGGCTTATGGAGATTGATCTGATATTCAAAATTGCTGCAATTGGCATTATTACGTCTATTTTAAATCAGGTTCTTGCCAGATCTGGTCGGGATGAGCAGGCAACAATGACCACATTGGCTGGATTAGTGGTGGTGTTGATGATGGTCGCAAGGGAAATTTCGGAACTCTTTGAGTTAGTCAAGAGTCTGTTTGATTTCTGATGGATACGTTTTGGAAAGCTGCGGCAGCAGTGTTAATAACTGTGATTCTTGGTCTATGTCTGGAACGATACGGAAAAGCAGCAGCAATTCTATTAACTCTTTTTACAGTTGCAATGGTTGCGATTTTAGCAGTATCCTATCTGGACCCTGTGGTAGCCTTTGTCAAAAAGCTTCGAGTTATCGGTCAGTTGGACGAAGGAATGCTGGAAATTCTGTTAAAAGCAGTGGGAATTGGGTTAGTTGGTGAGATCAGTAGCCTTGTATGCGCTGACTCTGGGCATGGAGCATTGGGAAAAGCACTCCAGATATTGAGTACTGCAGTGATCTTATGGCTTTCTCTGCCTCTGTTTGAGCAGACCGTGGATCTGCTTCAAAAGGTATTGGAGGGAATATGAAGCAAATTATCCTCATTTTTCTTATCCTTTGCGGCATGCTGATTCCGGCAAGAGCACTGGATATAGAACCGCCTGCAGTGCCTGAAGCGGCAGAGGAACTGATGCCGGAAGAAGATCAGACCTTCGGAGAGGGAATTTGGTTTATACTGAAAACTGCCATTAGTACCCTGCGTCCCGATCTTGCAGAGGGATTTCAAATCTGTTTAGCGATTACAGTACTATCCATATTAACAGCAGTATTACGATCGTTTCCAGGAAAGACGGCATCATTAACGGATATGGTAGGTTCCATTGCGGCATCAGGAATTTTGTTGAGCAGTGCGAATTCGTTGATCGGCGCAGCCGCCCAGACTATCGAGCAGCTGAGTGATTACGGAAAACTGCTGCTTCCTGTGATGACTGCCGCAGTTGCTGCGCAAGGTGGAACCACAAGTGCGACAGCACTGTATTCAGGAACCGCCATTTTTGATGCATTCCTTGGGACGCTGATCTCATCCATTCTGGTTCCGATGGTGTATGTGTTCCTGACGCTTGCAGTGGCTGACAGCATATTGGATGGCGATATTCTGAAACGAATGCGAGATTTTGTAAAATGGCTGGTCACCTGGTGCTTAAAAACTGTTTTGTATGTATTTACCGGCTATATCAGCATCAGCGGAGTTGTTTCAGGTGCGACAGATAAAGCTGCAATGAAAGCGGCTAAGCTGACAATTTCCGGAGCGGTTCCGGTTGTAGGCAGCATTATGTCAGACGCATCTGAAGCCATTCTAGTCAGTGCCGGTGTCTTAAAAAGTGCCGCCGGTGTCTATGGGCTATGGGCGATCATTGCCATGGTCATCGGCCCGTTCCTTCGAATCGGGGTGCAGTATTTGCTTCTGAAGCTCATGTCTGCATTGTGTGCGGTATTTGCCAGTCAGAAACTGTCTGCACTTCTTCAAAATTTTTCGACGGCCATGGGGTTGCTCTTGGGGATGACTGGTGCGGTATCGTTACTGTTTCTGATCAGTACCGTTTGCTTTTTAAAGGGGGTAGGCTAACAGTGACCGGCTTGAGAGATTATTTGATCAGCGTTATCAGTGCCGCAATGATCAGTGCGGTCATTATGCGCCTTGTGAATGGGAAAGGTACGTTATGCATGATTACAAAACTGTTATGTGGCTTATTTATCGCATATACGGCAATCAAACCAATTCCAACGTTTGATCTACCTGAGATTTCAACAATCACTTCACGGTATACCGCAGATGCGAAGGAAGCTGTTGAGCAGGGATGTAATATGAGCTTGGAAGTACTGAAGCAAAGCATAAAGGAACAAACGCAGGCATATATTTTGGATAAAGCCAAGGTGCTTGATGCTGATTTGCAGGTGGAGGTGGAGTTGACGGAAGATGATATCCCTGCACTAAAGACGGTATCCATGACAGGTAAGATATCACCATATGCCAAAGAACAGCTATCTGCAATCATTGAGAAGGAACTGGGGATCGATATGGAGCATCAAAAATGGAATTAAGCGGAATCGGAGATAAAGTATGTGATTTCATAAAGAAATATCGATACGTTTTGCTGATCCTGTTACTTGGTATTGGATTGATGCTTTTACCGGATGGGGATAACCAGGAAGAAGCGGATACGCCGCAGGTAGCTGTATCGCAGGAACCCGACATTTCGCAGCAACTGTCAGAAATTCTTGGTCAAATTCAAGGCACAGGGCAGGTGAAAGTAATGCTGACCTGTGCGTCCGGCAAAGAGACCATCTATCAATCTAATGTGCACACGGTAACGGAGGAAGGAGGGTTCTCAGAGCAGCGAGAAACCGTACTATTTACAAATGCGGAGCGGGGAGAGGAAGGATTGATCAAGCAGATCATTCCTGAAAAGTATCTTGGAGCTGTAATCGTATGCCAGGGAGCTGATACCCCGTCCGTTCGCCTTGCAATCGTTGAGGCAGTTTCCGATGTTACCGGTTTGGGGGCAGACAGAATCTCTGTATTGAAGATGAAATGAATGGAGGATCTATTATGAAAAGGAATTGGAAGAAAAATCTATTGGCATTTACGGTTCTGTTGACGGTATGTGGAGGAATCTACTTAAATTGGCACTACAGTGGAGGGAGCGACACCGTGGATCTTGTGGATACGCTGGATGCCCAAAAAGTAATGTCGGATGATATGCTTGTTCTTGATGAGAGTTTAACGCAGGTGAGTGCCAATGGGAACACGGTCACCGACTATTTTGCCGCAGTGCGTCTTTCTCGCCAGCAAGCAAGAGACAGTGCTGTAACACTACTTCAAGAAGCTATGGCCTACGGAGAAGATGCTGATGCGGAAAATTCCGGAACACAACTGGAGGATATTGTGCAGACAGCTCTTTGTGAAGCGCAGATCGAAAGCCTCGTAATTGCCAAAGGCTACGCTGATTGTGTGGCTTATATGAGTGAAGCGGGGATTTCAGTTGCTGTTGCATCACCCGAGGGAGGCTTGCAGGATACCGATGTTGCCCTAATTGCCGACATTGTGATGTCACAATCCAGCTTAAATATGGATGATATTCGTGTGGTAGAGGTTCCTTGATCAATTCAGCTTCGTTCAATTCGCTTTCTGCGGAAGAACTGGATTAGATTGAAAAATCTGTTGTATTTTTCAACGAGTTGTGGTATACTGAATAAAAATATGCTGTGTCCAAGATGCAGCTGAATCTCTAGGAGGTTTTTTTATGGCTGAGAATAAGCAGTATATCACCCAAACTCATGATAATGGCTCCGTAATGATTTCCGAGGATGTAGTTTCAAAAATTGTTCTTCACTCCTTGGCAGACATTGAGGGCTATGCGGGTGTGACCAGTAAGCCCGGTATGGATATTATAGAGCTGATTGGCAGAAAAAACTGGGGCAAGAGCGTTCGGGTACTGATCGACGAAAAGAACCAGCTCAGCGTTGAATGCAATGTGCTCATTTACTATGGTCACAGTGTTATGACCGTTGCCAATGCCATTCAAGAGGCAGCGATGAACGCTTTGTCCTCTATGACTGGGCTGGAAAAAATTAGTATCCATGTCAATGTCTGTGGCATTGTCCGTCAGTAAGGAGCGACTATGACAAGAGCGAATGCCAGAGAATTGGCAGTCCATCTGATTTACGGACGCGATTTCACAGGAGAAGAACCGGAAGCGGTTCTGTCAGTCCGTTTGGCAAAAGAATATTATTTCAAGCTTTCTGAGGAAAATGAGATCTATTCCGAACGCCCCAGCCGTTCCCAGATGGCATATCTTGATAAAGTTGTATCCGGTGTTGCAAATCGTGCGGAAGATTTGAATGCAGAAATTCAAAAGTACTCCATTGGATGGGATGTTAGCCGTATTTCTCGGTTGACCCGTTCGATCATGCAACTCGCCATGTTCGAGATTCTCTATGTAGAGGATGTTCCTACAGGCGTTGCAGTGTCAGAGGCTGTTCGACTGGCAAAGAAGTACGATGGTGATGATACGGGTTCCTTCGTAAACGGTATTTTAGGGTCATTCGCCCGGAGTCTTTCTGCTGAGGAAGTTTTATGAGCGTTTTAGGCTTCGATACCAGTAATTACACCACATCTCTGTCTTACTATGATGGCAAAGAGGGTTTGAATATTTCAAAGCTTTTGCCTGTTAAAGCAGGTGAGCTAGGGCTTCGTCAGAGCGACGCTGTTTTTGCACACATTAAGAGCCTGCCGGAGCTTTCCGGCAGGCTGTTTTCCAATATTGAGACTTCTAATATCCAGGCAGTTGGCGTCAGCACAAGACCCAGGGCAATTGAAGGGAGCTATATGCCCTGCTTTATGGTTGGGTATTCCCACGCGAAGCTGTTGGCTGAAGTTCTGAGGGTTCCTCTGATTGAGGTTTCCCATCAGCAGGGACATGTGGCTGCTTCACTATGGAGCGCAGATCGCTTGGATCTGTTGGATGAGCCCCACTTGGCATGGCATTTGTCCGGTGGAACTACTGAGCTGCTTCTAGTTGAACCAGCAGATAGAAATGTAAGCTGTCGGCGCATAGGTGGAACCACCGATATTTCTGCAGGGCAATTGATCGACCGAACCGGGCAGTTATTGGGCTTGCCATTTCCGGCAGGGAAGCATCTTGATACGCTGAGTAAAGATGCAAAGGACACGAGTTTTTTTCGGGTGAAATGCCCTGAAATGGATTTTTCATTATCTGGCGTCCAAAATAAGGTGCAGCAGTTTTACGATCGAACTTCTGATCCTACAGAGACTGCAGCCTACGCACTGCGCTGCGTGGCTTATGGCGTGTTTCAGGCAACACGGAATGCCTCCAAGCACTATCCCGGATTGCCGGTTGTGTTCTCCGGTGGCGTTGCCTCCAATTCTATGCTCAGATCCGTGCTGAAACCGCTGTCGCCTGTGTTTGCACTACCGGAGTACTCAACGGATAACGCCTTGGGCGTGGCTGTTTTGGCTTACCGGGCCCAGGAGGGTTAAATATGTCTCAAAACATTTTATCGATCACTCAGATCAATGAATATATCCGGGCTAAAATGGATCAGGATGTGCATTTGACGTCTGTTGCGGTCCGAGGAGAAGTCAGCAATTATAAGCTATATCCTTCTGGACATCACTATTTTACATTAAAAGATGAGTCATCTGCGCTTCGTTGCGTGATGTTTAAGGGAAACGCCCTGCGTTTGCGTTTTCGCCCGGAAAATGGAATGAAACTCATTGCCATGGGAAAGATTTCTGTCTATCCGAGAGATGGTGCTTATCAGTTGTATTGCACTGCAATGGCAATGGATGGCATTGGAGACCTCCACGCAGCGTTCGAGCAACTGAAAGCAAAGTTGAGCGCACAGGGGTTATTTGACCCAGCCCATAAAAAAGTATTACCCAAGTATCCTGGGGTTATTGGTATCATTACCAGTGCAGCCGGCGCAGCCGTTCATGATATGCTGCGGATATTAAGAAAACGATACCCCATCACACAAGTTCGGCTACTGCCTGTTCGTGTTCAAGGAGTGGAGGCTCCCGGTGAAATTGCGGCAGCAATTCGATATGCCAATATCCATGGTTTAGCAGATCTGCTGATCGTTGGCAGGGGAGGGGGCTCTATTGAAGACCTGTGGGCATTTAATGATGAGCGCGTGGCATATGCAATCTATGAATCTCAGATCCCTGTGATCTCAGCGGTGGGTCATGAACCGGATGTAACAATATCGGATTATGTAGCGGATTTAAGAGCTGCAACGCCATCCAATGCAGCAGAACTGGCCGTTCCCGATCAGGATGCACTCAGACAAACTTTGGATGGGATGACTGCCGCAATGTCAGCGGCACTGGATCGACAATTGAAGTCTGCCCGGCAGCGGTTGAATATGCTTTCTGCCAGTCCTGCACTGCAAAGTCCGGAGGGATATATCCATCAGCGCAAAAAGATACTGGAATTATTTAATAGCCGCCTGAATGCTGCCGAAAACCATCAAATTAGCAAAAGAAAACAGATGTATATTGGTCTAACCGCAAAACTGGACGCAATGAGCCCTCTAAAAGTATTGACTCGCGGTTATACCATGACACAACTGCCAGATGGGAGCATTGTGCGCTCTGTTTCTCAAGTGAGTACACAGGATGAGGTTTATATTTCCTTATGCGATGGCACTTTGAAAACACAGGTTATTGACGTAAAGGAGAGTACCTAATGAATCGTGATAATGCGAATTTTGAAGCAAATATGCAACGGCTCGAGCAAATTGTCCGAGCCCTTGAGCGAGGCGATGTCGCTCTTGAGGAATCACTGAAGCTATTCCGCGAGGGAACGGACCTTGTTGCAAAATGCGGAAAACTGCTGGATGATGCTGAGCTGCAAGTCAGCAAGGTAGTAACAGCTGCCGATGGCAGTCCTGTGTTGGAGGAAATGCCGAATGAGTGACGCATGGAAACAACAAACAGAACATTATCGAAGTTTCATTGAGGATTATTTGCGAGAGTTTTACCAGCAGTTTCATCGGGAACCACAGAGACAGCTTTTCGAGGCGATAGAGTACAGCCTTCTTGCTGGTGGAAAGCGACTGCGCCCGATCTTTACCCTCGAGTTCTGCCGTATGTGTGGAGCAGACTGGAAGAAGGCAGCTCCTTTTGCGGCAGCCATTGAAATGATCCAAACCTATAGTTTGATTCATGATGATCTTCCGTGTATGGATGATGATGATTTGCGGCGTGGTAGGCCAACGAATCATAAGGTATATGGAGAAGCAATGGCGGTATTGGCTGGTGATGCGCTTTTGACGGATGCATTCATGATGGCGGCATCAGCGGATCTGGACGACCCACGAGCAATCGGTACAGCGATTCAAATTTTGGCTCAAAATGCCGGTTCTCTTGGAATGGTCGGTGGACAGGTTTTAGATATCAGCAGCGAACAGCGACAGCTTACTGAGGCTGAGGTTCTCGATATTCAAACCAGAAAGACAGGTGCTTTGATTAATTCAGCTTGTGTATTGGGTGTTCTCGCTGCCGGCGGTACAGAGAAACAAATCGAAGCAGCCGCTCAATTCGCCGGTGCTTTGGGAATGGCATTCCAAATCAGAGATGATATTCTTGATGTTATTGGTGATAAGCAGAAAATGGGGAAGGCTGTCGGCACAGATACGGATAAGAATACCTTTGTACGGCTTTATGGATTGGAGAAAGCTGAAAGTCTGGTGCAAAAATACACAAAGATTGCGCTGAATGCCTTAGATGTGTTTCCAGAATCTGCGTATTTGCGTAATCTTTCTCTGAGCTTGGTCAATAGAACCGTGTGATAATTTCCAGCTCATCATAATCCAATACGAAAGGATCGTGTATTCATGAATCAAATCTATATCCCGGAAGGATATCGCCCTGTTTTGGACGAATATGATACCCAGCGAGCCATTGCGTACATTAAGCAGACCTTTCAAAATGAATTTTCCAATGCGCTCAATTTAAAGCGTGTTTCTGCTCCTTTGTTTGTTACATCGGATTCTGGCTTGAACGATAATCTAAACGGTTATGAACGGGCGGTCTCCTTTGATATTCCTGCTGTGGGAAATGATGCGCAGGTCGTTCATTCGTTAGCTAAATGGAAGCGACTCGCTCTCAAACGTTACAATTTCGGTATCGGAAACGGTCTTTATACGGATATGAACGCTATTCGCCGTGATGAAGAACTGGATAATGTCCACTCAATTTATGTGGATCAGTGGGACTGGGAAAAAGTTATTACCCGGGAAAATCGGAATTTGGATTACCTGAAGTTGATCGTCCGAGCCATTGTTGGAGCTATCTGCGATACTAATGACCGTTTGCATGTACGTTTTCCTCAGCTTCGGGTGGAGCTGAAAAGAGACGTTTGCTTTGTCACCACACAAGAGCTGGAATATATGTATCCTGATTTAAATGGTCATGAGCGTGAAAATGCCTTTGTGAAGGAGCATTCTACAGTGTGCATCATGCAGATCGGTGGGAAGCTGAAATCCGGAAAACCACATGACGGCCGAGCACCTGACTATGATGACTGGAATTTGAACTGCGATATCTTCTTTTGGGATGAGGTACTGGGGAAGGCTCTGGAGATATCTTCTATGGGTATCCGTGTAGACGCAGAAGCATTGGATCGTCAGCTGCGCTTAGCAAATTGTGATGATCGCCGTGAGTTGCCTTTCCATAGAATGCTGCTGAATAATGAACTGCCGCTTACCATTGGCGGAGGTATCGGTCAATCTCGCCTAAGTATGCTGATGATGGGATGTGCCCATATCGGCGAAGTTCAGTCTAGTGTATGGGATCATGAGACTGTGGCAGCCTGTGAGAGGGCAGGCATTCGTCTGCTTTAAAGTAATAATGCAACCTGTTAGTTAAAATTTCGGAAAGTACTGGTCATGTTATTATACATTCTCCGGTCGCCGGTTGGAATAACAAAAAATCCGATCATCAAATACAATGGTCGGATTTTTTGATAAGTAAATTTATGATACAATTCTTGTATAAAGAACTTTCCCGATGCAGCTATAGGAGCATCACCTCACCGGAGAATTGAACACGGACGATGATGAAAGCCTGTAACTTGTAAAAAGTTGTGGGCTTTTTTGGAATTATCACGCAACCAAATCTGTCAAATTGCGAGTAGATAGGTGAAGAATTCTACCAGAACAAAAGGAGGTGTTGTAGATGGATGATAAGCAGATCGTCGATTTATATTGGCAGCGGAATCAAACCGCTATTGATGAAACAGCAACGAAATATGGTCCTTATTGCCATTCTATCGCCTATAACATTCTCGACAATAATGCGGATGCTGAAGAAAGCGTTAACGATACATACCTTGACGCATGGAATAGTATGCCGCCTCACCGTCCATCTGTTCTGTCAACATTCCTCGGTAAAATTACACGGCGGATATCTATTGATAGGTGGAGAAGGCGCAATGCAGAAAAGCGTGGCGGCGGACAGATCACGGTTGTACTTGACGAGCTGGAGGAATGTGTTGCTGACGGAAAGAGCGTAGAGCAAGAAGTGGAAGCAAAAATGCTTGCTGATGTCATCAACTCTTTCGTAAAGTCATTACCCGACACAGAGCAGCGGGTATTCCTTTGCCGCTATTGGTATATAGACTCGGTAGAGTCGATTGCCAAAGAGTTTGGATTTTCTCATAGCAAGGTTAAATCTATGCTTTACAGAACCCGTGAAAAGCTCCGCGCCCGATTGATTAAGGAGGGCTTGCAATGAAATCAAGTGATATTTTGGATGCCATCGGCAGCGTTGACGATGAATGTGTAAAAAAAGCGAAGAAAAAGTCAAGTAAAAATATTTGGGTTACAATCGGCTCTCTGGCAGCTTGCGCTGTGCTTGTCTTTATGATGCCATTTATTTATATAGCGTTTCAGGGAGCAAATTCAGCAGCCCCCGAAGGTGCCGGCGGTCAGGATATGGCTGTGGAATCCGAAAATGTATGGATCTACTATGTTGACGGGGACGAAATCAACCGCACGAGAAAGTATTTACCTCTTTCTCCCGAACAGATATTTTATGCTTGGCGAGAACAGAATGGTATTGGTGATGAGGTCGAGTTCATTAAGGTGAGGATCGACAGCAACAGCAAGACAACGGAATCGGAATTTGAAGGCGAAGGTGTTGTCAAACACGAAGTTGGCGATTACTTCATATACAATATTACTATCTCAAAACGAATCGAGGAATACTACCATCTTATCGATTCTGAACTGTTGCTTGAATCGTTGAAGCAGACAATGACAGGGTATTCCGAACTGGAATATGACGAGTATAATCTGATTTTGGAATAAAATGAAACGGAGGTGCCGTGATGAAAAGCGAGAAATTCACAAGAATCATTACCACATTAATGTGTGTTTTGATGGCAATGATGATCTTCCCGATTACCGCAAGTGCGGACACAGGTCCCAAGCCATCGGTTCGCATTACATTTGAAAACCTCGGTGACGAGCTGTGCTACGGCACTCTGCTTTCGAGTAAGCCGAGCACCGGTCCTTCCTCTGCATGGGATGGAACTGAGGAAGATGCTCGTCATAATGAAAACTCAAACGGATATTATGATTGGCAAGACTTTGGCTATGATGTATGGAAAGCCTTTGTAGATTATGATGAAAAGGACGAATTCTATTTTCTGCAGGAGGCTTGGCAAATCAATGAGACAAAAGAACTTGCATGGACGTACTACCCACCAAATGAATTTAAGATCCTTTTGTATTTTCCCGAAACCGGCGAATACGCTGTCAGCGGCGTGTATGAAAGATATGCCTTCGACAGTTACTTTACGGTCAATATGGATGATGCAAAGCCTTCCGTTGACTATAATGAGGAACTAAGCTCAGATGACCGATTGAATGCTTACAAATCTTACAACTACAGTGTAGAAATTGGATCGCTCGTGGCTCGTATTCTGATAACGATTGTCATCGAAATGGCGATTGCTCTGTTGTTCGGATACAGAGAGAAGAAGCAACTCCTTCTTCTTGCCGGTGTAAATAGCGGTACGCAGATCATTCTCAATGTGCTACTGAATATCGTCAATTACAATTCCGGCGAGATGGCGTTTGTTGTATTATACATTCTCTTTGAATTGATTGTATTTGCAATCGAAGCGGTACTGTTTTACCATTTTCTTAACAAAATCAGCATCAAGCAGAAACCGAAATGGCTCGCCGTTGTTTATGCCTTGGTTGCTAACTTCGTATCTTTCGAAGCCGGTATGCTGATTGCTGAATGGTTGCCCGGTATATTCTGATGGGAGGTGTCGCAGTGAAAAAGAAAGGTTTAATTATTACACTTTCCGTTATCGGTGCAGTTATATCATTGGCGTTGATTGTGTTTGCCGTTGTGATTTTTAGCGGAAATCAAATCACAGTTGCACGATGCATCGTTACTGAAAACGGTAGCCTATATATGGTGTACGATGACAGACCGATACATCTCAATTCTGACAAAGACACAGACTACGAAACCGGTGATAAACTGCTGATTCTTCATCAATCCGCCTTTGCGGAAAGTTATCCCGAACAGACAAGAGCAAGCTTCATTATGAAACTCAGTTCGGGTTCGTTAGGTGATATTCCGCAAAAAGCGTTGGATGTTTTGGCCGAAACAGGAAATTTTGACACATCAGGCATTCAACCCGGCGGTGTTTGAATTGATGAATTCGCATTTGAACCACCTGTACAACGGGTGGTTTTGGGTATGCAACCGGAAGGCAAAATGCCTTCCGGTTGCATACCACCCTCGAAAACTTCGCGAAGGGGGATTTCTTTTTTAATTTAGGAAGCAGCATTAAATACCGGTCATCGCTGCCAGAACGTCCACTTCCATCTTTTGAATTCCCTTCTTCATCGCAAGACCTTCATCAATATCCACATCGGTAAATCCACCATCATGGGTGCAGACGATGCGGTTGGTTTTACCGGCAAGAAGCAGTTCTACCGCTAAATAACCCATCTTGGTTGCATTGACGCGGTCACGGGCATTGGGAACACCGCCACGCTGAATATGTCCAAGGACCGTAACACGGGGATCCAGATCAATTGCCTCTTTAATTTTGGAAGCGATGTCATTAGCAGAACCGGCACCTTCTGCCACAACGATCATATAGTGGGTAAATCCGTTAAAACGTGCCTGACGAATCTTCTCAATCACATCACGTTCAAAATCGATTTCTTCCTCTGGTACCAAAACAGCAGTGGCACCTACTGCCAGACCGACGTACATCGCAAGATAACCTGCGTTGCGACCCATCACCTCAACAACAGAACAACGCTCATGAGACTGCATCGTATCACGGAGCTTATCAATGCAGGAGATTGCAGTATTGGCAGCGGTATCGAAACCAATGCAGTAATGCGTACAGCTGATGTCATTATCAATGGTACCGGGAATACCAATGACATTGATACCATACTTAGACAGAGCACGAGCCCCCCGGAAAGTACCATCACCGCCAATAGCAATGATGCTATCCAGACCCAAGAATTTGCAGGTAGACACTGCTTTTCGCTGCCCTTCTTCAGTCATAAACTCTTTGCTGCGAGCAGTGTAAAGAATGGTGCCGCCTCTGTTGATCGTATGAGAAACGCTCTTTTCATCCAGTTTGATAATATCACCGGTGATCAAACCATTCCAACCACGGCGAATACCATAGCATTCAACACCGTGGTATAGAGCAGTACGCACAACTGCCCGGACGCATGGGTTCATGCCGGGTGCATCCCCACCGCTGGTAAGTACACCGATTCTCTTAACATTCATATTGTGTTCCTCCTAGCATAAGCCGTCAGATTTTACACCTATATTGTATCGCTCATTTTGAAAAATGTAAAGATTTTTTTCACAAAAATGGTATAGTTTTTTCTGCTATATTTGTTACCATTGACCTCAACGCACACAAGTGACTTGACCTGAATTTCTTATGCTGGTATAATGAGGTCAGTATATTGGGGAGGGGCATTTCTATGGCAAAGACAAAGACGATTTTTTACTGCACATCCTGCGGAAATGAAACCCACCAGTGGCAGGGGAGATGTCCTGGTTGTGGTGCATGGAATACATTGGAGGAGCACATCGAAAAGCCCACGGCACCGGGAAGGGCAAAGACTTCTCCTGTTGGGATGAGTCGGAAACCTCAGAAGCTCGCTCAGGTTGATACAGACACTGAGATCCGCTTTTACACTGGAATGGGGGAATTGAATCGGGTATTAGGGGGCGGTGCTGTCGCAGGCAGTCTGGTGCTTGTGGGAGGTGCCCCAGGTATTGGAAAATCGACCCTGCTATTACAGATTTGCAATTCCTTATGCTGCGAGCGCACCGTACTATATGTATCCGGGGAAGAAAGTGAACGACAAATCAAACTGCGTGCAATACGTCTCGGGGTCAGTTCAGATGAGTTATATATATTATCAGAAACCCGATTGTCTGACATCATGGAAGCAGTGGATGAAATCAAGCCGGATATCCTGATCGTGGACTCAATCCAAACTCTTTATCACGAAGAGAATACTTCATCACCGGGAAGTGTTTCTCAGGTCAAGGATTGCACGATGACTTTGATGCATCTAAGTAAGACTCAGGGTGTTACAGTATTTGTAGTTGGGCACATCAATAAAGACGGTGCAATAGCAGGTCCGAAGGTTTTGGAGCATATGGTAGACTGCGTACTCTATTTTGAAGGAGACGTAAATTCCAGCTATCGATTACTGCGAGCTGCTAAAAACCGATTTGGCTCTACGAATGAAATTGGTGTTTTTGAAATGCTGGATACAGGATTGGATGAAGTTCCCAATCCGTCTCAAATGCTTCTTTCAGGGCGTCCAGAAGGTGCACCAGGAACCTGCGTTGCCTGTGTGATGGAGGGAACAAGACCGGTTTTGGCAGAAGTACAGGCATTAGTGACCAAAACTACTTTCAACGTGCCTAGAAGAGCCGCTGACGGGTTTGATTTTAATCGTGCTGTTCTTCTCATGGCAGTCAGTGAAAAGCGCGCAGGGATGAAGCTGAACGTTTTTGATGCATATATCAATGTTATCGGCGGTCTCAACCTTAATGAGCCAGGAGCAGATCTTCCAGTGGTATTAGCAGTGGCTTCCTCTTATCGTGACAAGCCCATCGAAAATGATTTAGCAGCAATCGGCGAGGTAGGATTAACGGGCGAAGTACGGTCTGTTTCCCATATTAACCAACGGTTACAGGAAGTTTCACGTTTGGGATTTAAGAAATGTATTATTCCAAAACGGAGTGCGCAAAAACTAGAAATCCCGTCCGGACTCGAAGTTTACATGGTTAGGAATATTCGTGAAGCCATAGAGGCTGCACTCTAATAACTAAATCCGGCTGCACAAACTGCAGCCGGAGTGGTACAGTAGGGGAGAGGACTTAATCGAGATCATCCGAAAAATCCAGCTTTGAAAGAGGATTTGCTTCAGCTGCAATCTTAAGCTCTGTATTTTCGATATGGGTATAGATTTGTGTTGTATTCAGATTTTCATGCCCAAGGACTTCCTGAACGGTTTTTATATCCACACCGCCTGAAAGCATCATGGTTGCAGCTGTGTGTCGAAGTTTATGGGCAGAAAATTGGCTGGCATCTATACCGGCTGCAAGTAAATGCTTTTTTACTAGCCGGTGAACCGCGGTGACGCTAATGCGATTCCCATCCCGTGAGCCAAACAATGCCCGATTATCAGACAGCACTTTTTTGTTGCGTTCGGGCAAATAGGCATCAATTGCTTTGCGGCAGGCAGTTCCGAAATACACAAACCGTTCTTTATTTCCTTTTCCTACCACTCGAATTCGGTCTTCATATACATCCGTCAAATTTAATCCCACCAACTCGCTGCGACGTATGCCGCAATTGAGAAAGAGCATCAGGATTGCATAATCTCGCTTCTGATTGACACCGCTAACCGATTGAAGCAATGCAGATGCCTGATCCATTTTCAAATACTTAGGCAGACTTTTCCTCAGTTTGGGGTATTCAAGGTCAGCCACAGGATTATCCGTCAATTGCTTGGTACGGACAGTCAGGTATTTATAAAATGATTTAATAGACGAAAGCTTTCTGGCTCGCGAACTGGGTGAAATACCATAATCTACTGCACGAGAATCCGCATTGATACTGCGATCTTCAGCAAGATACGAGAGGAAATCGAAAATATCAGATGTGGTGATATTACGAATGAATGTGATGTCGATATCCTTAATGGGAATATCCTCAAGCTTTGTATGTACAGGCATATCATACCGCATCAGTTTAATAAAACGGAGAAACATTCTCAGATCTAAATAGTATTCCGAGATCGTTAATTGGGATTGCCCCTTGATGGTTTCGTGATAGACTAAAAAGTCACGCAGAATCTGCGGACAGTCTTGGTAACGCTTCATAGCCGACCTCCATAGAGTTAGAAAGCATAGAATACTATGTGCAACAGTATCATAGCAATTATAGCACAAATTACACCCTAACGCAACAAAATATTATTTTTTATTGCGTTCGGGGGCATTCTCCAGCATTTCCTTGAAAATTCTGGTATTGTAGGTGGATTTATTAAAGTAAATAAGCGTCATTCTCTTGATATCACCATGAGCAACACGGTACTTTTGTTTATCCATCTGCAAAGCGAATCTCCGGTCTGCATTCATCCTAACGTTAGGTTTACGATAGGGAGGGACACGGGCAACAGCGGAATCATAATTCTCATAAATGGTCACATTCTCAATGACCAAAGAGCCGATGACTTTACACCAGTTACACATAATGTAAATGTCGGATTGTTCACGGATTTTATCCCATACACGATTTAAATTCTGGACGTTGAAGTGCATATTGCATTCCCCAAGCTGTCTGGTCAGGGCTACAAACGTGGAAATATATCCATATCGTTTATTCAGTTCCTTACAGTGCTGTGCAGGAAAGTAAACACCTGCATCCGCAACATAGATATCCGTACCATCCTCATGGGGGTAATCATAATGATACAAGTCACCATTCAGAAAGTTTTCATATGTATTACCACCACAATCATAATTCATCGGGTCAAATGGAATATGTTCTCCTCCATAATCCGTATTAGAGACGTAGGGAAGTCCACGGCGAGCAACAACATTAGCAAAAAGCATATCCTTGCCACGTCCACGAAGTCCACATACACAGACATTACCGGCACGGAATAGCTTGATAATTTTATTCATATTCATAAATTCAATACCTCATTGAATATAATTCGCAAAATGCGCACCGCAGGCGGACTAAAGTCACGCTTGCGGTGCGCTTGCATTTAAGCACCCCAAATGAAACTCTTAATAGCCTTTACGCCAAGCATCAGAGCAGAGACAGCAACGCCAACAGCCAGCAAGGGAAGCAAATCCTTCAAAGCACCATCGGCACCAACAAGGGATGTAACGACAGTACTAACCCAGTCAATGACATCAGCGAGGGCGTCCGTAACAGCATCAAGCAACACCAATTTATCACCTCCTTAAGAACCCCAGATAAAGCTTCTAATAGCTTTAATACCGAGCATTAGAGCAGAGACAGCAACGCCGACAGCTAAAAGGGGCAACAATTCACCAAGAAAACCGCCCTTCATAACAAGATCGCCAACAACATTGCCAACCCACATGATAACGTACTCCAAAGCTAACGAGACAGCAGAAACGAACGACACAGAATCACCTCCTGCGAGCTATCAAGCACCCCAGATGAAACTCTTAATAGCCTTTACGCCAAGCATCAGAGCAGAGACAGCAACGCCAACAGCCAGCAAGGGGAGCAGGTCTTTCAGCGCACCATTCGTACCAACGAGAGCAGTAACAACAGTACCGACCCAGTCGATAACCACGGACAAAGCATCAGTAACGGCAGACATCATAACAGCATTTCCTCCTTAAAATATTTATACTAACCCCGGAAAAAACCGGAGAAAATATCCCGAATCAAGTCAATAAAAACGACAGAAAAAAGACAAATCAAAGCACCGCAAATATAGTAAATATAGGATTGCTCATTAGTGCCAGTTGTCCATGAATGGTTAATAATACCATTGATTAAATCGTACATATTACCTCCTAAAAAGCGAATGAATAAAAGCACCGACAAAAGCAATAAAAGCTAAAGCAAACATATAGATCAGGTAATTATTCCAGATAGGAATAAAAGCCTTTACAAGGGGTATTATATACAAAATCATACCAATTTCCCCAGTCTAAAGTAAATAAGGGCTAACATAGCCATACAGAAAAAGTAAAAAATATATTGCACGTTAATCCTCCTCATGGTGGTAAGATTGACTTTTGCGAAGCTTCTTATTGATTTTAGTTTGCGTAAATGTTCCAATTGCACCACCGCCGAGAAGTTGACCACCACGCATCGGGGTCAGTACAATGGAGAACAAAGCAACTAAGACAACAACGCCAATCCAGAGTTGTACCAAATCTACAGCATCAATAATAGCAGTCCACCAGTTAATACAAGCAGCTATAATATCGGCAAGTAAGTTCACAGCAAAGTTTTTCAAATTAAGACCTCCCGAATATACGAAGTATGAAAAGACCTCCACAAACTCCCATTAAAGCAGCTGCTGCATTTTCTGGAAATACGTCCAGCATATCAAGCAAGGAATTTAACGCAGATGTAAGCAGTACAACAACATCATCTAAACCTTGAATGACCCAAAGCAAAACCCGGATAATAGAAATCAGCGAATCAAAGACATTACCAATTTGAGAGAATATATCAAACATGGACTACCTCCCAAGAAGTAATACAGAGATGTTAATAAAGGCTACAATCATCATCAAAATGTTTTGAATGTATCCCCATTCAAGAATTGGCTTAAAAATCTTCTTGATAAGTCTCCAAGACTCGTTACTTGACCAATCCTCAACATATACTTCCAAATCTTCTGACTTTTGTGCATTATCCGGTAAAATGTTATCCAAATCAGTTGACTCGTCTACACTATCCATTGCATCAGATAATTCCCCATCAACCTCCTGCTGGGTTTCCGAATCGTCCTGAACGGAGTCATGCCATTTTTGTTTACCATCTATGACAGTATCTAACTTTTCATTACCTTCATCAATAGACTGGTTAATACCGTCTAAATCGTCTTCAATAGCATCTAGCTTTTCATTACCTTCTTTAATGGACTGGTCAATGTTTTCCAACTCATCTTCTATATCACCTAACTGGTCTTTAATAGCATGCATAGTTGCGGAGTTATCAATAACAGAATCAACAGTTGAAATAAAACCAAATTCTTGCAAATCGACCTCAACAGTCCCCTGACTATCATAGCCCGAAGAATATATATTACATCTAATCCGAGGTGCAACATATACAGCGTTTTCCGGCAAGGTGAATTCGGTAGGAACATCCATTGTTTCAAAGTCCGCAATAAAAGCAGTATCGCCAGGGGACGCTAATACCATGTAAGACGTACCATACTCCTTACCAAGATATTTCAAGTTAGCATCAAAATAAAAAGCGTCCAAAGTAAATCGAAATTGCAAATCACCAGTAGAGTTTACCGCACCTGCATCAATCCTAAAATTTGCACTAAGTGTGAAAGATGAATATTCACGCAAATCGGAAACATCTACTAACCCGGAAGTCATAGAACCATTGGCAGGAACGCCCAAAGGGCTAACATAGAAAGCCCAGGCAGGAGACCCACTTGTAAAGATAAATTTAACAGAATCAGCATATTCGGTATCATGCACAGTACCATTCAGATAAGTTACGATACACGGCGTTATACCTAATTCAGCAGGCATATAATGCACCTTAATAACATTATCATCAACGGTACGATATGACACCATATCACTTAAATTATATAATCCATCATTTACAGCGAAAACAGGCATAGCCACAGCCGTAAGAAGCACCATAAAAATAACGACAAAGGAGGATAGTACCTTGATACAGCGTTGAATATCAATTTTCAAAATACCATCCTCCTATGTTTAATGTTACCGTTCTTTAATACCAGCTTGATGCCCAGCTACGAAGCCAGTAAATTGCGCTTGTTCTATCTGGTCTGAATAAAATCCAGAGTCAGGGCGTTCGCTAAACTCCTCTTCGCAATTATGCTGTGCAATCAAAGAAGTAAGCAAACTTCCCATACGCAACGCTTCCCCAACACGTTTTCTCGCACATGCCTCAGCAAGAAAAGCACGGGTAGACCAGAATGGGCGTTCATCCAAAATATCAAGTACATCCATAACACGCTCGTTTAGATCTGTCTCACAATCCAAAGTCTTCTCCAAATCCTTTAACAAAGTTCCAATACATTCATTAGGGTCATATTGATATTTATGCGGTATCCCTTTATGGACTAAGTACAAAAGCGAACCCTCATAGGAAACACACCGCTGAATATAATTCTGTGCAATCCCAAGTTCTTTAGCAACAGCTGTATTCCATCTAGCTTGCGGAAATTTGACTATTATATGCCAGTGTGCTTTTTTCAAGTCTCCAGCGTTCAGACCATCAGGGATATTATCATCCTCCGTCCAAACGTCCTTGTCATGCTTAATGGCGATATACTTGTATCCAGTAGCGAGCTTTTCCAAACACGCCCTATGCGTTTCATCTTCATCATAAAGAAGAAGATCAAAGTTACGACAACGAATTTTTTCCATGATATAACCTCCCTTTTGACACATGACACAGGCGGAGCTAGTCGTAGTGGCTCCGCCTGTGCCAAAGGAGGTACGCATATCATCCCGACATTCGCCCTCTTTTGGCATCTGCTAGCATTTGCAGACATTGGGACTGGATTGTTCTCAGCCCCTCTAATTCACGGCGCAATTGCGCATTTTCTCTTTCCAAAGCCTCCATTCTGGATGGTAGCCCTTGCAGGGCTACCAAAGCAGAAAGGGGTATTTGCAACGCCCAATCGGGCGAGGCATTAAAGGATTGCATCGACGTACATACGTCCGGTCTTGAAGTCCTCACGAATAACAGCCTCGACCACATCACCAACAGTAGGGAAGTAGTCAGCCAGGCAACAGTCCTGGGATACGTTGACAGTAGCGGCACCAACGCCGTTCATGCTCATATGCTCATAGGTAAATGCAATAGGGGTAAAGTCGTATGCACGTCCGGTCTTCTGGGATACACCCTTACGGCGTTCACCGACACCAACGATTTGAATTGTTTTTCTCATTTCCATTTTCCTCCTAAAATGTGGGGTTTCCCCAATTGTTATCTTGATATACTTGTACGATTAGATTTTTGAATTCCATATATTCGGAATCGGAAATCATGCCGCCAGAACGAGCACGATAGATTTCAGCCTCTAAAAGCTCAGCGGCGGCAGGACTTTCGAGGCGTGGGATTGCCTCTCTAACGACCTTTTTCCATTGCTGGATTACAAGGTATCGACTACCTGTGGGCTTTTTCATGCCTTACTACGCTTTCTAGCCGCTTTGACAGCCTTGCGATTTTCAAACCAGAGATAAGCCTTGATACCACATACGGTGGTCAAGACCTCCAGTCCGAAACCTAACAGCGTACTTACAATAGCCATGTTGATTTTTTCCCCCTTTTCTGTTATTAGATATACACGACATATCATGTATGCATTCAAAGAATAACACATGAGAAGTCATGTTGTCAATACATATATTATCATGTAAAATTAAATTGTAACAATGCACAAAGAAAGGGGACTTATTTATGGATTACATCACAAACATTCGCACAATTCGCCAAGACAGAGGATACAGCCAAGCAGATATTGCTGAGGTCTTAGAAACAACACAGCAACATTACAGTTGCTATGAAAATGGTAAAAACGAACTCCCTATAAGACATTTAATAACTCTATGCAAATTCTACCATATATCTGCTGATTGGCTACTGGGGCTGAAAGAGTAGGGAGGCTAGTACCGTCACACAGTGAGTGGAAACGCTCAGAAAACATAAGGTTGCGCCGGGGGCGATTATAGCCAAGGTGCGAATGGAAGTGCCTACAATGGGGGAAGGTGATGCGCCCGCATTGCTACCCTAACGGTTGTCGGGGCTGGGTATTCATAAGGAGTGAACCGGCTACCGGAATATTTCATATAAAAGCCTTGCGTGAGACGGCTTTTATATGAAAAATTCCTAACGCCTCCCATCGCTGAGGCGATAGGCTTCATGCAGGAAGTGCATACATAAAACGAACCCCGGAGGTAATCCGGGGTTTTTGTTGCATATTTATACATTTTCGGGGCATTTTTACCCTAAAATAATATAAAGATTCATTGTATTTTGGATATTTTCGCTTGATTATACATGAGATATCATGTATAATACAGATACTAAGAGGTGGTACGGAGTACCAGCCCGCACCACCTCAGAAAAGGGGGGATGTTCAGTTGATTGTCGAAACCGAATACGGCTTCCTGTATGACGGTATTGAGTACGCCACATACAGCGAAGCAGAAGCCGCTAAAAATGAGCGGTAACAGCTAAGCCCCCAGTTGGTGGTCTGGGATACCAAAACCACCAACTAAAGAATATCACACTTTACTTGATTTTGCAAGGAGGATTTTTTACTATGGAATATACACTCAAAGTCAACGAAACCGAGTTAGAATACATCCGCAGGGCATTATGCGACAAAAATATGTATCACGGTTTGGAAGGGCTAGAAGCCAAAAATGACGGATACTACGATGTCGCTGACTTCCACATGAGTATGAGAAAAATAGGTCTCGGTCTACTTCACATCATCGACAAGACCAAGGAATATCAATAAGGAGGCATGA
>CAZENN010000009.1:0-27859 GCA_964513605.1 uncultured Oscillospiraceae bacterium
ACTTCAACGGGACCCTCTATTTCGCTCCACGCAGTGAGGTCGCGGCATACTACTGCGCGTTGAGCAATTGAACAAATGGCTATTCAAAACATGAGAAGGCAACCGGCTTGGCTGCCTTCTTTTTTCTTCTTTTTTTTGAAAAAAACGCAACCTCAACCGGTTTACGTTTTATTTGTTGCGAACACTCCTCCATTACGCACAAAAAGCCGCCCCACATTGCGCAGGACGGCTCGGAAAAGTGATTAGTTATGAAATTTGCTGCAATGGTGGCAAGTCAGAGGTTCTCTTTCCTCTCCACAATGAGGACACGGCATTCCGGTTACAGATCGAAGACATCCTTCTTCCCCTTGTTTCAAACCGCAAACCTGACAATAATAGATTGGATCCTTTGTGATGTCGTACTTGGAACAACGCTCGTAGTCGATTACGGTATAACCCCAGTCAGGATCCCGATAAACCGCATTGCACATCGTTTCTCCACAGTGACGACAGACAGCTGACAGAATATCATTATACTGTTCCTCGGAGGCAGCCCAAATCCCGTTCTTCCCTTTGGAGTAGGGGTCGGTCAGTCCCTGCACAACGCAGCCCCAATTGAACCGTGCATCCAGATCATAGTCTAAGGGATCGTAAGTATCCAACCACGCCTGGGCTGTAGCATCATCCCAAGACAGATAAATGTCCAGCGTGATGTTACTGGGATCAATGCCTCCAAAGTCATACTTAGGAGTTGTCTCTACAGGCTTCGTTTCCACAGGTTCTGTTTCCTTTGGCTTTGTCTCCTCAGGTTCATCATCAGGGGCTTCGGTCGGCTTCTCTGTGGGCTTCTCGGTAGGTTTTGTTTCATCCGGCTCATCTACTGTAGGTACCTCAGTAGGGGCTTCGGTGGGCTCCTCAGTGGGCTCTTCGGTAGGAGCTTCAGTAGACTCTTCGAGAGTGGAAGGATCAGGATGAACAGAGCCGTTGTCAGAACTTTCTCCAGTGGCATCGCCATCATCTGTTTCAGTAGGCCCAATATCAAGAATATCTGTATACTCTGTTGTGTCAGGGGATGTAGATTCGATCACGGGGTCATCGAACCCTACAGGGGGCTCCATGATGGAAGGATCATCCGTAGTTTCGGTCGTCTCAACCTCATCATTAGTAGCTACGTTCGCAGGCTCCTCCGAACCACTGGTGACAACTACAATGCCAATCACCAGGGCAACCACCAATACGATGGCCAGGATGAGAAGCAACCACTTCCTATCTTCAAACATCTTCTTCATAAAAACTTCGCGCAGTAACACTCCTTCATTACGCGCTTCTCTCCTTTCGGTAAAAATTATTGCACCGCATAGGACGCTGAAGTTTTGTTTTCCAATTCTTTGCCCACAATAGCCGCCACTATCTCAGGCAAATCATCCATTCAACACACACTCCAAAACGTCGAAAATGCGACACGTTATACATTATGTTTCCGTAAATCGGATAACAACAAAAAAAGGGGGTACCGGCAGCAGCCGCCACTGCCACCGGCGAAACAAGATCGGAAAGGAGTATCCGCTTGCCTCTGTATTTATTATGATTGTTTTTCCGAGAAATTAAATTCACGGATATGACTCGCCTTGGCGGCAGCATCGCAAATATCCAAACACCCCCCTATATATGTAAAGGGCAGTTTTTGAAAAGTGTGACAGGATTTTGAAAAATTTTTTTGCGTACCGTGCGAATCCCTGTGAGCGTAAAACACATCCACCGGCGAAGACGGTGGTTGTCATTTAAGGGTACACAAGCGAAAGGCGGAATCAGGAAGGCATCCAATCGAAGTTCTCGCAGAGTCCACAGCAAAAAAGCATAAAAAGTAATAACCGGAAGGCTTTTACACCTTTCAGTTACATACCTTCCACCAATTCTCCCTTAAGAGCATCACGGAAAGTCGTTTCGTCTTTTTCCATGTCCCGAAGCACACAGGCATAATGATAGGCACCTTTATAGTCCCCCAATTCACGGCAGCAGTCCTCCAGCGCAGCGGCACAGGACTTTGGGGCGTATTCCCATGCCTTTCGAAAACAGTCGCAGGCCTTCCGGTGATCCTGCTGGGCGTGATATACCTTCCCTCGAAGGTAGCTCCATCGGGGTGTTTCCTTTTCCTCCGCCGCATCCAAATACTGCGCCGCCCTCAGCGTGTCCCCCTGCCTCAGTGCCAGCTCGGAACGCAGCAGCAGTTCCCGGTCATCTGCCGGCAAAACCATCGGTACAAGCTGTGCCAGTATCAGCAGGCGTCGGCGTTCCAGTTCTTGCGTATAATAAGGTGTTCGCTGTCCTGCCGCCGCTGCCCGTTCCAGCAGTTCCCGGGCATAAGGACGCTTTTCCCGGGAAATTGCCTCCTCAGCCAGAAGAATGCATGCCAGTGCTTCCAGCAGTGCCGCCTCGTAGTCAAAGGTAGCATCCGGTCTGCGGTAATCTGCCAAGGCTTCCAGAACCGCATCCGGCTTCCCCTCAGCCAAGAAGGAACGTGCCTTTTCCATCACAGACTGGTTGGGTGACGTAAGGGTCTGCTCATCTAAGAAATAACTCACCGGCTTATCCAACTGCCGGGCAAGAAACAGCAAGGTATCCAGAGAGGGAATCGCCGCACCGTTTTCGATAAGAGACAGCATATTCCTTGTGATGGTATCACCGCAAAGCTGACGCTGAGAGATTCCCTTCTCCTGTCGTGCCTGCCGCAGTCTCTGCCCTAATTCCATATTGATTCCCCCTGATCTTTTCCACTATTTTATCATATTGGATCAATTATTTCTACTGTCACAAAAAATTCATTTGCTATTTTCGTCACTTTCGTATATAACTATGGGAGAACCTTCAGGAGGTGTTTCATGTTTTCTGGTATCAAAAAAACTGCCGCCCAGCGTCTCCGTCAGGATTCCGGTATCTATCGTCGCTTGGTTCGTACCCACTCCGGCATTACAGTAGGGGTCTGGCTGGTGTTGTTTGTGCTCAGCTATCTGATTCAATTTCTGGCACCGGAGGGCGGACTGAGTAATCTGGGGACTCACACGATGATCTTCGCCGCTCAGATCACATTGGTATTGGTTGGCCTTTTTCTGACTCCATTTTGGGAGACCGGACTTTCCTATGTGGCACTGGACTTCATCCGTGGCAGGCGGAACATGACCGGCGATCTTACCAATGGTTTTCGCTATTTGAAATCCATACTTGGTTCCATGATCTTTCGTGGAATCCAATATGTGCTGATTTATCTGCTTTGCAGTTACGCCACCAGCGTGGTACTGACCCTGCTCCCCCTTTCCCAGGCCTTTTATCAGGACGCTGTCACGTTGCTGCAGGAACCTTCCACCCCTCTGGAAGGAAGAATGCTCATTGTCGCTGTGGTTTATGGAGTCGTTTTTGCAAGTATGCTGGTGTTTTTATCCTCCCAGATTTTTTATCGCTATCGTATGACCCGGTACATTATTTTGGATGGTGAAAACATCGGCGGCATGAAGGCAGCCAACCAAAGCCGTGTCTTAATGAGGGGCAACAAAGGAAAGCTGCTGCGACTGGATTTGAGCTTCTGGTGGTTTTATATTCCGGAGCTTCTGGGAATTATACTGCCTCTGAGTGTGCTGGTGATTTCCGGTCTGGATCTCTCTCTTCCCGGCAACTGGGAAACTGCCAGTTGGATCATCGCAGTTTTCAGTCTGGTACTGCGGCTGGTAGTGCATTATTTCGCCAAACCAAAGCTGGCTGCTGCCTATGCGCTTTTCTATGAGCAGCTTTTAAAGCAGGACTCCGAGCCTACAGTGGAAGATGCAACAGCCAAATCCTCTCCCAAAGAGCCGCCGAAGCACGTCCCATGGAAATACTAAAAAATTGCCTTCCTCCTTAACCAGAGGAAGGCGACTTCTTATAATAGTGGAGCAAAATAGACTTTAACGCCGTAGATAGCCATAATTGCCAAAAAAACTGCCATCACAACTCCAGCAACCACTGCAGAGATGATGAGGCGAACCTTGTTCCTTTGATACTCTGCCGTAAAAGGGACTGCACTCTTAAACTTGCTCCAACTAAAGCACAGCCATAGTATAGATGCAACGGGACCGCCGATCAGCATAAAAAAGAAGATCACCCAACCAATGGTACTCACGTTTAAATTACCTCCTAGTCTGATTTCCTGTATTATACAGTGTTTCTCATCAGAACGCAAGAGGAAATATTATTATGTAAGCGGATCGCCGGTGATCCGGTGATCCGCTTAAAAAGAAGATTACTGCAAGCCCTGCTCGTAGGCCTCGATCATCTTCTTGACCATCTGACCGCCGACAGAGCCGGCTTCACGGGAAGTCAGGTGACCATTGTAGCCGTTGGTCAGGTTGACGCCAACCTCCTGGGCTGCCTGCATCTTGAAACGGTCCATTGCCTCGCGTGCCTGGGGGATATTGATCTGGTTGTTGTTATTGTTACTCATAATGTCTCTCTCCTTTTGTTGTTTTCCCGGAAAGCTAAGACGCTTTCCGTTGGAAAACATCTTTTTTCTTTCCGTGTCCATAGTTTGAGCAGGAGAAGTGACAATAACCCTGTTTGTTTTCGGAAATCAAATCAGATTTTGGAAGTGGGTCGTTTTGCCGATCGCCATTGCCAGCAGCAGGATCAGATAGGCCGCCGCTGTGAATCCCAGGATATAGAGCAACAGGCTCCATGGATAAGGAAGCACCCTCTGCACGGTCGAATATACCGGCAAAAATGGTTCACAGTGACGGCTGATGAAGAACATATTGAAGGTCTGAGTCTCTAAAAGTCCTGCCGCATAGGCAATTTCATTGAGCAGCACCGCAATCGCCACCCCACAGATGAATACTGCCGCTCCTCTTAGAATGGTTCTGTGTTCCAGGGGAACAGCACCGGTATAGAACAGGTACACGCCAACGCAAATCATGGAGCCGTGACAAATCATAGCCTGGATATTGATGCCGATGGTCCCCACAAAGACTTCTCCGGGGTAAATCATCACCGCAGCACCGGCAAATACCGCAAAGGTTGCCAGGAAAGAATACAACCCACGCCGGACTCGGCCTTCCGGCAACAAGCCGGCCAGAATTCCGGCATACATGGGTGTGGAGCAAAACTGGTATGGGAAGGCATACCACTGATAATCAAAGGTAATTGCACCGGTATAGGAAAAGCTGTAATTGATCTGCTTATAAATCTCCAACAGGAGCACCAGCAAGGCAGTACCCGACACCACAGCCCGAACTCGCCGGGGACTGTCCTTTTTATGACGATAACAAAGAGCAAATGTAAGCAAAGCAGTTAACGCAAGTGAAACAAGGTGGAACCAGCCAAACAAAGATGGAGTATTCATCTGGCGGTCCATTATTTCAAGGATTCGCTGAAACGTTCTCAATTCAAACGCCTCCTCTCTTATTCTACAGTATGCCACTTCTTTCACCGGACATCATTTGTTAATCATTGTATTTCCTGAAATTGATATAATTTCGTCTTTTTGCCCAGAGATTGACCATAATACCCCTCTGCATCGATGAATGCTGTGAAATATTCAAAAAGTTATTCACAATTTCCACAGGTTTTTCCACAGCCTTCACAATCGACCCTTTTGTCGAACCATGTATAATCCTGTAATTTTATGTGTTTTTCAAACTTTTTATGATATTTTTTGTCAAGTATGTGATTTTAACAAAAAGAATATTCAATTTTCGAATGAATAACGGTTTTCCACACAATCCCGTGGGTTTTCAAAAAAATAAAACCGCTGCGAACAGCGGTTTTATTTGGTTATATCGTCTCTCCTAAAATGGATTTGGTAGCATAGGCATTGAGGCTCATGTCGCCGATATTGCCGCTGAGATATTCGTAATAGGCCTGCGCTCCGATCATAGCCGCATTGTCACCACAGAGGTTCAGCGGCGGCAGACAGACGCTGACACCCAGCTTTTGAGCAGCCTCCAGAATATCCTTACGAATCCGGGAATTGGCCGCAACACCGCCAGCAACCGCCAGCTGCTTTCTTCCGGTCTGTTTCAACGCCATTTCCACTCTGGGGACCAGCGTATCCGACACAGCGGCGGTGAAGGAAGCGCAAAGGCTATTCACATCCAACCGCTCCCCCACCTGCTGGGCATGGTGAATCAGGTTCAGGGTTGCGGTCTTCAATCCGGAAAAGCTCATATCATAGGGGTTGGCACCCGGGCGGCTTCTGGGCAGCTGATATCTGGTATCATCTCCATGCTGGGCTGCCTGATCCAGTGCGGCACCGCCGGGATAGGGCATTCCAAGAACTCTGCCCACCTTATCGAAGCACTCCCCTGCCGCATCGTCTAACGTAGTGCCCAAAATTTCCATCTGCGTATAATCCTTGACATCCACGATCAGGGTGTGACCGCCGGAGACCACCAAACACAGAAAGGGTGGCTTCAATTCCGGGTCTGCCAAATAATTGGCGGCAATATGCCCCCGAATATGGTGGACCGGAATCAGCGGCTTGCCCATTGCCAAAGCCGCAGCCTTCGCAAAGTTCACGCCCACCAGTACCGCACCGATCAGCCCCGGAGCGTAGGTAACGGCAATTGCATCAATGTCCTTTCGTTCCAGCTGTGCCTGCGCCAGTGCCTGATCCGCAAGACCGTAAATGGCTTCAATATGCATCCGGGAGGCGATCTCCGGCACCACGCCGCCATAGATCCGGTGCAGCTCCACCTGAGAGGCAATGCAATCGGTGAGTACCTGCCGTCCATCCCGGACGATGGCAACAGCAGTCTCATCGCAGGAGGATTCAACGGCTAATATATTCAAGCTTCCCACTCCTTTCTGAGAATCAATGCGTCTTCTTTGGGATTTCGGTAGTAGTTGCGCCGCCTGCCCACTTCCTGAAAGTCCAGCTTTTCATATAGGGCAATTGCTGGGGCATTGGAGGCACGAACCTCCAGAGTCAGGCAGTAATTCCCCCGTTCCCGAAGGGCTTCTACAAGGGCTTCTATCAGCCTCTGGGCGACTCCCCGGCGGCGGACATCCGGGCAGACTGCCACATTCATCATATCCGACTCCCCCAGCACCGACTGTGAGCCAACATAGCCCACCAGCTGCTCTCCCTCCATGGCAACCAGCCACAGCGAAAGGGAGTTATTTAATTCGGATGCCACACTGTTTTCACTCCAGGGGTCCGCAAAACACAGCCGCTCCAGCTGTGCCACTGCCGAAACGTGGTGGTTGGTCATGGGTACAATTGTAATCATTTTGCGTCGTACCAGCTCTTTCCCCACTTCGCTTCCGCTGTCAGCGGTACGTTCAAGGATGCCACCTGCTCCATCTCACGGCTCACCAGCTGTGCTACCTGAGGGGCGATCTCCTCCGGGCACTCCACGATCAATTCATCGTGAACCTGCAGCAGCAGCTGTGCCTGTGGGTAGTTCTCCCGCAGTGCGGCGTCCACCCGGATCATAGCCAGCTTGATCAGATCCGCCGCCGTCCCCTGAATGGGGGTATTCAACGCAATTCGCTCAGCCGAGCTGCGGACATTGAAATTGCTGCTTTTCAGCTCAGGTATCAAACGCTTTCTTCCGTACATAGTGGTGGTATAGCCCCGATCCCGGGCATCCATGACCACCTGCTTCATATAGCTGCGGACTCCCTGATAATTGGCAAGGTAGCGATCGATATAATCCTTTGCCTCCCAGCGTGATACACCGATATCCTCAGCCAGAGAGAACTCGGAAATGCCATAGACAATGCCGAAATTGACTGCCTTGGCATGGCGGCGCTGTAACGGCGTTACCTGCTCAGCCGGAACATGGAAAACCTGAGCAGCAGTGACGGTGTGAATATCCATACCGTCGGTAAAGGCCTTGCACATGGTCTCATCATTGGCAATATGGGCAAGGACCCGAAGCTCGATCTGGCTGTAATCCGCATCCACCAGAACACAGCCCTCTTTGGGGACGAACATTTTTCGAATCTCCGCGCCCAAATCGGTACGGACCGGGATATTTTGCAGATTCGGCTCTGTAGAGGACAGACGACCGGTAGCGGTGACGAGATTTTGGAAGGTGGTGTGGATTCTGCCATCGGGACCAATGACCTTCACAAGCCCGTCGGCGTAGGTGGATTTCAGCTTGGTCAGCATTCGGTAGTCCATGATCGCCGGGATGATGGGGTGCTTATCCTTCAGCTTTTCCAGCACATCCGCATTGGTGGAGTATCCGGTTTTGGTTTTCTTCACCGGAGGCAGACCCAGCTTATCAAAAAGCAGCTCACCCAACTGCTTGGGGGAATTGATATTGAACGCACCACCGGAATAGGAAAAAATCAGGCTTTCGCAGTCGGCTATTCTCTGTGCCAGCATCTCACCAAATTGCAGCAGCTGCTCCCGGTGGATGGCAACGCCGGCTTTTTCCATTCGATAGAGCACGGAGCAAAGGGGCAGCTCCATCTCCATATATAGCTTCTCCATTCCCTGCTGCTGAAGCTCCTGCCAAAGGACCGCTTTCAGCTGCCAAATGGCTTCCGCACAGGCGGCGGCATCTGAGTCCTCCACTGTGGTACCCAAGAAATTGGTCGCCAGCTTGGAGACAGGGTAATCGGACTGGGAGGGGTTCAGGTCATAGGCCGCCAACGCCGTATCAAAGCTAAAGCTGCCAAAGTCAAGCCCCATTTCATCCAACCGGTGCATGGTGGTCTTCAGATCGTGGCAAACACAGTCTTCTCTATTTGCGAGAATCTCCCCTGCCATCTGCGCCTCCATCGGCGTCAGGACGCACACGCCCTTTTCCCATGCAAGTCCCAAGCTTCCATCCTCTGCCAGATATACTGCGCAGGGTACTCCGTTACAGGGCGGCTCCTGACATCTGGGCAGTGGGGCGCATTTCTTTGTGGCTTGGGGGGCTTCCATACCGGCTCCTCGGAGACCGTATTTATCGATCAGGCGGACAAATTCCAGCTTGACGAACAGCTCATAGAGCTTCTGCCGATCATAGGGCTGGATGATGGCATCCTTTGGTTCAAATTCAATGGGTGCTTCGGGACGAATGGTGGCAAGGTCATAAGAAAGATAGGCACTGTCCTTCCCTGCCTCCAGCTTTTCCCGGAGCTTGGGACGGATGGATGTATCTTCGATATGCTCATAGACCCCATCCAGCGAGCCAAATTTCAGCAGCAGATCCGTAGCAGTTTTAGGACCTATCCCTGCCACGCCTGGGATATTATCAGAGGAATCTCCCATCAAAGCTTTCAGGTCGATGAGAGTCTTTGGCTCAAAGCCATATTCCTCCCGGAACTTTTGCCGGTCATAAACCGTAGCGGTGGTCTGCCCAGCCTTGGAGATCACCAGCTTTACATGGACGTTTTCATCGATGAGCTGCAGGCTATCCCGGTCGCCGGTGACAATCACGCACTCCCAGCCGTTATTGGAACAGATACGCCCCACCGTACCGATGACATCATCCGCTTCCCAGCCCTTGCACTCATAGATGGGGATGTTCATGGCACGAAGCACATCCTTCATCACCGGCATCTGCTGTGCCAATTCCTCCGGCATTCCATGTCGGGTGGCCTTATAGCCATCGTATTGCTCATGTCGGAAGGTGGGACCGTGAAGATCGAAGGAGACACAAACCGCATCGGGCTGTTCCTCCTTCTCCATTCTGTCCAGAATGTTCAAAAATCCATAGATGGCATGGGTATACAAGCCCTCTCGGTTGGTCAAGGGCTTTACACCGTAATACGCCCGATTGATCACCGAGTTGCCGTCTAATATCATCAATTTCATACTTTTCTCCACTTAGCACCCTGAGGGGTATCGATGATCTCAATGCCCTGCGCCTTCAGCTCATTCCGAATCCGGTCGGCTGTCGCAAAATCCTTCGCCTTTTTTGCGGCGGTGCGCTGGGCAACCAGAGCATCGATCTCAGGGTCTGCGTTGGCGGCTTCCTCCTGCGAGAGCTTCTGCTTCAGCTTCTGTGCGGCAGACAGCAAATTCAGGGACAAAACGGTATCAAAATCCGCAAGGGCTGCCAGCTTCGTGGCGTCGGAGCACTTTGCCTTCAGGACATCGTAAACAGCGGTGACTGCCAGAGAGGTATTCAGATCTCCGTTCAGTGCGTTATTGAACCGCTCCTTCAGGGCGGTCAATGCCGCTTCCTCCACCTCGCCGCCATCCTTCAAGGTGGCGATCTTGGCGATCAGCTTTTCGTAGGCCTGCGTGGCATTGTCCAGATTCTCCCAGGAGAAGACAAGGTTCCGGCGATAATGGCTTTGCAGGCAGAACAGACGGTAAGCCATAGGATCATAGCCCTTGCTTTCCAGCAGGGAGACCGTCAAAAACTCTCCCTTAGATTTGGACATTTTGCCGGTATCCGTATTCAGGTGGTGGACATGGAACCAGTAATTACACCACTTATGCCCCAGATAGCTTTCAGACTGGGCGATCTCATTGGTATGATGAGGAAATGCGTTATCAATACCGCCGGCGTGGATATCCAGATCCTCTCCCAAATGCTTCATCGAAATACCGGAGCACTCGATATGCCAGCCCGGATAGCCTACACCCCAAGGCGAATCCCATTTCAGTGCCTGATCCTCAAACTTTGACTTGGTGAACCAAAGGACGAAGTCATTTTTATTGCGCTTATTGGTGTCCTCTTCCACCCCTTCCCGAACGCCGATCTCCAAATCCTCTTCGTTATGGTCATTGAAGACATAATACTTTTCCAGCTTGGAGGTATCGAAGTAGACATTGCCTCCTGCCACATAAGCAAAGCCTTTATCCAGCAGACCGGAGACGATCTTGATAAACTCATCGATACAGCCGGTGGCAGGCTCCACCACCTCGGGACGCTTGATGTTCAGCTTTTGGCAGTCGGAGAAGAAGGCATCGGTATAAAACTGGGCGATCTCCATAACGGACTTATTTTCCCGCTTGGCACCCTTAAGCATTTTATCCTCACCGGTATCGGCATCGGATGCCAGGTGGCCCACGTCGGTAATATTCATAACACGAACTACGTTATACCCCTGATAACGCAGAGCCTTTTCCAGCACGTCCTCCATGATATAGGTACGCAGATTGCCGATATGGGCAAAATGATACACCGTGGGTCCACAGGTATACATTTTCACCACATCCGGGGAATTGGGCTGGAACAGTTCCTTTTTGTGAGATAGGGAATTATAAAGATACATATTGATTCCTCCATATGATAATATAAAAAATAAACGCCCCTCGTACTATAAGTACAAGAGGCGGGTCAATGACTCGCGGTTCCACTCTCATTTATCACTTGATTAAATAAATTCGCTCCCGGACGCACCTTCACGCAACTGCTTCCGCCGGGCTTCCAGCCAATGACCCTGACTCTCTGATGGGCAAGCTACGCTACTCTTTCCGTTCCACACGATATATGGTTTCTCCTATTTTACCATCCGGTTTTTCTTCTGTCAAGGGATGAAAATTGATATATCCCTTGATGTTTACCCGATTATATGCTATAGTATACATATATTCTGTATATCTACGGAGGTAATGTCATGAAGAAGCTACTCGCAGGGTTTCTGAGTGCCTGTCTTACCCTAAGCATCGCCGGATGCGGCACAGCACCCACCGGCAATTCCGCTCCGACAACAGTGCCTGAGCCAGATGTTACCGGCAGTTCACCTACTGAGATTTCCCAAGAACAGGTGGTAGATCGATCCATGCACGCCCTCGCGCTGCCCACAGTCCGGGAGGAAATTTTCAGTGATGACGGCACTCTTTTATTTTCTTTGTCCTACCAAAAGGCCGATGTCATTGTCAATGATGAGACCGCACAGGAGACTATTCTGGGGGATCTGCAAACCCGAATCGGCGGCATTCTAACTGAGGCTGACCAAATCTATGCAGCTGCCCAGCTGGACTATCCCGAGGCGGAATATTGGTCCCATTACTTCATAGACTTCTCATACACACCGACCCGTTTGGATCAGGAGATTTTAAGTCTATTCGGCAATCAAACCAGCTACAGCGGCGGCGCACATCCATCGCTGATCACGGACTCTGTTACCTATGATTTAAAAACCGGTCAGGTATTGGAGTTAAAGGATATTCTTTGCAGTGGCTACAATCAGGATACCTTGTGCAATCTGCTTTTGAAATCTCTGGAGGGAAAGGCAGCGGAATTGTCCTATGACTATCAGCAAATCGTAACCGAACGCTTTACCGGGGATGCTGCAAACATTCAGGACTGGTATTTCTCTCGCAGCGGTCTTTGCTTCCATTTTCCTCCCTATGACATTGCTCCCTATTCCTCCGGCACCATTATCGCTGAGCTTCCCTACACGGAGCTGACCGGTCTGCTGCGAGAAGAATATTTCCCAACTCAAACGGAAGCTTCCACCGGCAGTATGTATGCGCATGTGGACAGTGCTGAGACCTCAGCTCGCTTTGATTTTGTTACCGATGTAGTGCTGGCGGAAAGCAGTACACCCATCATACTCTATTCCGATGCCTCTGTAACAAACCTGCGTATTGAAACCGGTACCCAATTGGAAGACAGCAACACATTCATTTCTTCCGGTGTGGTTTTTATGGCAGATCAGGTCAGCATTGGCGACGCTATCCGGATCTACGCGGATTTTACAGATATCTCCAATCTTCTCAGGCTGGTCTATTACTCAGGAGATCACGAAGTTTCTGCCCTGATTTCTTTGGATTCCACCACAAACAACGTAATTTTAACCAGTGAATAAATCAATTACCCCGATAAATCTTCACCGATTTGTCGGGGTAATTGTTTTTTATTATTCTTTAGACAGCATTTCACGCTGGTACTGAGCGATACCCTTTGCTAAAATCTCCATGGCACGCTCCAGATTTTCCTGACTCAGGACGTAGGCAATACGAACCTCGTTGATGCCCTTACCAGGGGTTTCGTAGAAGGGCGCACCGGGGGCAAACATGACCGTATCCCCATTGTCATCAAATTCCTCCAGAAGCCAACGCTGGAATCGGTCGGAATCATCCACCGGCAGGCTTGCCATGACATAGAATGCTCCCATTGGCTCTTCTACCACCACACCGGGAATCTTGCGCAGGCAGGAAACCACCGTATCCCGGCGGCGTTGGTACTCCGCTTTACAGTCCCGGAAGAACTGGTGATCCACATTGTAAAGTGCCGCCGCTCCCAGCTGGTCAATGGTCGCCACAGCCAGACGGGACTGGCAGAACTTTAGCAGAGCTGCCTGCAGTTCCTTATTCTTGGTGACCACACAGCCAACACGAGCGCCGCAGGCCGAAAACCGCTTGGAGACGGAGTCGATGATAACCAGATTGTCATCGATATCATCGAACCGGGCCATGGTGGGAACGCCGAATTTGTCGTCATAACAAAATTCCCGGTAGACCTCGTCACAAATCAGAAACAGATCATGCTTCTTAGCAATATCTGCAATCATTCTCATTTCCTTCTCGTCCAGCACCACACCGGTGGGATTGCCGGGATTGGTGATCATAATCGCACGGGTATTCTTGGTAATGAGGCTTTCGATTCGCTCTCGTTTGGCGTAGCGGTAGCCCTCCCAAGGATTGGTGGGCAGTGCCCGGATCACACCGCCAGCCGCATGAACAAAGGTGGTATAGTTGGGGTAATAAGGCTCCGGAATGATGACCTCGGTATAGGGGTCCATAATACTCAGGCAGGTGAACAGCAACGCCTCACTGCCGCCGGTGGTGATGAATACATCATCCTTAGACAGCTCTACACCCAGTTCCTTATAATAATTGCGAACAGCATTGATCATTACAGGCATACCGGGAGATGCCTCATATTCCAGCGTTTTCGGCTCATAATTGTGAATCGCTTCATAATAAGCCTTCGGCGTAGGCAGGTCCGGCTGACCAATGTTTAAGTGATATATTTTCTTCCCCTGCTCCTTCGCCGCCACCGCATAGGGGTGGAATTTCCGCATAGGCGAGGGTTCACAGCGGTTTGCGTTGATGGATATTTGCATAATGTACCTCCACCGGCCTGTTCGCCGGGTTTCCTTTGAAAATCTATGATCAGGCGGCACAGCTCCGGGCTGAGTGCTGCCAATGCGATCAAGTTTGGTATTGCCATAAGGCCATTGACGATCTCAGCCAGAAGCCAGACCGTTTCTGTTTGAAGTGTTGCGCCCACCACAACTGTCACTGCCTGCAGCAGCGCAAATGCTTTCCAGACCTTGTTGCCAAACAAATACTGGGCGCAGCGAGTGCCATAAAGCCCCCAGCCCAGCACCGTTGCAAACGCAAAAAGGCACAAGGATAGGGCGATAAATATCCGTGCCCAGTCCCCTACCACGGCAGAAAAGCTCGCAATGGTCAGGCTGACACCAGGATCCATGCCATAGGGAATTGAAACACCGCTGCACAAAATCACAAGGGCGGTCATGGTACAGATGACGATGGTATCCAGAAAAACCTCCATGATCCCCATCAGTCCCTGCTCCACGGGATGGCGCACATTGGCACCGGCGTGAGCAATACCGGCAGTGCCCATACCGGCTTCATTGGTAAATACGCCCCGGGAGACCCCCACACGAAGGGTCACCATCGCAGAGCCTACCAAGCCGCCGGTGGCAGCATTCGGGGAAAACGCCCCCTGAAAAATGGCGGCAAAGGCACCGGGGATGGCTTGCCTGCACAAAACCAGCACCACCGCTCCCAGCAGCAGATACGCTGCCGCAGCAAAGGGCACCAGCCGCTCCGCCACTGCCCCAATTCGGCGGACACCGCCCAGAAGCAGCAACAGTACCAGAATACTCAGAAGGATGCCAATGAAAAGATCGCCCCCACGGGTGGGTGTGCCTCCAAAGGCCGTCAGGCAATCATTCAAGCCGGAGATCACCGCATTGATTTGGGTTGCATTCCCAACTCCAAAGGCGGCAATAACGCCAAAGAAGCTATACAGGCTCGCCAGCCATCGGAACCGTTTATTCATTCCACGAGAGATGACGTACATGGGACCACCGAAATACTCTGTGCCCTGTCTGACCCGGTAGCGGACGGACAACGCCGCCTCTGCCAGCTTTGTGACCATCCCCAGAATTCCACAGATCCACATCCAGAAGATGGCACCGGGACCGCCGATGGCGATCGCCCCTGCCACACCTGCCAGATTTCCGGTTCCCACAGTGGCAGCCAGAGCCGTACAAAGTGCCTGAAACGGCGATACCTCCCCCGAAGTTTTCCGTCTGGGGCGAAGCCGACTGAAAAAATCCCGGCACGCCCGGGGAAACAGCCGCAGCTGGATAAACCCGGTACGCAGACTTAAATACAGTCCCACACCCAAAATCAGCACCAGTGCAGGCGCACCCCATACCACGGCATAAATCGACTCCAAAATTTGAGACATAGTACCTCCCTAGCATATCACTTTTTCCTCAATGTTGCAAGAGAAATCTTTCCACTGAGGCTATTTTTTGCAAAAAACACCCGAAAAAGAAAGGTTCCTTTCTTCTTCGGGTGTGATTTTTATTCCCAAGTCGCCCAAATTTCGGGGCAGAAGCCGACGGTTGCCTGCTTGCCGTTACGGACAATGGGCGTCTTCATCAGGCTGGGGTCATCAAAGACCTTGTCTTCCTTTGCCCTCTTATCCTCCATGTATTTCATCATGGTCACCTGATCGGATCTGCTGTTCCAATCGATCAGGTTATCAATACCGCCCACCGCTCGCAGGACACTGTCAAATTCCTTGCCGGAAAGTCCGAAACGAAGCAGGTCCACAGACTGGTATTTGATGCGGCGTTCTTTGAACCAACGCTCTGCTTTCTTGGTATCGAAGCATTTTGATTTTCCGAATATCTGAATGTTCAATATGTCACCTCCATCAGGCATAGACCTTGTGCGCTCATCAGTCTCCCGGCATCGGCACGGCTTCCGAAGAAGAGCGTGGGGATGGACTCCGGGGTCCGCAGTCCCAAGCCCACCTCTACCAGCGTTCCGACCATGATACGCACCATATTGTATAAAAATCCATTTCCCGTCACCGTAAAGTGTAGTTCTTCTCCCACTTTTTCGATATCAAAGCGGTCAATGCGGCGAACGGAAGACTTTTTCTTTCCTTTCGAAGCGCAGAAAGCGGAGAAATCATGTTCTCCCAAAAAGCAGGCTGCCGCCTGGCTCATGGCATTCACATCCAGACGCTCCGTCAGCACCGTTACATACCGCCTTTGGAAGACGCAGGGTGCTTCACTGTTCCAGATTCGATAACGGTAGGTTTTGGTTTTCGCATTGAGCCGGGCATGAAACCGGGGCTGCACCTCACAGCAGGAGTATATGCCGATATCCTCCGGCAAATACCGCCGCAGTTGGGACAAAATCTCCCCGGCAGGCAAATCACTTTCACAGTGAAAGCTCGCCACCTGACCCAGAGCATGGGCACCGGCATCGGTTCGTCCGCTGCCGGAGATCTCGATGGGTTCTCCCAATATCCGAGACAGGGTCTGTTCCAGCTTTCCCTGAATGGTATTGTCCACACCGGTCAGCCGCTGCCAACCCCGGTAGCGGCTGCCGTCATAGCAGATATCAAGACGCAGATTGCGCATATTCTTGTAGTTCCTTTCTGGCTTCCCGTTCATCATCCGCTGAGAACAGGAATTTACCGCTTCCGTCATAAACCTGCACATGTCCTTGAATGTAGCGAATTGAATACATAGCCATCACTCCTTAATCAGTATGGCTGTATTCTATCAATACATCAGTCCAATAATTCGGACTTTATCCAACCACCTCATAGCCGGCATCGGTGATGGCTTTTTTCAGTGCCGCCACATCTGCTTCACCGGTGACGGTAACATTCTTGGCAGTCAGGTCCACCACCGCATCCTCCGTGCCGGGGACGGCCTTACAAACCTTTTCCACCATTGCCTTGCAGTGGGGGCACATCATTCCATTGACATTGATCACAGTTTTCATTTTAGGTTCCTCCTTGATGATATTAACGTTTTCCTTATCCTCTGCCACAGGCGTGGCAGTGGTTTTGGGCTTGAAGAAACGCAGGCGAAGGGCATTACTTACCACAAAAACCGAGCTAAGGCTCATGGCCGCCGCCCCCAGCATGGGGCTGAGCTGCCAGCCGAAGACCGGGTACAAAGCACCTGCGGCGATGGGGATGCACATGGCGTTATAGAAAAACGCCCAGAACAGGTTTTGCTTGATATTGCGAATGGTACTGCGGCTCAGCTCCACGGCGGTTGTCACCCCTGTCAGCGAGCCGGTCATCAGGACGATTTGAGCAGAATCAATGGCAATGTCCGTTCCGGCTCCAATGGCCATACCCACATCCGCTGTGACCAGCGCAGGAGCGTCATTGATTCCATCGCCAACCATCAGTACATTGTGCCCCTGCTCCTGTAGCTTCTTCACGGCACCTGCCTTGTCAGCAGGAAGCACATCGGCGATCACATGGTCCACTCCTGCCTTTTGTGCAATGGCATAGGCTGTGCGCTCATTGTCACCGGTGAGCATGACCACATCCAGATGGAGCTTTTTCATGGTCTCAACGGCGGCGGCAGAATCGCTTTTCAGCTGATCCGCTGCGGCAATGGCTCCCAAGTAGGTTCCACCGGCAACAAAGTACAGAGGGGTCTTCCCTTGCTGGGTCAACTGTGGGTAATCCGGCACCTGAATCCCCTGTTCCTCCATGAGCCGCCGGTTGCCGCCGAAGCAGCGCAGTCCCTCCACCGTTCCTGCCACACCTCTGCCCGGCAAAGTCTCAAAATCCTCCGCTTCCGGGAAGGTCAGCCCGTGAGCCCGTTCCAAAATGGCTTTTGCGAAGGGATGCTCCGACCGGCTTTCCAGAGCGGCGGCAATGCGCAAAAGTCGATCAGGGTCCTCCCCTATCATGTCGGTCACACCGGGCTTCCCGGTGGTCAGCGTTCCGGTTTTGTCCAGAACCACCGTATCCACCTTATGCAGCTGCTCCAGTGCGGCGGCATTTTTGAAAAGTACGCCCATTCTCGCTCCTGTTCCGGTGCCCACCATAATGGCGACAGGGGTAGCAAGTCCCAGCGCACAGGGGCAGGAGATCACCAGCACCGCAATGGCACTGGTCAGGGAAAACTCCAAGGACTTCCCAGCGAGCATCCACACTGCAAATACCAGAGCGGCAATGGTCATGACCGTGGGCACGAAAATACCCGCGATCTTATCTGCCAGCCGTGCAATGGGTGCTTTGGAACCACCTGCTTCCTCCACCATGCGAATGATCTGAGCAAGGGTGGTATCTTCTCCCACCTTTTCGGCACGAAATTCCAGATATCCTTCCGTTAACACAGCAGCGGCGGTGACCGCATCCCCCTCTGCCTTTTCCACCGGGAGACTTTCGCCGGTCAGGGCACTTTGGTCAACCGCGCCTCGTCCCTTTACCACAACACCATCCACCGGGATGCTGCTGCCGGAGCGCAAAATCACCAAATCCCCCACCTGAACCTCTTCCACAGGGATCTCCACCTGAACGCCATCCCGAAAAACCGTCGCCTGCTTAGGACGCAGGTTCATCAGCTGGGCAATGGCATCACCGGTTTTTCCTTTTGCACGGGTCTCCAGAAATTTACCCAGCGTCACCAGTGTTAAGATCATGGCAGCGGACTCGAAATACAGATCACCGCCGTATTCTTTCACCGCTTCCCAATCCCCCTTCCCCATGGCCTGCGACATGAGAAACAGTACTGCCACACCGTAAACCAGAGCAGCACCGGAGCCTACCGCAATCAGAGAGTCCATATTAGGGGCACGATGCCATAGAGCCTTGAAGCCCCGGGCGTAATAGCTGCGGTTCAGGCAAAGCACCGGCACCGTCAGCAGCAGCTGCCACAGGGCGGCGGTCATGGGATTATCGTGATACCATTGAGGCACCGGAAGCCCCACCATATGCCCCATGGTGAAATACATCAGCACCGCAAGAAACACTGCCGAGCCGATGATCCGAAGCTTCAATGGATCTTCTTTCGGCAGTTCCGCTTTCTTCTTTTCACCTGCCAGGGTGGCACCATAGCCTGCATTTTTCACCGCCGTCTCAATGGCTGTGCGAACTGCACTATCCCCTGCCTCCACCGTCATGGAGCCTGCCAGAAGATTGACCTCCACCTTCTCCACACCGGGGACTGCCGCCGTCACCTTCTCCACACGGGCAGAGCAGGCCGCACAGGTCATGCCGGTGACATCAAATTTCAGCTTCATCTTCATTCCCCTTTCGGAAGTGCCATCAACTGCAAGCAGGAAGTGGCAGTTGACACCACAGTATATTTATGATACTATTTTACCAGCTTGTCACGAAAAAGCAAGTATGCACTTTTTTGTGATATACTACCCTTTAGGATACTGTAAAAAGGAGGCAAATCATGTCCCACAACGAGCATTGTCCTGTTGAAGCAACCTTAGAGCTTATTGGCGGGAAGTATAAGGCCCTGATTCTATGGCATCTGGCAGATCAGAAGCTGCGTTTCTCACAACTGCGGCGAGAAATCGGCGGCATCACTCCAAAAATGCTGACCCAGCAGCTGCGGGAGCTGGAGACTCATGCGCTGATCCATCGGGAGGTCTTCCCCATTGTTCCCCCTAAGGTAGAATACTCTCTGACAGATCTGGGGCGCAGTCTGATCCCCCTTCTGGTCGCCATGAGGGACTGGGGCAGCGGCTATCTGCGCAGCCAATCCAAGGAACCCAATTGCTTTATGATCGGTAATGATCCCCTGCCCCAGCCAACATAATAATTGAACTCAGAAAGGAAATTCCTATGAAAATCAAAATACTGTCCGACAGCACCTGTGATCTGTCCCAGGAGCTGATTGCAGCCCATGATATTGGCATTGTTCCCCTGACGGTTATTAAAAATGATGAGGAATTTAAAGACACCGTCTCCATTACCCCGGCTGAAATTTTCAGCCATGTTGCCGCCGGCGGTGCGCTTTGCACGACCTCTGCCAACAGCGTAGGGGAATACGAAGAATGGTTTAAAAAGTATGCCAAGGACTATGACGGCATCATCCACATCAACATCGGCTCCGGCTTCTCCAGCTGCTATCAGAATGCCTGTCTGGCCGCTGAGGACTTCCCCAATGTTCGGGTAGTGGACTCCATGAACCTGTCCACCGGTCAGGGGCTGGTGGTTCTGGAGGCGGTTCGTCTTGCCAAGGATGCAACGGATCTGGATCAGCTGGCTGAGCAGCTGCGAGAATTTACCACTCGGGTGGAAGCCAGCTTCCTTCTGAGCCGTCTGGATTACATGGTCAAGGGCGGTCGCTGCTCCTCCGTGGTGGCATTGGGTGCAAACCTTCTGAACCTGAAACCCTGTATTGAGGTCAGGAACGGTAAGATGTCCGTGGTGAAGAAGTACCGGGGCAATTTTGAAAAGTGCCTGCCCTTGTACGTCAAGGACCGTCTGGCTGATCGGGATGATCTGACCGGTGATATTCTCTTTGTTACCAAAACCCCCGTCAGTGACGAGAGCTATGCCGCCACATTGGCAGCGGTGAAGCAGTACGGTAAATTCAAGACGGTATATGAAACCGATGCTGGCTGCACCGTCTCCTGCCACTGCGGTCCCGGCACACTTGGCGTGCTGTTTGTCAGAAAGTAAAAATTGATGCATTTGAAAAACTGCTGGTCCTCAAGGGCAAAACCCACGAGAACCAGCAGTTTTATTCATTTATGCGGCATCCGCATCAAAGTATTCCTTCAAGAAGGCTTTGATAGAAGCATCGTATTGTTCCGTATTGTTCACCCGTATCTGGGAGTGCTCCCCCTTGTTAAACCAGATCAGGTGCTTTTTCTCAGAGGGGCAGGTATCATACAGCTGCTGGGCTGCTGAGGGCAAGGAGTAAGCGTCCTCCATGCTGTGAAGCATCAAGATTGGCTTGTCAAAGGTGCCGATCAGATCCGCAGGACCTTTCTTCATGGAGTGACCGGTATAGATTCGCATCCACATATCCACCAGTTCAATGCAGGGATGGACTGGACGCTTTAGTTCGATCATATGATTCTTAAAGCTCTCGTAAAAGTTCGGATACATCCCCTCAGCCACCATACCGGAAAAATAATCAGGGCATTCCGGGCTGGTCAGCACCTGCATGGCGCAGGAGCAGCCGATACAATTTCCATGAAGAACAATGGTCTGGACTCCGTAGGCGTGATGCAGCAGCTTCCCCCAAGCGATCACATCCTTATGTTCCTCAAAACCAAGAGTATTATAGTCGCCATCGCTTTCACCATGGGCTCTCTGGTCAATCGCCAGAACATTAAAGCCGCTTTCAATATAGGGCTTTGCGAAATAGTAGGAGTAGCGAAGAGCCTCCGTTCTTCCCGGAACCACAATGACCGCCTTTTTGAAGCCGAAATCAAAATACTCGCCGTAGAGATTCAGCCCATCATTGACGATATGAAGCTCCTTCTTTTGCATCACATACTGCTGTGCCCAAAGAACGCCTTCATCGTACATTTTCCTGATCATGGGATGATCAGAGGAACAATCCCGGCTCCAGGTGCCCTTGTTCTTGCGTTTCAGGTGCATTTTAAAAAGAATGTGAGCCACGATAAAGAAGGACGCAATGGCAAAAAGCACCGACGAGATCACAAAAATCCAGGTAGAGGTGATAATAATGTCCCGAACCGTCGGGGTGATCACCGGTGCAACCACGGGAATCTCAGGAACCAGCGGTACCGTTGGCAGTAAGCTCTCTATTTCTGCTCACCGCCTTTCTTACCCAACAGTGCAACAGACTTAGGCAGGAAAAATGCCATGATAAACGCCGCCATACAGAAGGCCGCCACCAAAATGGTCATAATGGAGATCAGGTCGTTCTGCTTTAAAAATACCAGAATAAACCCGGTGGCAATACCGGCTGAGATTCCCTCAAACAAGCCCTGCACCGCAAAGTACATGGACGAGGTGCAAATGGAGCCTTTTTTATTCTCCTCCGCTGCCAGATGGGCAGGAACCGTGTAGGTCACAGAGAAGAACGCTCCAATGGCAAAGGACACGATGATGCCGCAGCACATAGCAACAGGAAGCATTACCCCCATAGGAAGCATCCGGCAGAAGAACATTGCCGACATACCGAAAGAGAATACCAGCAGGATATACTGGAAACCGAATTTCAGCCCCTTTTTCTTTACAAAGTAGTTATAAACCGGCAGTGTAAAGGGCACCGGCGCAAAGGAGGATGCCATTACCACCGTCATATTCAGACCGGTAGAGGAAAAGAACTCATTGATGCCCCCAAGAAACAGCTGTAACCCGATGTTCATAACAGAGACCACCAGCAGCCAATAAAGAAACTTCTTATTCTTGGCGGCATAGGTCAGGGAGGTAATGAAGTTGACCCGCTGCTGCGCCTGAACCTTGGGATACTTGGGGACTGCCCCCTCCACGGTGGAATTCTCCTTGATCAGGAACAGCGGAATCAGCATGGTCGCAGCCAGCGGCAGAAAAATCAATGCCACATAGCGGATGTTCACGCCCATACTCACAAAGACCGGAACCAGAGCAAAGCTAAGGCTGAAATAAACCACATCGCAAATGGACTTGACATTGGAAATCAGCACACGATCATGCTCATCCTTCAAAATCTCCGCAAAGGTTGCATAGTAAGTCACCATAGTCAGGGTATACGCCCCGTAAAAGACTGCCAGCAGAGTGGCAAACCAGATGGTATTGACAATGCCTGCCTCAGACTGTAACGGAAACAGGAACAGAACATAGGCAATCAAAAGCGGAATATAGCCGATGAGAATTGCCGGTCGTCTGCGTCCCCAGCGGGTACGAAGGTTGTCGGTGAAGGAAGACAGAGGGATATCAATGATACCATCAAAGACCTTCACCAGAAAAATCAGGGTTCCCCAGATTCCTGCCACCACCAGATCCTTATTCAGGTAAGTCCAGGACTCAACATGGGCATCAAAACCGCCCACCAACAATGCACTGCACAGGTAGGAGCCGACGATCATATTGAGCATATTCAGTCCCAGACCTGCACAGCCATACAGAATGATCTGCCATTTCTTATCCAGAATTCTCATGATTTTCTCCTCTCACCTTTCCGAAACCAAATTATTCAAAAGACAGGACAATGCGGTAAAACTCATCGTCAGTCGGCACCAGTGTGATCTCGGTATACAAATAGTTTTGCCCTACAAAGTCGCAAATCTTTTCAGCGATCTCTTTGGAGGCTGCTTTTCCGGTGAACATGGTGATCACCTCACAGTCCTTTTCCTCCAACACTTTTCGGATGGTATCCGTGCATACATTCTCCAGAGAACTGCCCACAGACTTCAGGTCATGGTCACAGATCGCAACAAAGTCCCCTTCCCGGATGGACTGACCATCAAATACCGTGGATTTTTCTACCTGGGAGACTAAGACAATATCCAGATTCTCCATGATCTGGGCGATCTGCCGCAGAAGCTGGTCGTCCGCTTCGCTGCCATAGTCGATCATAGGCAGTGCCGCATAGCACTGGGCATCGGAATGGGTATCCGCCACCAGAATTTTCTTATTCTCGCAAAGCCGCTGCGCCTGAACCGCCGCCAGCTGTGTGTTTTTGTTATTGGGGAAAACCAGAATGGTATCCGGAACGGACAGACCGAAGGCATCCACAAAATCCGAAGCGGTGGGAGGATTTTGGTAGTCTGCCAATATCACATGATCCGCTCCCATTTCCAAAAACGCCTTCTTCATTTCCCTATTATGGGCAACTGTCACCACGGAAAAGCTGCTTCCCTCCGCATATGCCGTCGCCGGCTGCTCCTGCTCAGTATACAGCTCTTGATGCTGGACGCTCATATTCTCGATTTTCAGTGCCAGAAACTCACCGAAGCGATGGCAGAAGGTCAAAACCCGCTCCGGAGTGGTGGTATGGATATGCAGCTTCAGCTTATCATCCTCAAAGACCGTCACCAAAGAGTCGCCGTAGGAGGCAATGTCCTTGCGGAAGATGTCATAATCAAAGGCTTCGCTCCCCCGGGTCAGCTGAAGCAGCAGTTCTGTGCAGTAGCCGAACTCAAAGACACTGTCACGATTGAACCGGGCATAATCCTGCTCCTTCTGCTTGGAACCGGTGTCCGCCTCCGGAAGGGCTTCATTTTTCAGATACTTCTCCATTCCTTCAAATACATAAATGATACCCGCGCCGCCGCTGTCCACCACGCCGGCGGACTTTAGAACCTCAAGCAGCTGGGGTGTATTCTCAAGGGACAGCTTTGCCTTATCCAGAAAAATATCGATGATATCATTCAGCGTCTGAACTTTTCCGGCTTCCAGCTGGTGGCGCACATACTCCGCCGCTTCCCGAACCACCGTTAGAATGGTTCCTTCCACCGGCTGGGGAACTGCCAGATACGCACACTTGACGCCGTTTTCCAGAGCCTCGGTAAACTGACTGCAATCAATGCTTTCCATCCCATAAAAGGTTTCGGAAAGTCCCTTAAAGAACTGAGAGATGATAACGCCGGAGTTGCCTCTGGCTCCAAATGTCACCGCTTTGGCAAACTGCCGGGAAACATCGGAAAGCCCCTTCTCCCCTTCTTCAATGGCATCCAGACCGCTTTGAAGGGTCACAAGCATATTGGTTCCGGTATCACCGTCAGGCACCGGAAATACATTAAGAGCATTGACACGGTCCTTATAGAGGGACAGATTGCGAATGCCGTAATCGATCAGGTCATAATACTGCTGACCGTTCATTTCTTTGATCATAATATTGCGATTGCTCCTTTGAGTAATTGCATTATTTTTCCTGCAGCTTGCTGATGATCTCCTTTTCAACAGCCAAGTCCTTGGAAACCGTTTCTCCCAGATAGTAAATTCCAACCATGCCCGGTCCGATATTCGTTCCGCAGCCGCTGAACACATCGGTGACCCAGACCTGCTTCGGCTTCAGCTGCTCCTCCACCTTTGCTTTCAGCGTATTGGCATAAAGCTCACGGTCAGAGTGGGCGATGAGGACGATCTGGTTCTCGATATCCACCGCCGTGGCTTTGGCATACTGAACCGTCAGATCCAGTGCCTTTCCGATGCCCTTTACCTTAGTCAGAACGGTGGTATAGCCCTCGGCATTGCAGTCGCCCATTGGCTTGACACCGGCAAAGCTGCCCATAATGGCTTTGCCCATGGTCAATCTGCCCCGGCGAGCAACAAAGATCAGATCATCGATGGGTCCCATCTGATGAGTCTTCAGCTTATTCTCTTCCAGCCACTGTACCACTTCCTCAAAAGACTTCCCTTCCTTCTTCAGAAGATGGGCATATATGGTCAGAAGACCCAAGGCACCGGACATTCTGGCAGAGTCAATGCAGCGAATCTGGCAATCCGGATACTTCTGCCGCAGACGGTCTGCCGCAATACAGGTCAGGTTATAGGTGGCACTGATAGCAGCGGACAAGGACAGGCTGATGATGGCATAGCCCTCGACAATGTACTTTTCGAAGTACGCATAACACTCATCGGCATTGGCAGGGGCAGTTGTGACCTTGGTTTTTTTATTGGACAGATACTGATAGAAATCCTCACGGGAAATATTGGTCCAGTCCAGTCTGGTAGCAAAATCCCGACCATCATCGAAATGGACATGCCCCGGGATATAATCTTCCATACCGATCTGCTTACGAATCTGCTCGTTCAGATCACAGGTCACATCCGTCAGTATGACATATTTTTCTATATTCTTCATATACACAATTCCTTCCGAAAACAGTGATAATGTATGCAGCAATGAGAAACACACAATTATATATCTCTAAACATCACATACCAACTTACATGATATCATAAAACAACCCAATAATCAACCGCCATTCGACAAAAAACATTCCTGAAGCCATGCTTTCTTCCTAACGCTCCGGAAGGGAAGCTCCTTAAAGTTCTCTTCAAATCGCCCTTTACAGATTTAGAAAACTATAGTATAATTCTGACATAATCCAAAGCCAAAATACAAGGCTTTTTGTTTACTTTGAAAGGAGTCCTTATGAAAAAGTCGTTTTGCTGCCGCATTTTTTCTCTTCTTTTGGCTCTTACCCTGATTGCCGGGATGCTGGTCTATCCCGTCAGTGCCGTTGAAGCCGAGGAAATCAAGCTCCGGGATAATTTGTATCGTGACGGGGTGGGCATTAAGATATCCATGTCCGCAGAACTGGAGGATCCGGAAAATGCTTTCACCATTATAGGACCTGACGGAGAACTGACCATCACCTCAGTCACCGCCGATGGCAAGATCTACACCATCGTCACGGAAGAAACCATCGACCTGCAACAGAATTATACGATCGTTTACGGTGGAGAAGAATACAAGGTCAATCTGCCCAGCTACTATTCCACCGAGGAGTTCGAATCCCAGTACACCTACACCGGGGACGATCTAGGCTTTACCTGGACCAAGGAAAGCACCATCTTCCGTGTGTGGGCACCCACAGCCGAGGCAGTAAAGGTCAACCTTTACGAAAGCGGCGATCCCACTTCCCCTGACCTGATGGAACAACTGGAGATGACCCCGGATGTAAACGGCACCTGGGTTCTGGAAAAGTCCGGCGATCTGAACGGTGTGTACTACACCTATCAGGTGGACGTGGAGGGCGAGAGCGTGGAGGCTTGCGACCCATATGCCAGAACCACCGGTGTCAACGGTCAGCGAGCCATGGTCATTGATCTGGATTCCACTGACCCCGAAGGTTGGGATACGGACAAGGATCCCCACTATGGAAACAACATTACTGATGCCGTGATTTATGAGCTTCACGTCCGTGACCTGAGTGTGGATGAAAGCTCCGGCATTCAGAACAAGGGAAAATTCCTGGGTCTTATCGAAACCGGCACCACCAATTCCCAAGGTGTACCTACCGGTCTGGACTATATGAAAGATCTGGGTGTTACCCACATCCATCTGCTGCCCTGCTATGACTACGGCTCCATTGACGAAGCCAATCTCCAAGAAAACGACTTCAACTGGGGCTATGACCCTCAGAACTACAACGTCCCCGAAGGCTCCTACTCCACAGACCCCTACAATGGTGAGGTCCGTGTTACGGAATTTAAGCAGATGGTAAAAGGTCTTCATGACAATGGAATCAGCGTCATCATGGACGTGGTGTACAACCATGTGTACGATGCAGAGGCGTTCTGCTTCAACCAGATCGTCCCCGGCTATTTTAGCCGCATCACTCCCTCCGGACGCTACTCTGCCGGCTCCGGCTGTGGAAATGACACCGCCAGCGAGCGCGCTATGGTACAAAAGTACATCGTAGACTCCGTCACCTACTGGGCGGATGAATATCACATCGACGGCTTCCGCTTTGATCTGGTGGGTCTGATCGATACGGAAACCATCAATGCGGTGGTGGAGGCAGTTCACGAAACCCATCCCAACGTGATTTTCTACGGTGAGGGCTGGAGTATGGCAACCGAAATGACCAAAGAGGGGTACACCATGGCCACCCAAGGCAACTCCGATGAGACCCCCGGCTTTGCATACTTCTCCGATACCATCCGTGATGCCATCCGAGGTCCCATGAGCAGCACCCGTAGCCCCGGCTACTGCTCCGGCGGCGGTGGTTTCAGCGGCACCATTGCCACATGCTTCATGGGTGCGCCCAGCTGGTGCAAGAGCCCCACCCAGACCATCAACTACGCCTCCTGTCACGACAATCACACTCTGTTTGACCGCATTACTATGAGTACCCCTGACAGCACCGTTGAGGAACGGGTGAAAATGAACAATCTGGCAGCCGCCATCGTTATGACCTCCCAGGGTACACCTCTGTTCCAGGCCGGTGAGGAAATACTCCGCTCCAAGCCTTTAGAGGACGGTACATTTGACCACAACAGCTACAAAAGCCCCGACTCCGTCAACAGTTTGAAGTGGGACAACC
>CAZENN010000009.1:27959-32761 GCA_964513605.1 uncultured Oscillospiraceae bacterium
GACCACAACAGCTACAAAAGCCCCGACTCCGTCAACAGTTTGAAGTGGGACAACCTGAACGATGAACTCTACATGGATACCTACAACTACTATAAGGGGCTCATCGCTTTCCGCGCTGCCCACCCTGCCCTGCGGATGACCAGTGCCGAGGATGTGACGAACAACATCACCAATCTCACCAACACCAGCAGCAACACCTTGGCGTTCCAAATCAATGGCGGCGTCAACGGTGAAGAAAGCGACGGAATTGTGGTGATTTTCAACTCCAAGACTGACACTGCTGAAGTCGAGCTGCCGGAGGGTGAATGGACGATCTATGTCAATGGCGAGGATGCCGGTACTACCCCTCTGGGAAGTGCCACCGGGACTGTCCAGGTCGAACCCATCAGTGCCATGGTGCTGGTGAAGGAAACCATGAATTCCTCTGCTGCCCCGACTACCCCTGACACAAACACCGATACCGACAACGACCAGGTTTCCAGCAGCACCAACCCCCGTATGTTCTACATCACTCTGGGCATCTGCGCCGCTGTGGTGATCGTTGTGATCATCGTCATAATGATTCGCCGCCGTCGGTAATTTTCGACATAAAAATTTCCTTGCTGCCTCAATCGAGGCAGCAAGGTTTTTTCATTCATCCGTATTCAAATTCAAAATATTGCTCAGCTGGCGGACTGCATCATCGTAGGAGTCAAAGTCCACCACATAATCACACAGCTCTGCGTTGTGCTGCTCGTATTCAATGGCGGTCAGGCGATTGACCTTATCCTCAATGGAGGAATTTTTTCTCAGGATGGATGCCATCAGTGCCTTCTTTTCCCGGCGGATGTAGATGGTGACCACATTTTTAAAGTGGGTCTTCAAGGACATGGCACCGCAGATATCCATGGTGGTCAGTACCTGCTTCCCCTGCGATAAGATCTTTTCCACATCTGCCTTTCGGGAGCCGTAGCCGTGTCCGGCGTACATGGTGGATTGGAACATCTCACCGCTGTCGCACATCTTTCGGAAGGTTTCTAAGGATACATAGTTATACCAGCTATTGGCTTCCACGGCGGTAGGGTCGTTGGTGGTATAGCTGACCAGCTTTTCATAACGGTCTGTCTTTGCCAGCAGTCTGGTAGCGATCTTGGATTTGCCACTGCCTGACGGTCCGACCAGTACGACCACACTCGGCTTCTCCAGCGTCTGGCTTTGGGGTTGGATGGAATAGCTCTGGGCAATGACCTCCACCAGCTTCAAAAACTCCTCATAATTGTTGACTGCCAGCATCCCCGTGGCCTCCTGATTCCAAGGTCGGCGCATGAGAATGGGATATTTGGCACCGGAATTGAGAATATTATGCATAGCATCATCAAAAAGGATGTCCGTGTGTATCTTATCCTTACCGGAGCCCATATAAATATGGCTGGGTTCAATTTCCGGGAACTCCTCCATGATTCGCTGTGCCCGAATCCCCATAAACTCCGGAGGTACAGCGGTGCAGATATAAAGCTCTGTCATTTGACTCAGACGGCGCACAAAATCCTTCGCTCCTGGATAAACAGGCTGGGTGCGGTAAAACTCCGGATCACGGAAGTATGGATAAATACTGTCGGCACGAGTGCCCATCTTGCCCCAGCGTGCCTTTTCATAGAGGGTCATGGGGGGATCGAAACCGTACTTTTCGTTGGCAAGGCGGATGGCATAGGATGTGCATTCCATCAACAGGTCATCCACATCCAGCGCAGTCGATAATCTGTATTTTCTGCTCATAAGCATTTCCTACTTTCTCGGAAGATGACAATAGCAGCCCGACCTGTTTGATACAGAAACAGGTAAAGCTGCCATTGGCGATATTATACAATTAAACTCTATTCCTGTCAAGTATTTTATGCATCTTGACACAAAAATATCCCAAAATCGTTTCCAATCATCTTACATATTGGCCTTGATGATGCTGATGAGAATATCTCCTGCCACCACCCGGTCTTCTGCGGCAAAACCCTGTGCGAAATTATCGGAGTACAGGACTTGGGCATTGGGTGGAAATTCGTCGTCACCCTCCCACACCAGAATTTGCATCCGGTAGCCGCCAATCAGGTTAAACTCCCATCCGGCATCCCCGTGGCTGACGGGGATTGCGCCCAGCTTTTCCGCGGCGCAGTTGAAAGCCGCCAGACGGGTGCCGAAGGTAAACGCGGCACGGGTCAGGACTCTGCCGGTGTAGGGCTTGATGTACATTTCCCCCCAAGGCATCTCCCGGAAGGTCTTCCACTGCCCCATCCATGCCGCTTCCTTACTCTCCAACAGATAGCGAAGCAGGAAAGTCTGGGTGGGCAGCGACGGTACGGGACTGCCATCGGTGGTGCGAATGGCGTAGCCGGGATGGGAGATGGCATACTCCTTGCCCAGCAAGTTTACATAAAATTCTTTCCCATCCCATTTGATACCGGTCCTATCCGCCGCCTCCTGTGGGTTCAGACTGCGGAACCGCTCTTCATAATGGGAAAAGGGTACTTCTTCTTTGTGATTTTCGATCTGCATAGGTGTTCCTCTCATGGAATTTCGGTATTCTTATGCTTGGGTCGCACTGGGGAAAAGACGGGCATCGGTATGAGGAAGGAAGCAGGCAGCTACAAAAGCGTCCATATATCCCGGGTAGGTGCTCAGCTCCAAGTAGGTCATGTTTGCCGCAACCTCTGCGGTCTTTTGGATGGCATTGTCGCTGATGACCATGGCATAGGCACCGGTCAGGGAGGAATTTCCAATATAGCGATACTTTTCCAGCTCCACATCCGGGAACATTCCGATATTCACAGCGTTTTTCATATTGATACCACTGCCGATACCGCCGGCAACATAGACATGGTCGATGCAGTCCGCTGTCATATCCACGCTTTGCAGCAAGGTATCGATGGCAGAATAGATGGCACCCTTTGCACGGATGAAGTTATCGATGTCCACTTCGTTGATGGACACTTCCCTGCCGGTCTCGCTTTCCTCGGCGGTGGCGAGAACATAACGTCCCATTCCGTGGGCATCCCGTTTGATCCGATCGCCCTCACGGACAAACAGACCTCTTGCGTTAATAATACCGCATCGGAACAGTTCAGAGATGATATCAATAATGCCGGAGCCGCAAATGCCAACACTCTTTTGCCCTGGGTCACCCACAATCGTCAGGGTCGGCTCCATGGTGGCTTTATCAATGGCGCAGGCTTCAATGGCACCATCGGTTGCCCGCATACCGCAGGAAATGTCACCGCCTTCAAAGGCAGGACCGGCGGAGCAGGCACAGCTCATCAGGAAATCCCGATTGCCGAAGACCAACTCACCATTGGTGCCCAAGTCAATGAACAGGCTCATTTCATCCTTATCCCAGATGCCGCTTGCCAAAGTACCTGCCGTGATATCGCCCCCCACATAGGAGCCGATATTCGGGGCGATGGACACCGGTGCCAGCGGATTGGCAGGCAGCTTCAGATCTCCTGCCAGCAAGCCCTCCCAACCGAAGAAGCTGGGGATATAGGGGTCCATGCGGATGGGGTCTGCGTCCACTGCCAGCAGCAGGTGGTTCATGGTGGTATTGGCACCGATGGACAAGCGCAGGATGCTGTCCGCGCTGATTCCGGCACTCTTGCACAGGTTGGCAATGATTGGAGTCAGGGTCTCTTTGATGATGGCATCCTGCAGCTTTTTCTTTCCGCCGGGGCGAGACTGTTCAATGATCCGGTTGATGACGTCAGCACCGTAACGGATCTGACCATTACCGGAGGAACCCTTGGCAAGGAGCTTTCCGGTTTTCAGGTCCGTGAGCACCATGGTAACGGTGGTGGTGCCGATGTCGATGGCGCAACCCACCAGCAGTGTGTCCTGCGGAGGGCACAGCTGCATACAGTGGAAGGTATTTCTATCGTGGATTCCCTTGACGCACAAGTGGAAGCCGTTGGTTCTTAAAGTGGATGCCAGATTCTTCATCACATGGTAGGGCACCCGAACGGTTTCTACCTCCAGCACCGACTTTATACCCCAAATCAGCCGCTCCACGTCGGGCATGGTATCCTCCATAGAAGGCTCAGACATGGCAACATCCAGTGCCAGAAAATGATTATCAAAGGAGATGCCGCTTTCCTTCAATGCCTTTTGGCAGTCTTCAAAGATGGCAATTTCCTTCGGGCTGGATAGGTCAGCGGTCTTCATCCGGGACTGGTACGCAGAGGCAATATCCGGCACCAGTACGGTGCAGTCTGACAGCACCTTACAGTTACAGCTGAGCCGCCAGCCTTGGGCAAATTCCTCCTCGGAAATATGGCGGCTTTTAATAGTCTCCAACTCCCCTTCCTGCAGCTGCACCCGACATTTTCCGCAGGAGCCGTTGCCGGAGCAAGGGGCATCGATGGCAACATTGGCACGGCGAGCCAGCTCCAAAAGGTTTTCGCCTTGATTACATTCTATGGATACAGGGTTTCCCCCCTGTATTTGAAAGGTTACTTTCATTGATTCTCCTTACATCAACGGCTCCATGCCCAGAACCGGGTGGTTCTTTTCGGTGAGCCAGTTCAGCAGTTCTTCGCAGTCGGTGGTGATGGTCTCATCGGCAATGTAGTCGGTGAAATTCTCAATGCCGTATAGCTCCTTGGCGGTCTTATTCAGACGCTCGCCCACATCATCCTTCAGCTCCTTGGGCATCCAGACAATTCTGCCGGTTCCGCCCTCGGCACTGATGAATTTCTTGGAGCTGATGAAATGCCGTCCGTGACCCATATAGCCGGGGGTCTGGACACCGCCGCCGGTGCAGGAGGCCAACTCGCCGAAGGTCA
>CAZENN010000010.1:0-32612 GCA_964513605.1 uncultured Oscillospiraceae bacterium
CGCCATCCCACCATTGAGGACAATGTGACCATCTACGCCGGTGCGTCCATTTTGGGCGGTGATACGGTGATCGGTCAGGGCTGTGTCATCGGCTCCAATGTCTTCATCACCGAGTCCATCGCCCCCGGCACCACGGTGACGATCAAAAATCAGGAACTGCAATACAGACAACGCAAACCCTGACGTGAGATAAGATACAAGATACAAGATATCTCCGCTGGCAGTTCGATAAGGGGCTGTCCCATTTAGACAGCCAACTGTGCAAACTGCCCGATAAATTGGAATTGGTCGAGCTGTAGGGACCGGCGTCCTCGACGGTCCCCCAAAAATGCAACGCATTTTTGGATTTTCCGAAGGAAAATATCAGGGATATCGCCTGTTTGCGTTGATTTTACCCTGTTTTGATCGCCTTGCGGCGATGTGATTTCGTTCCGAAATCACGGGACCGTCCGGAGGCCGGTCCCTACGTCAGCCCTGCAAACAACGATTTGTTGGGTTCTTTGTGCGATATTCCCTTGTATCTCATATCTTTTCACTCAGCTCCTTGATGACTTCTCCTGCCAGGATCAGTCCGGCTGTTCCCGGGACGAAGGCGGTGCTGCCGGGGATGGTCCGTTTGCCGATGGCGGCGGCTTCTTCTTCAGCCCCCACCGGAGTCAGGGCTTCTTCCTTGGAGTATACCACCTTCAGGTGCAGGATGCCCCGCTTGCGAAGCTCCTTACGCATGATTCTTGCCAGAGGGCAGACGCTGGTTTTGGAGATGTCCGCTACCTCCAGTGCCGTGGCATCCAGCTTATTACCGGTGCCCATGCAGCTGATGACCTTCACCCCGGCTTCCATCGCCTTTTCGATGATGGTGAGCTTTCCGGTGACGGTGTCGATGGCATCCACCACATAGTCGTAATTCTTAAAATCCAATGCGTCCCCGGTCTCCCGGGTGAAGAAGATGGGGTGGGTGTTCACCACTGCCCTGGGATTGATGGAAAGAATGCGCTCTCTGGCGGCATCGACTTTCAGCCTTCCAAGGGTCTGATGGGTTGCCAGTAACTGCCGGTTCAGATTGGACAGGCTGACGGTGTCACTGTCGATGACATCGATGGTTCCAACCCCTGCCCTTGCCAGTGCTTCCACGGTGTAGCCACCCACACCGCCTATGCCGAAGACCGCCACCCTTGCCCGGTGCAGCCGGTCAAGGGCAGCTTCTCCCAGCAGCAGACCGGTTCGGGAAAATTGTTCTTCCATGATGTTGCCTCCTTGTGTTGCTTCATCGGTTATATCACAGAGTAAATCCAAAGTCAACGATAAAGCTCTGAAACAGCCTGGTTTCCTTGATTTGGCAACCGGCTGTTATTTTTCATATATTTCCAGAAAAATAAACAAAATCAAGGTATGAAAAATTGAGGAAATCGGTTATAATCAAAGGCGTAATAAACGAGGATGGAGGAATGGCATGAACCGTTTCAGAAAATGGCTGTCAGTGGCGTTGGTTACGGTGCTGGTGTGCTTGTTGTGCGCCGGTATCCTTCCGGCTTCGGCGGCAGAATATATTTTAGATCCCAGTCAGGCAAGGGGCAGTGATTATACCCCATCGGATCAGCTGGCGAGTGCCTTGGATCAGGTTTTTTCCGGTGATGTGGATGTCTACAGTGACAGCGGCTGTACGGTGGAGGTGTCCATGCCTCTGGGAACCAGTATGTCCAACAGCACCCAGTACTATGTGAAAAGCAAAACCACCGGCAATAAGATCTCCGGCTGGCAGTGCTATATCTATGCCAATGGCGTTTATAATCAGCTGTTTCGGGAGTGGGTGGGACATGCCAATGGATTTGCCCATTCTGAGACGGTGATCTCCGGCGGTGGAAATACGCTGTCCTATGAGATCTTGACCAATGCCGGGGTCCGCTGCGGCGCGTATCTGCGTACCACCGGGAATTCCGATGGCAGCTATAGCAGCAACGTGGGGCATTCCATGATCTTCCTTGCTTATGATGAGACATCCATTACCTATCTGGAGGGAAATGCCGACGGTAACGGTCTGATTCGTGTCACCACCCGGACCTGGAGCGACTTTAACCAGCGGCAGCTGTCGGGCAGAAGCCGGTACATAGCCCATATCGTCCAGCCTAAGGCGGAGGTCTATGAGCAGCTGTATCCGGTCTGCGCCCATGAGCAGTATGATGGGCTGGGGATCTGCGGCGGCTGTGGACAGGCCTTTGATTGGGAGGGGACCTTCCTTCCGGGGGCAGCCGGGAACTATCAGGTCAAAGCCCAGGTCACGTCCCGACTGACAGCACCCTACGATGAGGCAACACCTGGCGTAAAGCTGGAGCAGGGGCAGACGCTGGAGATTTTTGGGGCATACGAAAATGCCTTTGGGGAGCTGTGGTATGCCTATGCCGGGTCTGACGGCAATCGGCATTTCGTGCAGGCCCAGTACCTGGAATTTTCCCAGCCGTTGACCCTTCAAGTGGTTTGCAGTGACTTTTCACCGGTGAATCATGCACTGTTGGAGCGCAAGTCCCAGCCGGTGAAGGGGACGGTGACCTCCAACTGTCCCATTCGAACCATCACTGCCTATCTGGATGGGGAGCAGTACGCCACATGGACCGCCGGGGATCAGCAGACAATGACCGTGGATCTGCGTGCCACCGATGTCAATTACCTGCTGAAATTCACCGCTTTGGAAAAAGGCGCGCATACCATTGTCCTGAAGCTCCAGAGCTTCCTCTATGAGGACATGATCACCATTCACGAAAGTGTTTTCTATATGGAGGAAATAACGACCTGCGAGCATCGCTACCAGTGGGCGCAGACGCAGGCCCCTACCTGTACCCGGGAGGGGGTGGGGACCTATACCTGTGAATTGTGTCTGGAATCCTATACCGAGGTCATCGGGGTCATTGCCCACCGGTATGAAGATGGGAGCTGTGTCCTTTGCGGTGCCGGCGAACGGGTCACGCTGACCGGTACGGTGACAAGCAGCTTTGGCGAAGGGATCGCAATGGAGGTGATCCTCTATCAGGATGGCACGGCACTGACCCGGACCACCGTGACCGGTCTGGAGGGAAGCTATACCTTCACAGACATTCCGGCAGGGGCGTATACCTTGGAGCTTCGCAAGACGGGCGGCGTCACCCGGAGCATCTCCCTGAATTTGACCGCCGGTGTGGTGACGCAGGACGCGCAGATCTTCCAGCTGGGCGATGTGAACGGTGACGGCAGATTGAGCGTGGGCGACACCGCCAGGCTCTATGGGCATATCCGGGGAGCCAATCCCATCACCGATCTATATACACTGCAATGCGGCGATATGAATCAGGACGGCAGCATCAGTGTGGGCGATGTGAGTAAGATCTACGCCCGTATCAAGGGTACGATCTAAAAAAATATTGCCGCCCTAAGCGAAAATGGCAAATGAAATGAGGCGATTCCACAATGGTGGAGGTCATTCTTTCCATTTCCCTCGCAGTACTTAGGGTGGCAATATGAGACGATCGGCATTGATGGGCATACACAAATGCCTCTCATCCTTATATGTTAGCAGAAAAGAAAAAGGGGACAAGAAAATGAAATAAAAATCAGGTACTTCCTGTTCAACGCAGGGAGCACCTGATTTTTTTATAAAACGCCGCCGGAGTCGGTGGAATGCTCACGGTTCATGATCTGTGTCAATTCTTCAAAGGTCACAAATTCATAACCGAGGAAGATCAGCAGCTGGATGATGTACTCGATTTTTCTGGCGTAAGAGCGGATACCGGCACTAAGGTAGAAATTTTCAAAGGGCTTTAGTCCACGCAGTACCGGGATCTTCTCTTGAGTCAGCTCAAAGGGGTGCAGATAGAAGACGTAGTAATCGCTGTTGTGCAGATGCTGCTTGATCAGCCCCTTCATCACATCCCATTTCCCCAGCCGGACATAGCCGCCGCCGGAGATGGGCATAGGAAAACCAAAGAGCTTTTGCTTGGAAAGCTCGAATTCATAAAAGCCGTTTTTACACAGGATTCCCTTTCGCAGCTGCTGAAAGCCGCTCAGATCCAGATCCACCACATGCTTTGCCTTCTGAAATCCCAGATGGCTGGAGTCATACCGAAAGCCCAGCTCCCGTAGTATGTCCAGCCGTTCCTTGTCGATGCTGAAGCAGGGGGCGCGGAAGCCCTGAATATCGGTGTCAAAAAGCCGGGATAAATGCTCCTTGGCAGCACGGGTCTGCCTTCTGAACTCGTCGAGGGGAATGTCCATGGGCGCAATATGCTCATAGCTGTGCAGAGCCAGACGATGCCCTCCCTGAATGCACCGCCGAAGCCGGTCGGTGATCTTCGGGGCCAGATCTCCTACGGTGAACAGGGTGCTTTTGATATCATACCGGTCCAGAAGCCGGATATAGGTATCAAATCCATCCAGCAGATCCGTATCCACCGTAATACCGGCACTGCGCAGGCAGTCGGTATCCGTAAAGGATTCCACATCCATGGTAAAAACGGCGTACTTTCTGTTATTCATCACTGCTGCTTAGAAACTCCATAATGGCATGGTCGTAGGCTTCGGTGTTATTGATCCGTAAATGGGAGTGACCGCCCTTCTCAAACCAGACCAGTTTTTTATCACCGGCGGTGCAGGCATCAAAGAGGATCTGGCTCTTCTCTGGAATGGAAAAAATATCCTTCTTTCCGTACAGAAACAGCACACGCAGATCTTTTCTCAGGCGTTTCATCCCACGCAGGGGCGTATCCCGGTAGATGTGGATGCCGGTGGTCTTGTTCAGCCGCAGCATCACCATGTCCAGCACCGGGAACAAAGGACGGTTATCCGCCATCATATGCCGCTTGAAGGTCTCCCGAAGGGAAACATAACAGCCCTCTGTGACCAGAGTGCTGATGTAGTCCGGACAGTCCGGGCGGTTCAGGGCAAGGACACCGGCAGAGGTGCCGATGCAGATGCCGTGGAGACAGACATTCCGGTTGCCGAGGCTGTCGTGGGCAAACCGTGCCCATGCCACCACATCGCTGCTTTCCTTCACGCCGGAGGTACTGTACTTGCCATCGCTTTTTCCGTGACAGCGGCTGTCCACTACCAGAATATTGAAGCCTGCCTTTTCATAGGGGGCGGCGAAATAGTAAGAATAGATCAGACATTCGCAGCGTCCCGGCAGGATGATGACGCACCGGTCATGCCCAAAATCGAAATACTCGCCCCAGAGCTTCAGACCCTCATTTTCGATACAGACCTCCCGGCAGCGGTCCTTCCTCGGCTGTGCCCAGGCAATACCGGCGTTCCACATTGCCAGCTGCTCCTCATTTTCGGGAGCGGAGCAGACTCTGCCCCATTTTTCCGCAGTGGTACGAACCAGCTGGTCGTGATAGACCTTCTTAGAAAGGGGAAGCGTGATCACCAGCATCGCTGCCACACCGCCAAGAACCAGCAGAGCGGCAACGATAATGAGAATAATTCCTAAATATTCCATAAATGCCTCCATTCTCTTCTATAACCGGGCAATAGTATACCATAGGTTTTAGAAAAATGCATCACCTTTTGCAAAAATAATTGTATTTTTATTGAAAATTGGGGGCAGATATGATATCATTGGGGCAAGTTGCGGCAAAGCCGTGGCAGTTTGTGTAATGGAGGTTTCTTTATGAAGAAGTTTTTGATCCTGGGTGACTCTACCTGTGACCTCAATCGTGAGCTGCGGGAGAAGTATGAGATCGACTATATCCCTATGTGCTATGTGGTGGACGATCAGGAGTATATCGCATCCCTGGACTGGGAGGCCCATTCCGTAAAGGAATTTTATGATATGATGCGCGCCGGCAAGCGGGTGTTTACCAATCAGATCATCCCCACTGCCTGCCGGGAAAAATTTGAGGCGGCGTTGAAGGCCGGGCAGGATGTGCTGTATATTTCCTGCTCCTCCGCGCTGTCCAGCTCTTGGAACAGTGCCTGTGTCATTGCCAAGGAACTTATGGAACGCTACCCCGATGGACATATTTACTGTGTAGACTCTTTGATCAGCAGTCTGGGTCAGGGACACCTGCTCATCGAAGCGGCAAAGCTGCGTGATCAGGGCAAGTCCGCCGCTGAGACCGCGGCATATATTGAAGAAAACCGGCTGAAAATGCGTATGATGGGCTATCCTGCCACATTGGAGTACCTGCGCCGTGCAGGTCGTGTCAAGGCTTCCAGTGCCTTCTTCGGCAACATCTTCGGTGTCAAGCCCATCATCATTTCCGACCGGAAGGGTCAGAACTATGCCCTGAAAAAGGTCAAGGGCTTTGTCAATGCCCGTAATGCCACCTTGGAGCTGGTAAACGATGCCTTTACCGAGCAGACCCAGATTCTGAACATCGTCCACGCGGACAGCCTGGAGGAAGCCAACACCTTAAAGGAGATGATCTTGCAGCATCATAGCTTCAAGGAGGTTCGGGTGGCGGACATCGGACCTGTTGTGGGTGCCTCCGTAGGTCCGGGCATGGTGGGTGCCTTTGTGTTCGGAAAAGAAGAAACCATTGAAGGAAATGATTGATATGCAGCAGCAGTATCTTGATAGTGCCGGACTTCACGCTCTTTTTGAAAGCGGCTATCGGAACCTGAAAAAGAATACCGATGCCATCAACGAGCTGAATGTCTTCCCGGTGCCTGACGGGGATACCGGTACCAACATGGTCAAGACCTTCGGCGGCGGACTGCGTTCCGTTCAGCCGGAGTCGGAAAATGTGGGAGATTATATGGCGCAGCTGTCTCAGGCTGTACTGCTGTCTGCCCGGGGCAACTCCGGCGTGATCTTTTCTCAGTTTGTCCACGGTCTGTCCCGGGGCTTTGCGCAGAGGGAAAGCGTCACCTTTGCCGACTTTGCCCACGCCTTTGACTGTGCCCGGGAGGATGCCTATCGTTCCATCCTGACCCCCACCGAGGGAACCATTTTGACGGTGATCCACGAAGCGGCTCTGTTCCTCCGGGAAAATGCCGACCAGTATCCGGATTTCCGCTCCGGCTTTGATGCTCTGTTGGAGCAGATGAAGAAGACTCTGATGCGCACACCGGAGCTGCTTCCCATCCTCCGGGAGTCCGGGGTGGTAGACAGCGGCGGTGCGGGACTGGTGTGCTTCGTGGAGGGCATCTGCGCCCATCTTCGGGGAAATACCATCGAAGATACCCCGGAGCTGGCAGAGGCACTGCCTCAGAGTATGCTCACCGGCAGCTTCGGACCGGACAGTGTGCTGGAATATGGCTACTGTACAGAGTTCATCCTACAGCTGATGAACGCCAAGACGGACATCCCCAATTTTGACCTCCAAAGCTTCCTGAAGCCCTTGGAAGCCATGGGTGACTCCATTGTGGCAGTGGCAAACGGTGGCATCGTGAAAATTCATATTCACACCTTCACTCCCGAAAAGGTTCTGGAATACGGTCGCCGGTTCGGTGAATTTGTGACTTTGAAGATCGAAAATATGTCGGTGCAGCACAGCGAAAGCACCACCGCTCCTGCAAAGGAGCCGGAAAAGGAGCATCTGAAATACGCTGTGGTGGCGGTGGCTTCCGGTTCCGGAATCGTGGACTACTTCAAGGAGATCGGTGCCAATGTGATCATCGATGGCGGTCAGACCAACAATCCTTCTGTGGATGCCTTTATTGAGGCGTTCCGGAGCCTGAATGCGGAGTACATCATTGTACTTCCAGATAATTCCAATGTGGTGCTGACGGCACAGCAGGCAGCCGCCATCTATCAGGATGCGGATGTCCGGGTGATTCCCACCAAGTCCATTGCGGAGGGCTGCTCCGTGCTGTCCATGTTTAATCCCTGGTGCTCCGGGGTGGAGGAGCTGATCGAGCAGATGAGTGTCGGACTTTCCGGAATCACCACCGCAAGTCTGACCACCGCCATCCGGGACACCAATATGAATGGGCTGGAAATCAAGAAGGGCAATTATATTGGTCTGGATCGTGAGAATATCCTGACCTGCGGTGAGGACAAGGTGGATACCGCCTTCCGTCTGGTACAGACCATCACCGCCGCTTCCCCGAAGAGCATTTTCGTTGTCTTCACCGGTGCGGATGTGACGGAGGAAGAAGCGCAGGCATTCCAGCAGCGGCTGACCCAGGCCTATCCCTACGGGGATGTTGGCTTCATTAAGGGCAATCAGGAAATTTACGACTTTATTATTTCGTTGGAATAAGGGGAGCACTATGAAAAAGATCGTCATCGATGTCTGTGGCGCGGACGCTGGACTGTCTGTGGTGGTCAAGGGCGTTGCGAAGGCACTTCGTCAGGGCGTGGAATTTTTCCCGGTTCTGGTGGGTCCGGCTCCGGTGGTGGAGCTGCTGCTGAAAGAAGCCGGTGTGGAGGAAGGGCAGTATGAATTGGTGGATGCCCGGGATGCCATCACCAATATGGACCCTCCCACCTGTGTGTTCGCAGGCAGAGAGGAGACTTCCATGGTCAAGGCTTATCAGCGGCTGAAACATGATGACAACTGCTGTGGTCTGGTCTCCCCGGGCAACACCGGCGCGCTGCTGGTTGGCTCTGTCTGCCATCTGGGGATGCTGCCGGGTCTGAAATTCCCGGTGCTGGCAAGCCCACTGCCCTGCGGCGTGGAAAATCTGGTATGCCTGGTGGATTGCGGTGCCAATGTGGAGTGTAACGCCAATGACCTGGTGCGCTTTGCGAAAATGGGCGTGGTACTGTCTCAGTGCTTCGGCGGCATTGAAAACCCCCGGGTGGGTCTGATGAATGTGGGCAGAGAACCTGGCAAGGGGACCGCATTGCTCCGGGAGGCTTATGAGAAGCTCGCCCAGCTGCCCCTGAATTTTGTGGGCAATCTGGAGGGCAGCGATCTGGTCTCCGGATATGCGGATGTGGTGGTCACCGATGGCTTCAGCGGAAACATTCTCCTGAAAAGCACCGAGGCTGCCGGTCAGCTGGCCATGCGTCTGGTGGAAGAAGCCGGACAGGGCAGTGACCCGGAGCTGATCCGGCGGTTGCAAATGGCGATCTTTAAGAAGCTGGAATTTAACTCTCAAGGAGCCGCCGTTTTCCTGGGCACGAAAAAGACCGTGGTGAAAATGCACGGCTGTGCCAATGAGGATACCACCGTCTGTTCCATCCGTCAGCTGCTCAGTCTGGAAAAAGCGGACTTCATCGGTTCTCTTTCCCGGGCACTGCAAAAATGATCAAAACCCCGTTGCCGCAGCAACGGGGTTGATGTTACTCTCTGGGCTTTCCGGCGATAAAGGTAAACTTATACAGCAGATACCGCAGAGGAATGCAGATCAGGTAGACGATGTTAAAGGCTGCAAACAGTGGCATTCCGGGCAGGGTATACATGGTGAGCATACAGCCCAGGGTATAGAATATGTATAAGATCACCGTGTAGATCAGTTTGGAAAAATAGTCGTGGCAGGGGGTGCCTTTGAAATAGACGAAACGGTTCAGCAAATACTCGGTCAGATATCCGCAGGCGGCGACCGTGGGCATGAAAATGACCAGACGGTGATAGCCGAAGGTCACGGAGAGTATGAGCATCAGCATCTCCACCACACCGAAGGCGATCACAGAACCCATGGCAAGGGAAAAGAGGCTCTTGTAAATGCGCAGGGTGTCCAGTACCGGATTAAAGTGGGAGGACTCGTTGTTGTCGATGTAGATGGCTTCAATGGATACGGTGGCGATGGGAATGTTTTTCTTGGCGGCGTAGTAGAGCATATTCATCTCATAGTCGTAGTTGTCCTTCTCTACCTTCACCAGCCAGCTGATGTGATCCCGGTGGAAGCCACGCAGACCCGATTGATTGTCGGACAGATACCGGTTTGACAGCAGTGCATAGACAAACCGGGAAAGGGAGTTGCCGATTTTGGAGCGCAGGGGCATATCCTTTTGGAATCTGCGTACCGTCAGCACGAATTTGTCTCCCCTGTGCAGCTGCTCCTGAACCCGGAGGACATCCTCTACCCGGTGCTGCCCATCGGCATCGCAGGTCATAAAATGCTCGCACTGGGGCAGCTTGTCCTGAATGTAGGTCATGCCTGCTTTCAAGGCAGCACCCTTGCCGGAATTCTTTTCCAACTCAATGACTGTAGCATTGGCCTGTACCTGCCGGAAAATATTCTGATACGTTGGTCCGCTGCCATCGTTGACCACCAAAACCTGAAGACCGGCTTCCTTTAGGCGGCGGGTCAGGGTGATCAGCTGTTCATCCGGCTCATAGGCCGGAATCAGAACCAGATCCATGTTTTCTACCTCTCTCATTCATGGAATGCTTTTTTCTAAAAATTGGCTGATTTGAGACATCAGCACTTCGTTGGCACCGCTTTGTCCATCAAAGAGCAGGTCCGTGTGACCGCTCTGTCCTTCCTTGTCCAGAAGCAGATATTCCACACCCTCCCGCGTGATCTCGTCCCGATGGGCGTAGATGGAATTTTCCTCAGGGGGGAAGTCCCGGTCGTTGGCACCTTGCACCACTAAAACCGGCACACTGCTTTGGGAGATCTCCTCATGGGCTTGCAGATCAACGGTTTCAGCACCGAAAAGCATGGCCTGATATGCCCACAGAAAGCCGTAATTTCCGTAGGCGAGGGGCCCCACATAGTCCGTGGAATAGCCCATGATTCCTTCCATGGCACTGTTGACGCCGCTGACGCTGACCACGGCGGCAATGTCGTGACCATAGCCCAGCACACAGCTGACGGCGTAGCCGCCCCGGCTGTGCCCCATCAGGGCGATGCTTTCATAGCCGAAGCGTTGGTTGCTTTCGATGTAGTTCAGTGTGGCATCCAGATCCAGAACCTCCTGGGGAAAGCCCTGATAGGAGTCTCCTTCCGACTGGCAGCTGCCGCTGGGATCGAAGGTAAACACGGACCAGCCCTTTGCCAGCAGACTGCGAATCTGCCACAGGTAATCGTCCCCACCGGCGTGGAAGCCCGGGGCAAGGACGATGAGGGTATCCCGGGGATCGTCGGCGGTGCAGCGGTAAAGATACCCGGCAAGGGTCACGCCGCCGCCGTCGTAGTACAGCTCCTGCCGCTGTGCCACCAGAGTCTCCAGTTCCCAGGAAAGGGTCTGGGGCTGAGGATCATAGCGTCCGAAGATGCTGTCATATACCACCTTGGTCACAACCATGGAAACGGCACAGTGGGTCATCAGTACAGCTAAAATAATGATCAGAACCCTTTTGAATGTAGATTTCTTTGCAGATGCCATGATTATTTACCAACCTTATGAAAAATAAACCCGGAAAGGAGCAATGTGATGATTTTTCAGCCTGATTACAAGCTGCAATTCATTTCCGAGGCGGAATTTCCCACCGCCATTGAGGATTTGGAGAAGCTGCTGTGCCCATATTGCCATCATGGACATTTTCGTGGGACGGATGAGAAGCCCATTTACTATGAATATTACCTTGCCCACAATGCCCGTGCCTCTGTGGTGGTGGTTCATGGCATGAGTGAGTTTACAAAGAAATACTGTGAGCTGACCTCCTACCTGCTCCACCAAGGATACAATGTATTCTTATATGACCAGCGGGGGCATGGTCTTTCCCACCGGGATACGGATCGACCGGAGCTGATTCACATCAACAGCTTTGACCAGCTGGTGGAGGATCTGAATTGCTATCTGGAAACGGTGGTCTGCCCAGCCTCCGATGCGCCGCTGTACCTGTATGCCCATTCCATGGGAGGGGCGGTGGGTGTCATGTACCTGGCGAAGCATCCGAACCGGTTTTCCAAGGCGGTGCTGACCTCTCCGCTGCTGGCACCCAAAATGAACGATCTTCCGGCGTGGCCCTTCCTGCTGGGGGTGACCATCCGTAAAAAATTCGTGGGCGATCTGAAAAAATTCCGGCTGTCGGGTGAATATGTTCCCGGCAGACCCTATCAGCCTGTTCCCGGAGACAGCCCCGGACGGGTGCGGCACTGCCTGTGGCATCGGGATCGGGACAGACGCTACCAGTCCACTCCCATGACCCTGGGCTGCGTTTACCACAGCTTGAAGCTGCGCCGCCGGATGCTGAAAGGGGATGTGGCAAAAGCCATCCAAACCCCCACATTGATGCTCTGCGCGGACCATGACACGATGGTAAAGCTCCGCCCACAAGCGCAATTCGCCGCCCAATGCCCAGCCATCACCCGGGAGGTGCTGGAAGGAGCCAACCACGCCCTTCTGACAGACCGTCAGCCCATCCTGGAGCAAACCGTCCGCCGGGTGCTGGACTTTTATGGAGCATAGTGACCTTTATTATACCTGATGCCAGCCCGGAATGCAAACAAAAAATCAGGAGATACGGGGAAGGTCATTTACCGCACCCATGGCAAGCTGCAACGTCAATTGCGTGAAAATAATAATATTAACTACCGAAATGAGTAAGAGATAAAGGAGAACCGGCAATGAGTAGAGAAAAGGAAAATAACAGAGAACTGTCACCGGCTGAAAAAGAACGAACGATCAATTTCGAAAAATTAAAAAAAGAATTAGCCGATAAGGGGTATGAAGAAAGGGATTTAACGATAGGGGTGGTGTATGCCAATGTTATGGCGTTGGTTCTTGCCGCTCCGATTATCCTGTGTTTTGCAATACTGTTTAATTGCTGCAATACCAATATTACATCGGCTTACAGCACCTTGATGAGCGAAAATGCGATTTTGTGGATTATCGCAGTTGTAGCAGCGTTTGCTGTACTGATCGTTGTTCATGAACTGATACATGGTATTACTTGGTCACTCTTTGCAACAAAACGATGGAAATCAATTTCATTCGGATATATTGCAAAATATATGACGCCGTACTGTACATGTAATGAGGCATTGAAAAAATGGCAGTATATAATTGGCTCTTTAATGCCTACAATAATATTGGGAATAATACCTATGGTAATTTCCGTAGGTACAGGATCTGTCGTTATGTTCATCATAGGCACTTGCATGATTTTGTCTGGCGGCGGTGATTTAACTATTTCCCTAAAGCTTGCAATGTTTAAGACGCACGGGAAGGATGTTATTTGTATCGATCATCCTTATCAGGTAGGACTTGTCGCTTTCGTTCGATAAATTTCAACTTGTCGGCGAGTTAGAACATAGAACATCTATTTCTTTGGCAAGCCCGGTGATAATGCTGGACTTTGTGGTATACGTTCTGGAATGTGATGTGTGCTGTAGGAAGATCTGATTTAGAAAGCAGAATAGACAAAACACCGCTGACCGGTCAGCGGTGTTGCGCTTTAAGTGCAAAGGGGGGCTCACCCTTTCCCCAGCTTTTGCCGCAGCTTTGCCCGGAGGCTCTGGACGGTGGCACTGGTGGGGGTGCCGAAGAGGCATTCATTCATAAAATGCTCGCAGTTGTTGTGCAGCAGATCATAGCCGTCCTGTCCCAGCTTGCTTTGGGCAGCGGCGATGATCTGAGGGGCAGGACGCAGGCCTTTCCGCTCTTGACGGTCCGGCTTGCCTACTTCCAAAGTGCCGCCCTGTAAAAAGGTATAAACGTCGGAGGAAAGAACCCGAACCTCTGAAGCAGGTCTGGAAGGTCCATCCGGCAAGCCGAACTGAATCACGCTGTCCTCACTGACGAAAATGCCGTAGTGGTAATAGAATTGTACCTTGACCCTCACCGGGTCCCCGGGGGAGGGGGAAGCCTGCGACCAGTCCATGGCTTAAACCTTGGCTTCGATGCAGGCGATAACGTCTGCCACAGTGCCCAGCTTCATCAGATCCTCGTTGTTGAACTTGATCTCAAATTCTTCCTCCAACGCCATGGCCATATACAGCATACCGATGGAGCTGATGCCCATGTCCTTTTGCAGATTGGAATTCAGATCGATGGCTCCGGCGTTGACCTCGTCCTCGAAAACCACGTTAAATACCTTTACAAGCCGTTCGAATGTATTCATTTTACTTCCTCCTTATTGCCGTTGAGATTGCAGCGGTTCATTTCCTTCACGAGAATGTCGGAGATTCTCTGGATATCGGCGGTGCTGGGGATTTTTTTGGCGCATAGCTCGTTGGGGTAGATGGGATCGCTGATGACCACCACTCTGCGCTTGTACCACTTTTCCCGTTGATGGATGTGCATGGGGTAAATGGGCACTCCGGCTTGCAGTGCCATGAGCACAGCACCGGATTTGATGCTGGTGACTTCCTCGGTCTTGCTCAGCTGACCCTGGGGGAAAATGGTCAGAAGATGTCCCTCCTTCATTTTGCCCACAGCGGTGCGGATGGCCTCCATGTCCGCAATGTTGCGATCAATGCGGATGGCACCGATACCGGTCATCAGCCGCCGCCGCAGGGGCTTTTCCATGACCACCTCGGCTGCCAAAAAGAACACTCTGCGGTACCAGAAGGTGACAAACATCACCAGCGGATCGGAAAAATCATAATGATTGGCAGCGACCATAGCACCGCCCCGGATCTTATGCCGGTATTTCTCTCCGGTGGGGGTCAGGGTTTTGATTCGGTAGAGCAGGGGCAGGGGGGAGCAGGTGACCCGGGCAAAATCCATGGGGAACAGTTTGATATTCAGTAATTTTGCTTTCTTATTTCTCTTTTCAGCCATAATATCCTCTTATTTTAGCTCATTTTGCAGATTGTAGACCTTCTGACGCAGAATGTCCGTCAACAGCTTCAGCTGCTCATCCTCGGAAAGCCCTTCCTTGCAATAGTCCGTGAGCAGAAAGGGTTCGCCGATGACAACGCCTGAGCGTTTAAACAGCCCATAGCGTCCATCGGTATAGATGGGTACGATGGGGGCGTTGGCGTGGGTGGCGATGAAGGCGGTGCTGACGGTGAAGGGGAAGGGTTTGCCGCCGATGGGCAGCCGTCCTTCCGGAAACACACCGATGCTGCCGCCCTGATCCAGCACCTCAATGGAATTGGATACAAAGTCGAAGGCTTTGCCATCCCGATCCACCCGGATACAGCCCAAGCCGTAGAGCAGTCCGGTGAGGAAGGGATTTTTGCTGAACAGGACCTCCGCCGTCAGAAACCGGATGGTTCGGAAGGGGAAGATCACCAGATACAGCACAAAGTCCAGCAGGGAACGGTGATTGGAGACCAGAATGCAGTTTTTTGGAAGCCGCCGTTTTGCCTTTCCCTGTCGGCGAACCCGGGGCTTAAAGAAAAGCAGAGCCGGAAGAATGCCGGTGATTCGGGTGAAGGCGAGGCAGAGATTGATCAACCATTTTTTTCGGAACATATTACAAACGTCTTTCTATGTATTCGCAGATTTCTTTTGGGGTGTAGCAGTATTTGTCGTTCTTGTCATAGCCGGTGATGGAAAAATGCTCACTCAGGGCGGTGAGAATGGAGAAATACTGGATGCTGGATGCCCCCAGATCGAAGAAAATATGTGCCCCTGCTTCCACCTTCTCCACCGGCAGCTCCAACACCTTGGCGATGATGGCGCGCACCTGCCGCATCAGAGGGGATTCTTCTCCCTCCGCTGCCATGGCGGTACACTCCGAGAAGGGAATCAGCTTCACATCGCCCTGCTCGATCTTCTTTTGCAGCTGCTTACGGCTGACCTTCACGGCGGTGGGGGGCACCAGCTCGTCCCGGGTGAAGTAGAATTTCCGGATGGCGGTGGCGGTGGGGAGGGTGGCGTTGATGCCGTAGACCTGATCCCGAATGTCAGAAATGGTCTGCTGTGTGGCGTAGGGACTTAGCTGCACCACCATGGACAGCTCCTGCCCCTGCTCGCCGGGAAGACCCAGAACACTGAGCATCTTGGCACTGCCCACCAGGAACAGCTGCTCGATGGTGTCCGGGTTGATGTTCTCACCGTTTTCACCGATGACCACATCCCCCTGACGCCCTAAGATGGTATAATAACCGTCGGCGCAGTCCATCCGGTCGCCGGTGTCGAACCAGCCGTTCAGGGTCTGCTCCTTGCCGTTGACCAGCTTCCGGGTACACAGAGAGCTGCCCCGGACCTGCAAACAGCCGTTTTCATCCAGACGGTACTCCACGGACTGGAAGGGATGACCGATGGTATTCAGGTTCCGGTATTTGGGACGGCTGCGCAGCTCCACGGAGGTGATGCCGATCTCACTCATGCCGTAACCGTTGCAGGTGAAATAACCGATGCCGTTGAGCAGCTCCATGGCAGAGTCTCTTAAATAGCTGCCGCCGTTGATGCAGAACAGCACCGAGGGACCAAACAGCTGGGAAGTCACTTCCTTCATAACCCTTTTCGCGATCTCCGGTCCGAAGGAAGGGAAGAGGTTTTGCAGACCGGTCATCAGCTTGGAGCCTCTTTGGAACTTGCGCTGTTTCTTCTCGCTCTGCTCCCGAAGCTTTGCGTTTAGCTGCTTTTCAATCGTATGCCACAGCATGGGAACCGCAAAAATATGGGTCACCTGATGGCGGCGGCAGGTCTGCAAAATGGTATCGGCAGAAAGATCCCGAAGGAACACCAGCGTCCTTCCGAAGAAGGTAAACCAAAAGTACACGGCAAACAGACCGAATACATGATAGAAGGGCAGAAAGGCCAGCTGCTTCAAGCTGCCCTTGTAATGCTTGGCAATTCGGGGACATTCCTTCACGATGCCCTGGAAATTCAAAATCTGCTCACTGATCTGAAAGCCCTTGTAGAAGCAGACCACCTCATTCATGGAGGTGGCGGAGGAGGAGAAGGCGATCTCGTCCTCAAACGCATCCTCAGGCACCTTGCCCTTGCAGCCCTCAATGGAGCCAATGAGGATGGATCGGGTCTGCAGACGGCTTTCCTGGGTGCAGAGGGTATATCGGATGTTCAGGGTCTTCAAGATGCCATTGGAAAGGCTTTGCGGATAGCGCATATTCACAAGATAGGGCTTGTTGCCGCTGAGCAGAATGGCCCAGAAGCCCACGATCCACTCCGGGCTGTTGTCCATTTCCAGTGCTACATAGCCATGGGTGGCACCGATTTTCTCATAAAGCCCTGCCCCGGCACTTACGATCCGGTCGTACATCTGACCGTAGCTCAGCTTATGAATCCGGAAGCCGTCACTGTATTCGCACAGGATATTCTCACGCTCGTGGAACATGATCTCAAAAATCGCTTTCAGATCCTTTTTGGAACCTATTAAAGCGTCCTTGTTGTGGCGGATGTATTTTTTTAAATTTGCGTTCATATTAACCTCACCAATGCCATAAAACAATCATATCTTTCCTATTATATATCCTTTTGCCTACCATTGCAAGAAAAAGATGATCAATCAGCACCGATGTTAAAAATCCAAACTTGATTTATTGTTTCGGGTATGCTATACTGCTTGGGAAACAAAACTGAAACGCTTATATATGTTCATGATCGGATGAACGTTTCTACGAACTACCGTAATAGTTTGCTATAAGCCTATGGGCGCAGGCGGCTATTGCGTTTTTTTTGCGCCCGGAATCGGGAGGTAGTATGAACAATCGGGAAATCAAGCTGTTGGGAGAGGAAAAGATTCCAAAGCTATTGCTGAAATTCTCCATCCCATGTGTCATGGGTCTGCTGATCAGTGCCCTGTACAACATCGTAGACCAGATCTTCATTGGCAACAGCGAGCTGGGGTATCTGGGCAACGCCGCCACCGGCGTTTCTTTCCCTGTGATCTGCATCGCCAACGCCTTCGCATGGTGCATTGGCGACGGTGCCGCGTCGTACCTGAGCATCTGCTCCGGCAGACAGGACGCCCAGCGGGCCCACAAGTGCGTGGGCACCGGTATCACGGTAAGCACCATCATCAGTGTGGTGCTGGCGGTGGTGTGCATCATTTTTGCCCAGCCGCTGATGCGTCTGTTTGGCGCATCGGATCAAACAGCAGACATGGCTGTGGAGTATTTTCAGATCATTGCTGCCTTTTTCCCCTGCTATCTGCTTCTGAACGTAATGAACAGCATGATTCGTGCCGACGGCAGTCCCACCTATGCCATGATCGCCATGCTGACCGGTGCCGTTATCAATCTGATCTTAGACCCCGTGTTTATCTATGCGCTGGATTGGGGCATTGCCGGTGCCGCCTGGGCCACTGCCATTGGTCAGGCCGCCTCCTTCGGGTTGTGCGCCGTTTATTTCTTCCGCCCCAAGTGCTTCAAGCTGACCCTGCGCAGCTTCCTGCCCGACCGGCAGGTTCTGAAGGAAGTGGTACTGCTGGGCTCCGCCACCTTCGTGACTCAGATCTCCATCGTGGTCATGACGCTGGTATGCAATGTGACCCTGGCGCGGTACGGTGCCCTGTCCCAATACGGTCAGGATATCCCCATTTCCGTTTTCAGCATCCAAACCAAGGTCTATACCGTGGTGGGCAATATCGTCACCGGCATCGTGCTGGGCGGACAGCCTATCTTCGGCTATAACTACGGTGCCGGAAAACTGGATCGGGTACGGCAGACCTATCGTATTGTTCTGCTGACTTCCCTTGCCGTGGGTCTGACCGCCACGCTGATTTTCCAATTTTGTCCTCAGATCGTCATCAATCTGTTTGGCACCGGTGACGAGCTGTATATGGAGTTCGCCAAAAAGACCTTCCGCATCTATCTGTCACTGGTAAGCGTGACCTGCCTTGTGAAGATGACGACGGTTTTCTTCCAGTCCATTGGAAAGTCCGTCCACGCCGTGGTCACCTCTCTGGTACGGGATATCGTCTGCTTTACGCCCCTGGCGATTTTCCTGTCCGCGGCTTTGGAGAGAAAGCAATCCGGTGCAGGCATCAACGGTATCCTTTGGGCAGCACCCATTGCGGATGCGGTGGCGGCGATGGTGATCGTGTGCCTGACAATTTCCTTCTTCCGCAGGCTGAAAAAGCAGGAACGGGCGTTATGACCGATGACATATCAGGAAAGTGCTGTGTTTGCGGCTTGTTATATGTGTATGTCTGCCCGACTGCCGCCGGATCTGTCTTTGGTGACCACGATCTGGCGGTCGATCCGTTCTTTCAGCTCCGCCACATGGGAGATGATACCCACCAGACGGTTGCCTTCGGTAAGAGTCGCAAGGGTGTTGTAGGCTTTGTTCAGGGCTTCGGAGTCCAGAGAGCCGAAACCCTCGTCTACGAACAGCGTATCCAGCCGAATACCGGTGGACATCTGCACCTCATCCGAAAGCCCCAGAGCCAGAGACAGCGACGCAAGGAACGCCTCGCCGCCGGAGAGGGTATTGACACTGCGCTCCGAGGTGTTGATGTGGTCGATGATGTCCAGCTCCAGACCGCTTTGGCTCTGCTTGTTGCCGGCGGTCTTGCGGCGTTTCAGGTCATACTGTCCACCGGACATCTTCCGCAGACGGATATTCGCACGTTCCAGAATCCGGTCGAAATAGGTAGTCTGGATGTAGGTTTCCAGCATGATCTTTTCCTTGCCGCTTAAGTTTCCGTTGGCGGTTTCGGAAAGTGTCTTCATCCATGCATGATTGGTCTCCAGTGTCTCCATTTCCACGGCTTTCGTGGCAATATTCTTCCGGGCAGTTTCGTTGGAGGTTAGGCGTGCGTGGATCACCTTTTGTTTTGCGATAATGCTATTTTTCTGCTCGGTCAGAGTCTGCTTTGCTGTTTCCAGTTCGACCACATTTGCTTCGGTGCCGTTGGTCAGCTGTTTGCGCAGCTGCTCGATGGTGGCACGAACGCCTGCCAATTCTTCCTTACAATTGCTGAAAGCTGTCTGTGCAGCTGTCAGCGCAGCCTTCAGCCTATCACGTTTTTCTTCCAGAGTCGTCTTTTCTGCCTGGGCTGCTGCTTTATCGGCAAAACTGAGTTTCGCTTTCAGCGATGCGATCTGTTTGTTCAGTTCCGAAACGGATGCCGTCAAAGACGCGATCCGCTCTTTTGCCCCTGCAAGCTCTGCTTCCACGCCGGACAGGGTCTTTTCTTTTTCCGGTATCCGCTTATCCAGTTCTTTCTTTCTGGACTCCTTTTGCTCCGCCTCTGTGATCAGGTCGTCCAGCTCGTTGATCCGGGCGGTAAGCAGCTGCACCTGCTTCCGGGCGGCGTCCTGCGCCCCGTCCAAAGTCGTATCCGGCATTAACACGTCAATTTCTTCGCGGATGGCTTCTTCCGCCGTGGACACCTTTCCTTTCTGGGTGCTTGCATCGCCGCTGGCTTTTTCAGTCTCTTTTTGCGCCTTTTCATAAGCGTTCTTTGCTTTCTTAACATCGGCTTCCGTGGGGGCGTTTTCGGACAGACTTGCCAGACAAGGGTGCTCCAGCGAACCGCAAACAGGGCATGGCATACCGGTGGTAAGGGAGCTTGCGATGATGCCTGCTTGTTCGTCCAGAAATGCTTTGTTCATGGTCTCATATTTTTGACCCAGACGGCTGGATTGTGCATCGGCTGCCAGATAAGCATTCTGCTTCTGCTTCAATAGAACACGCTGCTCATCCAGCGTGTTGATACCGGCGATCAACGCTTGGAATTTTGCTCTCTTGTCGATAAAAGACTGCCGCTCTGCCGCCAGTTTTTCTTTTTCCGCACTGATATTTTCCAGCGTTTTATGTTCCGTTTTTAATGCGGCGATCTGGTCTGTGAGGGTGGCTTTCTTTTGCTGGGCGGTGTTCTGTGCCGCCTCAGCCGTTGCCAAAGACCGTTGCTTTCCGTTCAGATCCGTGGTTTTTGCGTCCATTTCATCATAGGACGGCAGCAGCAGTTCGATCTGTGCGATCTTCCTGCCCAAATCCTCCTGCTCCGGAAGCGCACCCTGAGCGGCAGAAAGCGCAGAGTGTGCCTTTTCTAATTCGATGGCTCCGGTTTTCTCGATCTTCTCATTCTCAGCCAAAGATTGTTTAGCGGCTTGGTAGGCCTCTGCCTGTGTCAGGAGCGCAGTGACCTGTTCTGCCTGCGTTTCAATATCGGCAAGCTCTACATCCAATGAAGCCTGTATATCCGTATCCTCTTGCAGCAGTTTTTTCAGAAGCTCCATCACATCGGCGGTGAGCATACCGCCATCCTTTGCTTTTCTGACATCCGGTGCAAGCAGCGAATCTTCGTCACACACAATTCCATTGATATATTGCTGCTTGCTCAGCTTTATGCTTCCTAACCGGGCATTTAGCTCGCTTGCCTTGTCCTTCAATTGATTCTGGAGCGTTACATACAGACCGGTGCCGAAAATATCCCGAAAAATCTTCTGTCGTTCCTTAGTATCCGCCTGCAGCAGTTTTCGGAACTCGCCCTGGGAGATCATCGAAACCTGCGCGAATTGTTCCCGGGTCAGACCAATGATCTCCCGGATGGCTTTGTCCACATCTTTCAGCTTCGTCACTGTTCGACCATCCGGACAGGTCAGCAGGGCATCGGCACTCTGCTTGGTGGTTCCGGTGCCTCTTGCTTTGGCACGCTCGTATTCAGGGTTGCGCTTAACGGTATATTCCTTTCCGCCATAGGCGAAGGTCAGCTCCACAAAGGTAGGGTCTTCCGCTTTTGCGTACTTGGAGCGGAGCATATTGGCCTGCCGATTGTCGCCGCTGGCCTCACCGAAAAGTGCGAAGGTAATGGCGTCGAAAATGGTGGTCTTACCGGCACCGGTGTCGCCGGTGATCAGATACAGACCGCTGCTCCCCAAACTTTCAAAATCCAATTCCTGCCTATTGGCATAGGGACCGAAACCGGCCATCGTCAATTTCAGAGGTCTCATACATTACCCTCCCAAATGGATTCAATCAATTCTTGCGTGAAGCTTCGCTGTTCCTCGCTCATGGGCTGGTTGTTTTGCAGCTCGTAAAGCTCCTCAAACAGTTCCAAAGGCGATTTGCGCCGGACATCCTGCGCACCGTCGATGATGTGATTGGAACGGGTACGGGTATTGTCGTAAGAAAGCTTCATAATGTTGGGATAGATCACACGCAGCTTGCCGATCGCCTCCGGCACATCCTCCTCGTCGGTGAGGATGACGTGCAGATAATCGTCGGTGGCGGTGCCTTCGTAGAAGGACCTGTCCGTCAGTTCCTTAAAGGTTCCACAGATGCTCCGCAGATCATGCCTGGGGGTTAACGGCGCAAGGCGCAGCGTCAATGCTCCCTTCATGCCCAGCTCCACCACTGTCACACTCTTGTGGTGACGCTCCTCGGAGAAGGAGTATTTCAGCGGCGTGCCGCAGTAGCGGACACGGTTGGAGCCGCCGATATTTTGCTGCCCATGGATATGCCCCAGTGCCACATAGTCAAAGCCATCGAATACAGAAGCGTCCACATTGTCACTGCCGCCCACACGGATCTCCTCAGAATCGCAGGTAGAAGCACCGGTAACGAACTGGTGCGTCAGCAGTACATTCCGGGCGTTGGTATCGATTCCCATTTTCTCAACCGCCACCCGGACAGCGTCGGTATAGCTCTCGATCTCTTCGTCGGGATAGTGCCGCTTTACATGAGCAGGCTTGATGAACGGCAAAAGCCAAAAATGTACATCTCCGTGCCGGTCGGACAAGGCTATAGAATCGACGCTTCCGTTATAAACAGGGGAAATATGGATACCGCTGTGCTCCATCAGGCGGTTGCCAAATGCCAGCCGCTCCGGGCTGTCATGGTTGCCGCTGATGATCAGAACAGGGAAATTTCGCTTTGCCAGACGGCACAGGAAATCGTCAAACAGCGTCACCGCCTCTGCGGAGGGGACACTTTTGTCATACACATCGCCGCAGATCAGAACCGCATCCGCTTTTTCTTCATCAATGATTTGCAGGATCTGACGCAGGATATACTCCTGATCCTCGATCATGGAAATCTCATTGACCCGCTTGCCGATGTGCAGGTCCGATAAATGGATCAGCTTCATAAGAAACCTCCGGAAAAGAATGATATTTGATACATATCGACTTGCTCAAAGCCGATCGGTGTTTTTTATTGTACCATAATTCCAGACTTTGCTCAACATTTTTCGGTAATTTATTCGAAATGTTTCGAAAAAAGGATTGTTTGCAGACCCAAACCGGCACAAAAAAGACGAGTCCCATGTTCCTGTGATGTTCTTAACGGAGAAACTAGATAGTGCATTGTAGGGCGGGGGCTTGCTCCCGCCGTTAACTCCAATAACTAACCGCAGCACCAACGATGGGTGCTGCGGTCAACGATGCAACATATTGGAATTTGTCAGCGTTGAGGCTTTTTGAAAACACACTTATTTCACATTTAGAACTCCGCAATCGGTAAAAATCAAATCACCAATAGAAAATTTGTCTCCCGTGCGAGTATTGTGAGGTTCTGCCGTTCGGCGGCTCTCCATATAGCCCTCTTTGTAGTTGACAGCAACGAAAAGTTGCAGATTATCTTCGTTTACGATGTAATACTCTGTACCGAGCAGTTTCATGCTGTTTTGCAAATCACTGAATCCGCATAGAGGCGTAAAGAAATCAATGAAGAAATCGAATCCTTTATCCACTTTATCCCGTTTCTTTTGTGGGAGCAGAGTTCTTATTTCAGCAGAAGGATATTTTTCAAGCATAAGCTTATCCGTCAGTTTTTTCTTAATAATTGCCTTTCCGTACTTTGAAATGTCAATTGTTTCTCGAATTACATTGATGTCAATTTCGTTGCCATCATCTAAAAGATAATCTACGCTCACATTCAAAAGCTGTGCCAATAATTTAAGATTTGAAACATCGGGAATGCCTTTGTCTGCTTCCCATTTTGTAATTGCCTGACGAGATACCATCATCTTGCCCGAAAGTTGCTCCTGAGTAAGTCCGCTTTCAATTCTTGCTTTCTTAATTTTTTCGCCGAGTGTCATAATGGAATCCTCCACAATTTAAATTTTTGATTTTGCATTTTCAGTTTAGCCCACTCCTTTTGTAAAAACAAGAATCGTTCTGTGGCAGCTATGCAACGCTCCGTAGCATCTGCGATAATAATTGCACCAACAGAAAATTCCTGTGGCAATTATACTTTGGCAATCTATTATTGTACGAAACAACATTTTGTCAAATTCCAGTTTGTCGAACTGATTTTAACACAGAAAATGCACTTTTTCAATATGCGCTGAATGCTGAATTTCGGCGGGAGCAAGCCCCCGCCCTACGATAAGCGCGCATGGCAAGCAGAGCGTCCGGCTGTCCACCGGTACGACCAACCAGGCAGTTGCCCAAACCCACAAATGTACAAAAACTGGCAGACCGAAGCAATCTGCCAGTTTTTTATTCAATTACTCCGTTAAGGACATCCCGCTTTATGGACTCGTCTTTTTTAATAGGCTCTCAGGCTCACTCAGTCTCTGCCGAAAATGTCTCGGGAATAGAGTTTTTCGGCTGCGTCGTCAAGGGCGGGATCATAACGATTGGCAACGATCACCGCACTGGCGTTTTTAAAGGTTTGCAGATCATTGACTACCTTGCTTCCGAAGAAGGTACTTCCGTCAGGGAGGGACGGTTCATAAATTATGACCGACGCGCCCTTGGACTTGATCCGTTTCATAACGCCCTGAATGGATGACTGCCGGAAATTATCACTGCCTGCCTTCATGGTCAGACGGTACACGCCCACCGTGATCTCCTTCTCTTTTTCCGCGCTCCATTCTTCGTTCTCTCCATAAGCGTCTGCCATCTCCAGCACCCGGTCCGCAATGAAATCCTTTCGGGTGCGGTTGGACTCTACAATGGCCTGGATGAGCTTCTCCGGCACATCCTGATAATTGGCCAGCAGCTGCTTGGTGTCCTTCGGCAGACAGTAGCCGCCATAGCCAAAGGAAGGATTGTTATAGTGGTTCCCAATGCGGGGATCGAGACAAACACCGCGGATAATGTCCTTGGTATTCAGACCCTTCATTTCCGCATAGGTATCCAGCTCATTAAAATAGCTGACACGCAGTGCAAGGTAGGTATTGGCAAACAGCTTCACCGCCTCTGCCTCTGTAAAGCCCATGAACAGCACATCCACATCCGGCTTCAAGGCTCCCTCCTGCAGCATTGCGGCAAAGGTACCGGCGGCATCCATCAGCCGTTGATTCTCAGGATCCGTTCCCACAATGATCCGGCTGGGATACAGGTTATCATACAACGCCTTGCTCTCCCGAAGAAATTCCGGGCTGAAAAGAATGTTCTCGAAATGATATTTCTCCCGGACATGAGCCGTAAAGCCCACAGGAACGGTGGATTTGATCACCATTACCGCTTGGGGGTTACAGGCGATGACCTGCTCAATGACGCTTTCCACTGCCGAGGTATCAAAGTAATTTTTCTTGCTGTCGTAATTCGTGGGGGCGGCAATGATCACAAATTCCGCATCCGTATAAGCGGCTTCTCCATCCAATGTCGCACTCAGGTTCAATTCCTTCTGCGCCATGTATTTTTCGATGTATTCATCCTGAATGGGTGACTTTCGGTTATTGATCATGTCCACCTTATCTGGCAGGATATCCACAGCAACGACTTGATGATGCTGGGAAAGAAGGGTTGCCAAGGAAAGTCCAACATAGCCGGTTCCGGCTACCGCGATCTTCATGTTTAAGTCCTCCTTGTTTCGACTTGGCGTAGCATACCACGTTGGCGGTACGCAGGCTGGGGATGGCGTTTGCTTTTGGCTTGCGGTCCCTTGCTTTTGGGTCAGCTCCCTCAAAAGCCGGATACCGCTTTTCTGTTAAAATACGGTTTCACCGTCTGAATAGCTTGCGGAGCATGGGGATTTCCTTTAATTGTCTTCTTCCCTCGGGAATGATCAGCATACACCCTGCGTAAATGACACAGCAAACAACGACCGTTGCGATTTCATACAGGATGTGATCGCAGAAGCTGCGAAGCCACATTCCAGCCGCCGCCATGACCAAAGACGAGATCAACTGGGGCATCACATTACGCAGGGATCTGCTCAGGCTCAAACGGAGGGTCACATATGCGACAATGGAGCTGACTACGATCATTTCAAGCCGTACCAGACTTCTTGCGATGGTCAATGGCTTATATCCATAGCGCATAAATATCATAATAACGGGAATCAGCACCACGATATGCAGCACCTGTGTCAGCACCGACAGCTTGGGCTTTCCACGGCTGCGGAAGGCTTCGCTATTGAAATTATGGAAAACGATATTCAGCGCACCGGTCAACGCCCACATCCCCAGAAAATCCGCTGTTTCCAGCCATTGATCTCCCAGTAAAATGGTGGTTGCCAGTTCTCTATACACAAACATACCGAAACCAAGGGGCAGGACCAGTAAAGAAACCATTCTCTGGAACTTATAAAAGACCTCTTTGAATGCCCCGTCATCCTCCTGACAGCGAGATAAGGAGGCGAACAAAACAGGCATGGTTGCGCCGGTGATCAGATTCATCAGTGAATTGACGGTGGAAATGGAGGTTTTATACAGCCCCAAAGAAAAGGAATCCAGCACCAATCCCACAATGAAGATATCCGCATTCAGTGACAGCCATATGGTCACATTTTCCACGATCGTCCAAAGGCTGAAGGAGAGCATTTCCTTCAGCTTTTCGATACGATAGCAAAACCTGGGCTTCCATTTTGATTTCGCCGTAAGGATGACCGCATTGAGAACATCCTTTGCCAAGGTTCCGATGACCAACGCCCAGTAGCTTCTGAATACCAGGGCCAGCGGCACCGTAACGATCAAGGGCACCAATGCGGTTGCGATTCTGGCATAGAACAGACTTTTGAAATCGAAGGCTCTGCGGTAGCGTGCCGTCTGGATACTGGAAAAGGCAAGCAGAGGAATCTGGGCACTCATGACAATGACAGCCGTCTCACATCCCGGCGAGCCTACCAGCTTGGTAATTGGCGTGGCAAATATCCCAATGCCGCCCCATAGCAAACAAGAGAAGGCAAGATTCGTCCAAAAGGCCACATTGGTGCTGACTTCCAAATCCTCATCATCCGAAAACTGATGCTGTACCAGATACTTCTGAAATCCCGCATCCGTAAAAATCTCTGCAAAGCTGACTACCAGCGTCAGTGTCGCAACAACGCCAAAGGCCTCCGGAACCAGGAGTCTTGCCAGAACCGCATTGGTAATCGGTGCGATCAATTTAGCGCAAAGCTCTGCAAGGGTTGACCATTTGGCAGCATTATTTATTTTTTTGTTTAAATCTTTTTGCATAGCTTTTCAAATCAACTTCTTTAAAATATACTGTAATTAAAGATGGCATAGTACAGAAAAAAGCCTGCAATTCCAACAGATGCCATCATCGGGCATACACTTCCGCTATATTATAAAAGCGAAAATTATCCCAGCCGACGTGTCAGCTACATCATTTGTTTTTCTCAATTTTGGGAAGGGTGATCCAATTTCCAAATACCGTATCCCATTCCTCCGGTTCAAAGGGCATAAAGCCACTCCAATGGAAGAAGGTAATTTCTCCAAAGTAGACCTTACCGTTGGCCTCGTAAAAATCCACTCGAACCTGGGGAATGTTTTGCGACAGCTTTTCCGCAAGCTCCAGCATCAGCTCCAGATTTTGCGGTTTTTTAGGGCAAATATCCGCATTGGGGTGCCCGTTTGTAAAGGGAAGGTGCTGAAATTCCCGGTCGAAAAAGTCAAACTTTGTTTCTGTTTCCGCATTGCCCCGTTCGGTTGCAATAAACATAGCCTTTACACTGCCATCAAAAGCAAAGAATTTATAGTCCCGCAGCTCCGCCGTTTCTGCATCTTCCATGTATTGCTCCGCAAGGATTCTTGGCTTTACATTTTTATAGGGCCATTCCCGTCCTTGTTGATAATAATTGTTTTTCAGAGATTTTTCCAGCTTCGCCCTGGCGGCTTCCATATCCAGCTTGCTCTTATCCCGGCAAATTACCAAACCGCCGGAGTCATGGGTGCATTTTAGCACAAATTGATCGGGCAGGCTGTCAAAATCAATATCATCAAACCGTTCCCAAACGCCGAAAGTGGGTATGATATACTCCTGTCCGATCCGTTCCCCTACATAGCTCTTGACCTCATATTTATCCACCATCCGGGTATATTCCGGCTTGCGGTCATGGAGCTTGAGCCACTGGAGCTTCTCATTATAGGTTTTGGGATTCTTTAGATCCGGACGTTTACCCATTTTCATCCGGTATATCAGCTTTAAGTATCTTTCATCGCCAATGAAAATCGCTAATCTGGTTTTCCTAGCAATTGTGACTATCAGATTCTTAATATCCATTGTTTTCTCCTTCATCCCGGCAGCTTTTCCCCATTGCCAGAATCCTGACAGCGGCACATGACAGCTGTCACAAACATTCATTATTCATCACCAATGACCACTGCCGGATAGGGTGTGGGATTGCAATTGGTGTCGCTGTCAAACTCTCCGCCGCCGGTGATGTTGCCGAAGGTCTCACCCCAGCCGCCGTAGTAATTCAGGTACTCGGTGAAGTCGTTGTAGTGATTGTGGGTGTAGAAGACATAGACCTCCCCCGGCTCATAGATACCGTTGCCGTTGACGTCCTCTCTGGTATAGACCAGCCGTGCCGCACCACGGGTGATGGAGGTGCCATCGTTATACATTTTGGGCGAATACCCCGGTGTGGTTGTGCCGGTGGTGCCGATGTCCATTTCGTAATAGCGCAGGTCCTCACCGGGCAGAGTCGGCTCATAGGGGTACTTTGCCGAGTCGTTCTTGAAATAGGAATGGTTCACCCGAAGGTACTCCCCCCAGATGCTGCTGGCAGGATTCCCCTTTTTCTTGGTGGTATAGTTGGCAGGGAGGCATTCGCTGGAGCCGCCGAAAGCATACATATAGGCCGCTACTTCTTCCAAGGTGATATAGCCGCCACCCTTATAAATGCGCATGACCTCGTTGCCCTGGGCATCCGTTACCACATAGGTATTGCCGTCATCTTCATACCACTGCCGGGTATTGTACAGATACATCCCGTTTTCCTGGGGCTGATCTTCCGCTCTGACAAAATCCTGCTGCGGCACCTCCAAGGAGCCGGACAGGAATCCATGCTCCGAGCGGTACTGGGCATCCTCATAGCTGCCGGCCGGGGTATAATCCGCATAGAACTCCTCCGCCGTCATACCCACATAAGGATCGGACTGGGGCACCTCCGTCGGTGGTGCGGTGGTTTCCGTTAGGGTGGAGGGTGTATTGGTGGTACTTTCGGTCTGCGCCTCCGATGAGCAGCCGCACAACAGCAGGATCAGAAGCAGCACCGCCATGATTTTCTGAAACTGTTTCATGGGATCATCCTTTCCAAAACACAAAATGGGATCAGAGACCCCAACAAATCTATCATATCACGCCCAGCCCATGCTTGTCAACGCATTTCTTCGGTTTTCCCGGGTTTTCTCCGGTTTGCATGAATAATGTTTGGGTATTTTATGGAATATTCCATCTTGATTTTTTGCCTTCCTTCCCCTATTATATAGGTACAAAGAGGTGATACCAATGATCTAGTCAATCAAAGATCCTCATGGAAAACAGGATCGACCGATGCGTTTTCACCCCTTCCCGTGCCCCATTCTTCTGAAACGATAATAAAGGAATGAAGCCGGGAGCTGAAAGAAGATTTTAGAAAGCGGCATCGTATTTTGCAGAAAGCGAGGTTAACCACCGATGGAACCCACCAATTACATGAAATGACCCTTGACTGCTTCGTTTGAAGAATAGTCAAGGGTCATTTCTTTTATGATGGGGAATCGTTTCGTGAAAGGTCGATCGAGATGAATCTACTGTTAAGTTCCAACCGGGAGGACACGGCATTGAGTTGTGAATGCAGCGGAAGCGGCAGACAAAAAATACCTGCATTTGCTTGGGATTTTCTGGCTCACAAAAATCTGCAGCATTCCCGTGGGTGTGATTTTGTAACCGGGCAATTATACGGTCAGCCTCCTGCCCGATTCGTTTGTTTTCATGGGGAACTGGGCGTAAAAGGTGTTTACTCCGTTTTGACTGGTTGCCCAGACACTGCCCTTGTGATTTTGGGCGATCTGTTCCGCAATGGAAAGACCAAGACCGTAGCTTTGGTTCATTGCCCGTGCCTGATCCACCGGACGGACTGCCCAGCGAGCCAGCAGGATGCTGATGCCCAGAAAAGCGAAGAACCCGATGGAGCCAATGATGATGCAGTTACGGATCAACGTATCAATGGTCTCTGTTTCGCTGGAAATATCCGCAAAAACGATGCTTTGCCCAAAGGGGGTATCCTGTCGGTAGTAACGCAGGGAGTAGTCCGACAGGGTCGCCACCCGTTTTTGAGAGTAAGCGGAAATCGCCACCAGCTCAGACAAGAAATTTTCGTCCGACAGATCGAAATAGCCGCCGTCGGTCCCCAAAAGCTGCCCGTTGTGGTCCAGATGCAAGGTAAAAAACGGAAGGCGAATATTGTCCGGCGGTGTCATACCCGGTTTGTTCATATGCTCGGTGTTGGCAGCAACGGTCTGCATCATCTGGATGCACTGCTGCTCCAGATTGGATTTTGTGGAATTGAGGACCAGCCCAAAAATCACGCACAGCATCAAGGTGACGATCAGCATATTGATGCATACAAATTTGAACCGAAGCCTACGAAGCACCGCTGTCCACCAACCGTCTGACCGAGGGTGTCTTGCCGTACCTATATGTCCTCCTTAATTTATGAATACGTTTACAGTCTCCAGTTCGTCCAGATTGGTGCAATGATTTTTTCTTGCGTTACTTTCTGCCATTGACTTTGCCTCGCTTTCGTGATATCATCGTCCCAGAGGTCGCCGGGCAAGGCTCCCGACTCCCTCGCTTCCGGGCTTCGTGTAGTTTCCTATTGGACCAGGGCTACACGGAGCTTTTTACTTTTGCTTTGAGTTGATGTACTCAAGACATTCAACGATCTTTTCAGGTCCAAAACCCTGAGATTTCAACCACTCAATCAGCTTTCTGGTCTGATTTTCGGTCATGCCTTCCATATCCTCACTTCCTTTCAGAGGGGCTTGCGCCTGATCTTGTAGCTCTTGCGTGGCTTTAATATAACATACTAGAGATAATATGTTAAGCACTTTTAGAAAAAATTCTGCAAGTTGCTTTTTAGTGTCAAGGAGGGTACAATACAAAGGCTTCTTCACTATTCACGATTACTTATTACCTAATCGACAAGTTTCGAAAGAGAAGAGTGAAAAGTGAAGAGTTAATAGTGAAAAAGTAAAATCGACAAGCTTCTGTCGAAACTTGTCGATTTTTGGCGGAGCGAGAGGGATTTGGACCCTCGCGCGCTTTTTACACGCCTACTCCCTTGGCAAAGGGAACGGGTCGTGATATCATGGGCAGAGAACGGAAGCTTAGCTTCTTGCCATGCCGTCCACGCTGAGCACCACGCCGGTGATGTAGGCGGCTTCGTCAGAGGCAAGGAATACGAAGGCGTTGGCGATGTCCTCCGGCTGTCCCAGACGGCGCAGGGGGATCTGCCGGATCAGTGGATCGATGACCTCCTTGGGGACTGCCTTCATCATGTCGGTTTCCGTAATGCCGGGAGCCACGGCGTTGACCCGGATTCCCTTGGGGCCCAGCTCTCTCGCAAGAGATACCGTCATGCCATTGACGGCGAATTTGGATGCCGGGTATGCAAAACCGCTGGGCTGTCCGTAAATGCTTACCATGGAGGAAGTGTTCAGAATCACGCCGCTGCCCTGTTTGACCATGTATTCAGCGGCGGCATGGGCTGCGTTGAATACGCCTTTTACGTTCAAGTCCATGACCTTGTCGTAAAGGTCCTGGGTGTATTCGCTGAAAGGCGTGCTTTCGGAGATGCCGGCGTTGTTGACCAGAATATCCAGACGCCCGAAGGTTTCCCAAACCTGCCGGAAAGCCTGCCGAACATCCTCAAACGATGCCAAATTGGGGCTGATACCGCTGATTTTGGCATGGGGGAATTCCTCTTTCAACTGGGCGACTGCTTTGCTGGCGGTATCGGGACGGCTGGCGGCAATGACAACGGCGGTGCCCTCTTTCAAAAATGCCTTTGCGGTGGCGTAGCCAATGCCACGGCTCCCACCGGTGATAACGGCAACTCGATCCTTCAGTCTCATATTCAGTACCTCCTTGTTTTTTTATTAGTATATTCAATCCAGCTCCAAATTTCCGTGACAAGGTCACAGAGAAAGAACCGATTTATGGCACGGGAAAAGGCAGAGATTGGGGAGATATGAGATGTGAGATACGAGATATGAGATACAAGATACAAGATACAAGATACAAGATATTCCACCATCGTAGCGACCGGCCTCCGGACGGTCCTTCCTCCGATTCCCACCGCACCGCCGTAGCGACCGGCCTCCGGACGGTCCTTCCCCCCGACCCCACCGCATCGCCGTAGCGACCGGCCTCCGGACGGTCCTTCCTCCGACCCCACCGCACCCCATTGGATGCTTCCGGGGAACCTATTATAAACTTATCTCTATAACAAAACCCCTCTCAAACAGCTTGTGTTTGAGAGGGGTATTTTTGGCTTTTTGATGGGTTCTTACTTCAGGGCTGCCTTTGCCTGCTCGACCAGAGCGGCGAAAGCGGTAGCATCCTGAATGGCCATCTCGGACAGGCTCTTGCGGTTCAGCTCGATGCCGGCCTTCTTGACACCGTTCATGAAGGTGGAGTAGTTCAGACCGTAGGGAGCGACAGCGGCACTGATACGGGTGATCCACAGGCGGCGGAAATCACGCTTCTTCAGCTTACGGCCTGCGAAAGCGTAGTTGCCGGACTTCATGACCTGCTGCTTGGCCATCTTAAAGTGCTTGGACTTGGAACCCCAGTAGCCCTTAGCCAGCTTCAGGGTAGCATTTCTTCTCTTG
>CAZENN010000011.1:0-31193 GCA_964513605.1 uncultured Oscillospiraceae bacterium
TCGCCATCGGCATGGTCTTTGCCGCCATGTTCAACATGATCGGTCTGAGAGCCGATGGGACAGCGGACAGTGTGGGCATCATCAACAACATTATTATGTTCTTTGGAGGCGAGCCTATCAACTGGATGAACGCCGGCTCCTCCTACTGGGCAAATATGGCAGTTATGATCGTCTACATCGTCTGGAATGCCCTGCCCTTCAAGATTTTGATTTTGCTGGGCGGTCTGCAAAGCATCAACAAGCAGTATTACGACGCTGCCAAGGTTGACGGCACCCCCAAGGCAAGAGTTCTGACCAGAATTACTGTGCCCCTGCTGTCCCCCATGCTGGCTTATGTTATCATCACCGGCTTCATCGGCGGCTTCAAGGAGTATTCCAGCATCGTCGGTGTCTTTGGCGACAAGATGGGTCCTGCCCACGACGCAGGCTCCCTGAATACCATGGTCGGCTTTGTTTATGACCAGATCGCAAAGGACCGTCAGGGTGTGGCATCTGCCGCCGCTCTGATCCTGTTCGCTATCATCCTTGCGGTGACCCTGTTCAATAACAAGGTCATCAACAAGCGTGTCCATTATTAAGAGGTGAGTGCTATGGCGAATAATAATAATGTGATGCGTGAGCGCAACATTCAGCGGATATCCGCCGGACAGCGTGTGGCGAAGATTCTGGGTAAGACCGGAACCTACGTTTTTCTGTGCGTGATGGCGTTGATCGTTCTTTTCCCCTTCTATTGGATGATCATTTCTTCCCTGAAGACCCAGGCTGAGTACCGTCAGGCGGTGCCCACCTTCTTCCCCCAGCAGATCATGTGGAGCAACTACGCCGAGGCGTTCACCACCGGCAATCTGGGTCGCCTGTTCCTGAACACCCTGTATGTTGGTGTGGTCTCCACGCTGCTGTCTCTGGTGATCACGGTGCTCAGTGCCTTCGCCTTTGCCCGGTTGGAGTTCAAGGGTAAGAATATGCTCTTCGGTGCCCTGCTTGCCACCATGATGATCCCCGGCGAGCTGTTTACCATCACCAACTACATTACCGTGGTCAATGTCCTGAATTGGGGCAATACCTTTACCGCATTGATCGTTCCGTTCCTGGTCAGCGTGTTCTATATCTACCTGCTGCGCCAGAACTTCATGCAGATTCCCAATGAGCTGTACCTTGCCGCCAAGGTGGACGGCACCAGCGATCTGAAGTACCTGTGGAAGGTCATGATTCCGCTGGCAATGCCCACGCTGATCTCCATCACCATTTTGAAGATGATGGGCGCATGGAACACCTATATCTGGCCCAAGCTGGTTGCCAACGATGATGCCCACCAGCTGATCACCAACGGTCTGAGAAACGCCTTCTCCAATGCCACCGGTGAGGTCAACTACCCCGTCCAGATGGCGGCTGTCGCCATCGTCTCCGCTCCGCTGTTCCTGGTCTTTGTATTCCTGAGAAAATATATCATGGCAGGTGTCAGCCGCAGCGGCATTAAGGGATAATGAGCAGACTTGCTTCATTATATATTTATAAGGAAAGGATTGTATACCCGATATGAAAAAGAGATTGATTGCAATGCTTCTGCTGGCGGCCATGCTGGTCGGAATGACCGCTCTGGTCGGCTGCGGCGGCGATGAAGACACTGTCAAGTCCGCGGACTACACGGTTCCCGAGGCTGGCTTCAACACCGATGAGGCTGTGACCATCACCTTTACCCATACCATGGGTGCCAAGCTGCAGGAGGTTCTGAATACCTACATTGCAGAGTTCAACAAGATCTATCCTAACATCACCATTGAGCACGTCAGCGCCGGTGGCTGGTCCGACATCAACGGCCAGATCAACACCGAGATCGCCGGCGGCACCCAGCCCAACGTGGCTTACTGCTACCCCGACCACGTCGCCATGTACAACATTGCCAAGTCCGTTGTGGTTCTGGACAACCTGATCGCCAGCGATAAGGCAGTGGGCGACACCGGTGAGATCATCGGTCTGACTCAGGAGCAGAAGGATGACTTCATTATGAGCTATTATAATGAAGGTCTGGTATACGGCGACAATAAGATGTACACCATGCCCCTGAACAAGTCCACTGAGGTCCTGTACTACAACAAGACCTTCTTCGAGGAGAACGGTCTGTCCGTTCCCACCACATGGGATGAGATGTGGGCTGTCTGCGAGAAGATCAAGGAAATCGACCCCACCTGCTTCCCCCTGGGCTACGACGCTGAGGACAACTGGTTCATCACTCTGTGCGAGCAGATGCAGACCGGCTTCACCACCGCCTCCGGCGATGATCACTACCTGTTCAACAACGATGAAAACAAGGCCTTCGTGAAGGAGCTGCGTGAGAAGTATCAGGCAGGTCTGTTCACCACTCAGGAGCTCTACGGCGGCTACACCTCCAGCCTGTTCACCAACCAGGACACCACCGCAGCCCGCAGCTATATGTGCATCGGCTCCTCCGGCGGCGCATCCTATCAGATGTCCAACTCCGACACCGGCGATGGCACCTTTGCCTTCGAGGTCGGCGTGGCTGCCATTCCCCAGTATGACAACAACAACCGTAAGGTCATTTCTCAGGGTCCCAGCCTGTGCATCCTGCAGGGCAGCAACACCACCGATCAGCAGATCCTGGCATCCTGGCTGTTCGTCAAGTTCCTGTGCACCAACGTGGCATTCCAGGCTGAGTTCTCCATGACCTCCGGCTATATGCCCGTTCTGAACTCCGTTGCTGAGAACGAGAACTACGCCGCATGGCTGGCAACTGCCAACGGCTATGAGAACCTTGTGGCTACCTGTGTTCAGGTGGGCATCGACGGCAGAGACGACTACTTCGTATCTCCCGCCTTCAACGGTTCCTCCACCGCCCGTTCTCAGGTAGGCTCCTTGCTGGTCAAGTGCCTCAGTGCCCAGACCAGCGATGTGGACGCACTGATCGATGAGGCATTTGAGGATGCCATCACCGAGTGTGAATACTAATGTAAAGCTATGAAAAAGTATATTAAACTTTTATCATTACTGGTCGCCCTGTCCCTGCTGGTCTGCTCCTTTGCAGCCTGCGGGGAGGGGGAGACCCCCGATGTCACAGAGACCACCCAGCTCGAAGTGGTGGACTATGTGGCACAGACCCTGCTGGATCGTACCTCCGGCACGCTGCAGGAGGAAGTTACCGTCCGCAGCTATATCGATGGCGATACCACCCACTTCAACGTTCCCACCTCCGTCAGTGAAGACGGTATCCTCAAGGCTCGCTACCTGTGCGTCAACACCCCTGAGTCTACCGGCAAGATCGAGGAGTGGGGCAAGAAGGCTTCCAACTTCACCAAGGAGAAGCTGTCGAGTGCCGTGTCCATCATCATTGAGTCCAACGACGCCAAGTGGAATTTGGACTCCACCGGCGGTCGCCATCTGGTCTGGGTCTGGTATCAGCCCAGCGAGTCCGAGGCTTACCGCTGCCTGAATCTGGAGCTGATCCAGAATGGTCTGTCCATCTCCTGCGGCAACGTAGGGGAGCGTTACGGCGAGACAGCGTCCAAGGCATTCCAGCAGGCAAAGGCCCAGAAGCTCCATGTCTTCTCCGGCGAGCAGGACCCGGACTTCTACTACGGCACTGCTTATGAAGTAGACCTGAAGGGTCTGCGCAGCAACATCGCCCTGTATGAAAACACCCAGGTGGCATTCGAGGGCGTGATCACCCGTAACAGCAACAACTCCGTCTATGTGGAAAGCTATGACGCTGAGACCGATATGTACTACGGTATCTCCGTGTACTACGGCTTTGAGACCGGCGAGCTGCTGAACAATCTGAAGGTGGGCAATCTGGCCCGTATCGTCGGCACTGTTACCTACTATGAGACCGGCGGAACCTGGCAGGTCTCCGGACTGAAATACCGTGCGTTCCAGCCCGATGATCCGGCGAATACCGTCAAGATCAGCGATGGACATGAGCCCGGCAACCGGCTGACCGACGCTGCCACCTTTACCGGCGGCGGCATTGAGCTGGAGGTTCAGGAGGAAGCCGGTGGCGAATTCACCGGCACCAAGACCTTCACCTATGCGGAGCTTGCCATGAACACCTCCATCCGTATGGAGAATCTGTATGTTGACAGAGTCTACACCACCAACAACGGCGGCGACTCTGACGGTGCCATGACCTTGACCTGCTCCGTAGACGGCACAACCGTAACGGTCCGTACCCTGGTTCTGCGCCATGAGGACGGTTCTCTGGTCACGGAGAGCGAGCTGCTGGGCAAGACCATCGATGTCACCGGTATCGTGGACTATTTCAGCGGTTCCTACCAGATCAAGGTATTTACCACGGAAGATATTACTGTGCATCCTTAATAATCAGAAAAGGAGTCCTATATGAAGAAGCTTATTTCTATTGCGCTTCTGCTTGCCATGTGTCTCGGTCTGTTTGCTGGCTGCGGCGATTCGGGAAACGATGAGACCAAGGTGGCCACTGACCTGGAAAGTGCCAAGGAGTATCTGACCAGCATGTATCAGACCGCCGGCAAAGGCGAAGCCATTGAGATCACCGAAGACAAGGACGTACTGAAGTCTGTTGTGGTAGCTGCGGTCACCTACAGCGTGGACTGGACCGTGGAGATCACTTCCGGTGCCGCTGACAGCGTGAGCGTTGGCGAATCCACCAAGGAAAACCATGTCAAGCTGGATATCCCCCTCCATTCCGGTGAGGATATCCTGTTCACCGCTACCGCCACCATCACCGACCCCAACGGCGATACTGCCACCGTTTCCTTTGATTTTAAGGTAGCCGGTGTCCAGCTGGCAGGGGACGGCATGACCATGGAAGAGCTGGTAGAGGCTGCCTATGCCCTGGAAGAGGGAGCAAGCATGGAGGGCCTGGCGGTCCTCACCGGTAAGGTCACCATGATCAATACCCCCTATGATGAGGGCTATAAGAATGTCACCGTCACCATTCAGGTTGGCGAGCTGAGCGATAAGGTCATTAAGTGCTACCGCCTGAAGGGCGACGGCGCTGAGACCCTGGGCATTGGAGATACCGTCACCGTCAGCGGTACGCTGATCAACTACAATGGCAGTATCCAGTTTGACGCCGGCTGTCTGATTGATGAGCTGGTCAAGAGTACCGAGCCTGCCCCTGAGGCTCCCACCGATCCCAAGCAGATCGTGGAGGAAGCCTACGCTCTGGCAGACAATGCCGCGCTGGCATACAGTGCTACGCTCACCGGCATCATCACCTCCATCGACACCCCCTACGATTCCGGCTATCAGAACATCACCGTTACCATGACCGTGGAAGGCTGTGAGGATAAGCCCATCAAGTGCTACCGCTTGAAGGGTACCGGTGCCGACACGCTGGCAGTGGGCGACACCATCACCGTCACCGGCAACATCGTCAACTACAACGGTACTGTTGAGTTCGGTCAGGGCTGCAATCTGGATGTTCTGGTCAAGGGTGACGGAGAGGTTCCCGTGGCTCCTGCCGATCCCAAGCAGATCGTGGCTGAGGCCTACGCACTGGAAGAGGGTGCGGCTCTGGCTTATAACGCCACCTTGACCGGTGTGATCACCACCATCGATACCCCCTACGATTCCAGCTATCAGAATATCACCGTCACCATCACCGTGGAAGGCTGTGAGGATCAGCCTATCAAGTGCTACCGCTTGAAGGGCGACGGTGCCGATGCTCTGGCGGTGGGCGATACCATCACCGTCACCGGTATCATCAAGAACTACAGCGGCACCGTAGAGTTCGATGCCGGCTGTGCCCTGACCGCTGCGGTCAATGGCGAAGGCGGCGAGGAAACCGACGTCACCGAGCCTGTGACCCAGGAGACGGAGCCTGACAAGATTCTGGAAGCTGCCAAGCAGCTGGCTGAAAACGAGGAGATGTCCTACGATGTGACCCTCACCGGCAAGGTCACCGCTGTTGACGATGCCTACAGCGAGGAATACCAGAATATTACAGTTACCGTGGCGATCACCGGTACCCGTTCCTTCCTGAAATTCTATCGGCTGAAAGGCACCGGCGTGGATCAGATCGCCGTGGGTGACACCATCACCGCCACCGGCCGTATCAAGAACTACTATGGCGAGCTTGAGCTGACCAACTGCACCATGACCAACCGGACCTCCGGCGGCGGCACTGTGGTCAAGGCGGAGACTGAGCCTACGAAGATCGTGGATGCCGCCTATGCCCTGAGTGAAAATGAGCAGCTGGCATACGATGCTGCCCTTACCGGTAAGGTCACTGCTGTTAACGATGCCTATAGTGCGGATTACCAGAACATCACCGTGACCATTCAGGTCACCGGCCGGGAAAGCAAGCCCATCGTTTGCTACCGTATGAAGGGCGACGGCGTAGATAAGATCGCCGTGGGTGATACCATCACCGTCACCGGCCGTCTGAAAAACTACAACGGCACTGTGGAATTTGACACCGGCTGCCAGCTGACCAACCGTGTCTCCGGCGGCGGCAGCGTTGTGGTTCAGGAGACAGATCCTGCTAAGATCATGACCGCAGCCGGTAAGCTGGCTGAAAACGAGGAAATGTCTTATGATGTGACCCTGTCCGGCAAGGTCACCGCTGTTGACGATGCCTACAGCGAGGAATACCAGAATGTGACTGTTACCGTGGCGATCACCGGCACCCGTTCCTTCCTGAAATTCTACCGGCTGAAGGGCGATGGCGTGGATCAGATCGCTGTGGGTGACACCATCACCGCTACCGGCCGCATCAAGAACTACTATGGCGAGATCGAGCTGACCAACTGCACCATGAGCAACCGTGTCTCCGGCGGCGGCACTGCCGTAAAGGTGGAGACGGAAGCCAGTAAGATCATTGACGCTGCCTACGCTCTGGCTGAGAATACGGAGCTGGCATACGACTCTACCCTCACCGGCAAGGTCACTTCCATCGATAATCCCTACGATACCACCTACCAGAACATCACCGTCACCATCAAGGTCACTGGCTCTGAGAGCAAGCCCATCGTGTGCTACCGCTTGAAGGGCGACGGTGCGGATCAGATCTGCGTAGGCGACACCATCACCGTGGAAGGTCGTTTGAAGAACTATTCCGGCACTGTGGAGTTTGATTCCGGCTGCCAGATGACCAAGCGCGTCTCCGGCGGCGGCACGGTGGTGACGGCTCCCACCGATCACAAGCAAATCGTGGCAGCTGCCTATGCTCTGGAACCCGGCGCGTCCCTGCCCTACAGAGCCTCCCTCACCGGTAAGATCACCAGCATCGACACGCCCTACGATAGCAGTTATAAGAACATCACCGTCACCATCATCGTTTCCGGCTGTGAGGATCAGCCCATCAAGTGCTACCGCTTGAAGGGCGACGGCGCGGAGAACCTGAAGGTGGGCGATACCATCACCGTCACCGGTGTCATCAAGAACTATCAGCATAGCTCCGGCGATTGCGAGATCGAGTTCGACTCCGGCTGTACCCTTGGCTAATGCTACATAATTGTTAAAATCTTTCTCCACCATTTCCGAAAGGGAATGGTGGAGTGGATAAATTTATTTTAAAGGAGAACAACTATGCGCAACATTAAAAGAAGCATCGCATTGCTGCTGTGTCTTGCAGTCTTGTGTGCCTTCGCTCCTATGGCATTTGCCGCGGAGACCGATGCAGGCAAGATCCTGACTGAGGCATACGCCTTGGCAGATGGTGAGGCTCTGTCCTATGAGGCCACCCTTACCGGTAAGATCATCACCGTGGACACCCCCTACAGCGAGCAGTATGGCAACATCACGGTCACCATCGAGGTTTCCGGCTATGCGGACATGCCCATGATGTGCTACCGTCTGAAGGGCACCGGTGCAGAAGAGCTGGCAATTGGCGATACCATCACCGTTACCGGCACCATCAAGAACTACTTCGGCACCATCGAGTTCAATGCCGGCTGTACGCTGGACAAGCTGGTCAAGGGCGAGAACGAGGCAGCTGTGGCTCCGGAAGATCCCATTGAGATTCTGAATGCCGCTTATGCTCTGGGAGCAGGCGAGTCTCTGCCCTACATCGCAACCCTCACCGGTTCTGTCATTTCCATTGACACCCCCTATGATGCTACTTATGGCAACCTGACCTGCACCATCGTGGTGGAAGGCAAGACCGACAAGCCCATCGAGTGCTATCGCTTGAAGGGTGATACCGCTGAGACCCTGGCAGTGGGCGATATGATCACTGTTACCGGTCAGCTGACCCGTTACTACAAGGCAGCTAGCGGCGATCTGGCCGAAGTTAATAAGATCGAGTTTAACAGCGGCTGCACCTTCGTTCCCTATGTTGCTCCCCCCTCCGATCCCAAGCAGATCGTGGATGCCGCCTTCGCTCTGGCAGCCGGTGAATCTCTGCCCTACGAGGCTCAGCTGACCGGCACTGTGACCGAGATCGTCACCGAGTACAGCGAGGAGTACGGCAACATCACCGTCAGCATCGAGGTCGAAGGCACCACCGGTACCAAGACCATCGAGTGCTTCCGCATGAAGGGCGACGGCGTTGCTGACATTCAGGTAGGCGACAGCATCACCGTCAAGGGCACCATCTCTCGCTATGTCAATGAGGAAAATGCCGTTGACAAGATCGAGTTCGAGTATCCCACTCTGGTCAGCCGCACCGTTCCCGGCACCGACAGCGGCAACACCGACAGCGGCAGCACCGACAACGGCAGCACCGACAACGGCAGCACCGACAACGGCAGCACCGACAGCGGCAGCACCGACAACGGCAGCACCGACAACGGCAGCACCGACAGCGGCAACAGCGGCAGCACCGACAACAGCGGCAGCACCGGCAGCACCGACAACAGCGGCAGCACCGGCAACAGCGGCAGCACTGGCAACAGCGGCAGCACTGGCAACAGCGGCAACAGCGGCAACAGCGGCAGCACCGACAATACCGGCAGCAGCTCCAACACCAGCGAGAGCCTGCCCAGCGATGGTGACGACTCCGTTGTGACCATGTATGTCAAGGTTCCCGCAACCTGGGCTACCGTCAATGCATACGCTTGGTCTGATGCTGATTCTAACTATTCCATTCTGGGCGACTGGCCCGGCACTGCCATGACCGAGAAGGACGGCGACTGGTATAAGATCGTCATTCCTGCTCCTGCTACCGGCATCGTCATCAACAACGGCGCTGACCAGACCGATGACCTGACCGTTGAGGCAGGCAAGGATGTTTACATCACCGTATCCGATGACAACCGTACCGCCGAAGTCAAGTACGCCGATGGCACTGTTCAGAGCGGTAACAATGACAGCCAGGGCAGCAACGAGCCTGCTGATGAGAACATCACCGGCACCGAGAGCAACTTCCGTGTTGTCGGTAATGCGGACTTCATGGGCAACTGGGATCCCGCCAGCGACGCTGGCCGTATGCTGGAAGTCTCCCCCGGCGTCTACAAGGTGAACTTTGAGAACGTTCAGCCCGGTGACTACGAGATGAAGGTCACCCAGAACGGCACCTGGGACAACTCCTGGGGCGACAATGGCAACAACTTCTGCTTCACCATTCTTGAGGCTTGCACCATCACCGTCACCTTCACTCTGGAAGGCGAGACCGGCACCATTAGCGTCAAGGGTCTTGGTGTTGCAAATGCCCAGACCGATGATATCAGCATGATCGGCATCATCACTCTGATGGGTCTGGCAGTCTGCGCCGCAGGCATCCTGCTCATCAACAAGAAGAAGTTCTTCTAATTTAAAACAAAAAAGGGTCTGCCTCAAACATGAGGCAGACCCAATTTTAATGTATCGACCGCCGTCCCCGGCGGTCAACACTCCAATGTAGCGACCGCCGTCCCCGGCGGTCAACACGCCTCCGGGACAAAAGCACCTCCGATGGTTCCGCCACCCCCCGAAGCCCCGCTCCTCACGCAACCAACGAGCCCCCAAACAAACCGCACCCGTGCTGACCGTCCAGAGGCCGGTCGCTACATGTTTACGCAACCAACGAGCCTCCAAACAAACCGCAACCGTGCCGACCGTCCGGAGGCCGGTCGCTACATGTTTACGCAACCAACGAGCCTCCAAACAAACCGCAACCGTGCCGACCGTCCAGAGGCCGGTCGCTACATGAACGCGTATACGATAAAAAAGCCCGGTTCAAGCCATCCAGCCTTTCGTGACTGGTGACCCGAACCGGGCTTGCGTTTTATTTTCTGAGCTTTTGAAACACACTCATATCCGTCATATCCACACACTGGGGCAAAATGGAGATGTAGCCGGAGGTGACGGCATCCGTGTCCAAAGTCAAATCGTTGGAGCTTTTGAAGACACATACGCCGTTGGGGGTACACATTCCGTCCTCGGAAAGAATAAAATCATCACTGTAGTAGGGACCACCCTGACGGGTGTAGAGAATCCCCTTTGGCTCCGGGGGGATGTTGATGTTGTACAGCCCATGAAGCTCCAGCAGCTTCTTTTCCTGAATGTGATTCCAGATCTCGTCCAGATGGGAAGGGGCGGTTTCGTAATAGCTGAAATTGGTGGAAAAGGCAATGGCAGGAATGCCCAGCAGAGCCGCCTCCCGAACCGCTGCCACTGTGCCGGAGTAGAGACTGTCGATGCCGATGTTGTAGCCCCGGTTGATGCCGGAGATCACCAGATCAAATTCCATCTTCTTTGCCAGCACGCCGAAGCGAACACAGTCGGCAGGGGTGGATTCGATTGCCCATACCGTTACATCCTCAGCCAGCTGTACCTGATGGGTCATAAAGGGGTTTTTCAGCTCAATGCCGTGACTCTTTCCGCTTTGCTCAATGTAGGGGACGATGGTGGTGACCTGCCCCAGCTTTTGACACCAGCGAATCAGAGGCAGCAGACCGGCAGCCTGTACGCCGTCATCGTTTGTTACCAGTATTCTCATAGCCAGCCCTCATGGGTTGCCTTGTATTCCTTTACCATGGCATCCACGTCCCCGATCAGAGAGCGCATTTCCTCCTGCCCATAAACCGTAGCACCGCTGGCACAGGCATGACCGCCGCCCCGGTACTTTTCCGCAATGGAATTGATATGGCAGAACCGGGAGCGCAGCCGCACCCGAATGGAGCCATCCTCATCGCCGCTGTCAATGAAGGCGATCCAGGCAATGCAGCCCCGGATGGAGTCCAGACAGCCCACGGTGGCACTTGCCATTTCCTTGGTCAGACCAAATTCCTCCTGCATGGCACTGTCCACATACAGATACGCCACGCCGTTTTCCGTGATCTGCATCCGGTCATAGACATGGGCCTTGAATTTCAGATACTCGAAGGCCTCCAGATACAGCCGTGCAAAGAGGGTATCCGTGTCCACACCCACATCCAGCAGCACCGCACCGCAGCGCAGAGTATCGCCATTGACACCGCTGTACTTAAACCGTCCGGAGTCGGTGACCAGACCGGTGTACAGGTAGGTGGCAGCCTCTGAGTCGATCTTCAGCTCGTCCTTGAAGGTGTCATAGAAATCCACCACCATCTCGCAGGCAGAGGACCGATGCTCCTCCACCCAAATGAGATCGCCGTAGTTTTCCAGCGGAATGTGGTGGTCGATCTTGATCAGCTCCTTGCAGAGCTTGTAATTCTTGTTAGAGATACGGGCTTCGGAGGCGGTATCCAGCACGATGCCCAGTGCATCCTTGTATACATCCTCCGCAACCGGCTCATCCTCCGGACCCATAAAGGCAAGGTATTGGGCGGTTTCCAAGTCGATCAGGTAGATCTCCTTTTCCGGGAAGCTCAGCTGCAGGATTCGTTTCAGACCCTTGGTGGAGCCCACACAGTCACCGTCGTTGCGGACGTGCCGAAAGAGCATGATCCGGGGGTATTCCTTAATTTTGTCTAAAATCTGCTTTTTGATCTCGTAATTCATCCTTATCCTCCTATCATGGCATCCAGATCAGCCAGCATTGCCATAGCAGTCTCCCGATTCGGCACGGTGGCACCGCAGGCTTTGGCATGACCGCCGCCGCCGTACTTCACGGCAATGGGGTTGATGTTATATATGCTGGAACGAAGCTCGCAGACAACGCCGTCGTCCGTCTCCGTAAAGTTCACCCAGATATCGGTTCCCTGAATATCTGCCATGGTGTTGACCATGGACCGGGAGACGGTAAACACATCCTTACCCAGCCGCCGGAGCTCCTCCCGGTCGGTGTAGATATATGCCACCCGTTTGGAAGTGAACTGGATTTTCAGGATGAAGGATGCTTTCAGCCGCTTGCTCTCATAGTCATCGGCATAGAGAGGGCGGAAGATCTCCGTGGGGTCAAAGCCGGTATCCAGCAGGACGGCCGCCAGCCGGAAGGTTCGGGCGGTGGTGCCGTCATAGCGGAAGCGGCCGGAGTCCGTGACCATGCCGGTGTACAGAGATTTTGCGGCAAGCCGGTTGATGCGCCACCCAGCCTCCACCGCCAAAGCGGTGACAATGCCGCAGCAGCTTTCAAAGCTGGTGTCGATCACCTCCGCATCCGCAATTTTCTGGGTGAAAATGTGATGATCCAGCCGTAAAGTCTTTTCCGCCAGGGGATACCGCTGATCGCTGATAAGGGAAGGGGAGCCGCAGTCCAAAATCACAGCCAGTGCGCCGCTGTAGGTCTCATCCGGTATCTGATCCATCTGGGAGTCCTCCATAAAGGAGAAGGATTTTGTTTCATCGCCCACAACGAAAACCTGCTTGTGGGGGTAGTTTTCCAAAATCAGATGCTTAAGGCCCAGCTGACTGCCCATGGCATCCCCATCGGGACGCATATGCCGATGGATAATGATGGTATCATAATTTGCGATCGAGGACAAAATTTCCTCAAACATTCAAAAATCACAGCCTTTCTATTTATTAAAATGATACAGCATATCATTCATTATAACATAGCCCGGTCCGCTGCGCAATGGAAAATTCGTGAATCAAAACAGAATGTATCCCCCGGAGGATGCACACCCTTCGCCTTCTCCAAATCCTGTCTTTACTTTTATTCCTTCCTATGCTATGATAACTATGACAAAAAATAATCCAGAGAGGCGGTCGGTTTCATGCAAAAGACCAAAAAATCCCCCAAGCTGTGGCTGGCACTGGTGATCTTCAGTCTGGTTGGCCAAGTGGCATGGGTCATGGAGAATATGTACTTCAACGTATTCATTTATAAGATGTTCAACGCCAGCGCACAGGCCATCTCCGCAATGGTGTCCGCTTCTGCGGTAGCGGCCACGGTGACGACCTTGCTGATCGGTGCCCTGTCCGATAAGCTGGGAAAGCGTAAAATTTTCATCTGCGGCGGCTACCTGTGCTGGGGCGTGTCCATCCTCAGCTTCTGCCTGATTCGGATGGATGTGATCAACGCCCTGTTTCCTGCCGCGGCTTCCGCTGCCAGCGTGGGTGTCACATTGGTGATCATCATGGACTGCGTCATGACCTTCTTCGGCTCCACTGCCAACGATGCCGCTTTTAACGCCTGGCTGACTGAGGCGGCGGACGAAACCAACCGGGGTGCCATTGAAGGAATCAACGCCATGATGCCCCTGATGGCCATTCTGGTGGTCTTCGGCGGCTTTATGGGCTTGGATCAGGACCTGCCCGAAACATGGACCTTGATTTTCAGCATCATCGGCGGTGTGGTGTTTCTCATCGGCATTCTGGGCTTCTTCCTTATTGAAGAAAAGAAGGTGGACACCCGGGGCAATGAGCACTACTTCGCCAATATCTTCTACGGCTTCCGTCCCAAGGTCATCCGCTCCAACAAAGCACTGTACGTTACCTTGGCGGCTTATGCGGTGTTTGGCATTTCTATCCAGATTTTTATGCCCTACTTAATTCTCTATTACACCGAAACCCTGGGGATGGACAATTATGTGCTGATCTTTGCCCCTGCCATCATTCTGGCATCCATCTTCACCGCCTTCTACGGCAGAGTCTATGACCGCAAGGGCTTCACCGCCTCGGTGGTGCCGGCGATCTCCATGCTGATGGTGGGCTATGTGATCTTATGGTTCTTCCGGGATACGGTGCCGGTCTTTATCGGTACGCTGGTGATGCTTTGCGGCTATCTGGCAGGTATGGCGGTCTTCGGTGCCATGCTCAGAGACCGTACTCCTGTAGGAAAGGCCGGTATGTTCCAAGGTCAGCGCATCGTGGGGCAGGTGCTCATTCCCGGCATCATCGGTCCTGCCATTGGTGCGGCAGTGCTGAAAAATGCCGAGACCATTACAAATTCCGACGGCACCACCTCTTTTATCCCCAACAGAAGCATCTTCCTTGCGGCATTCGCTGCGGCGGTGCTGATTTGGCTGGTGTTCATTCCGCTGTTTAAAATCATCAAAAAGGAGAACCACCATGCTGCATGAGCTTTTTACCCCTCAATCGGAGCAGATGAACGGCACCCCGTGGGATGTGTACCCCCGTCCCCAGCTGCGGCGTGATAGTTATGTAAACCTGAATGGGGAGTGGGACTTTGCCGTTTCCATGGATGCCCAGCTGCCTAAGACCTATGCCCAGAAAATTCTGGTGCCCTTCTGTCCGGAATGTGCCCTGTCCGGGTTGAAGCAGGAGATCAAGCCCGGCAGCTACCTGTTTTACCGCCGGACGCTGACATTACCTCAGGGTTTCAACCGGGGGCGTGTGCTGCTGCATATTGGGGCGGCGGATCAAGTGGCGAATATTTATGTAAACCAAAAGGAAATGGGCAGCCATGAAGGAGGCTATAACAGCTTCACCGTGGATATCACCGATGCGCTGGAGCCTGCCAATGAGCTGGTGATTCGCTGCCGGGACGATCTGCGTGATCTGCGCTATCCCTATGGCAAGCAGACATTGAACCGGGGCGGTATGTGGTATACCCCGGTCTCCGGCATTTGGCAGACGGTGTGGCTGGAAAGCGTTCCGGTGCGTTCCATTGAGGAGCTGGACATTCAGGTGACCACCACCGGTGCCACGATTTCCGTTATCCCGGCACAGACCGGGAAGATTCGCTGCCAAGGGAAGGAATACCCCCTCGTCAATGGAAAAGTCCAAATCGACCCGAAAAATCCCCACCTGTGGACACCGGAAGACCCCTACCTGTATGACTTTACGGTGGAAACCGAGCATGACCGGGTGGAGAGCTATTTCGCCCTGCGTACCATCGAAGCGAAAACCGTTAACGGCGTTTCCCGGCTGTGCCTGAATGGAAAGCCCTATTTCTTCCACGGTCTTCTGGATCAGGGCTATTGGCCCGATGGCATTTATACCCCTGCCGCCCCGGATTGCTATGCACAGGATATCCTTGCCATGAAGCGGCTGGGCTTTAACACCCTGCGCAAGCACATCAAGGTAGAGCCGGAGGAATTTTACTACCAGTGCGACAAGCTGGGTATGGTGGTCTTTCAGGACATGGTCAACAACGGCGCATACAGCTTTTTCCGGGATACGGCTCTGCCCACCGTGGGCGTTCAGAAGCTGCCGGATAAGAGGCTGCACCGGGAAACGGAGGTCCGGGAGGCATTTTTGAAAGCCATGGAGGAAACGGTCCATCAGCTGAAAAACCATCCCAGCATCCTGTATTGGACGATTTTCAACGAGGCTTGGGGACAGTTCGATGCTGACAGCGTTTATGAAACCATGAAGGCTCTGGACGGCAGCCGCATCATCGATGCCACCTCCGGCTGGTTCCGAAGAAAGAGATCCGATGTGGACAGCCGGCATATTTATTTCGGGTCATGGAGAAAGCTGAAGCCCTCGGATCAGCCGCTGGTTCTCAGTGAGTTCGGTGGCTATACCTATGCGGTGGAGGGGCATTTGTTCAATCAGGAAAAGTCCTATGGCTACAAGACCTGCAAATCCCTGGAAGAATTTCAGTCCCAGATTCAGCTGCTCTACACAAGTAAGGTACTGCCTGCGGTGAAGAAGGGACTGTGCGCTGCCATCATCACCCAAGTCTCCGATGTGGAGGATGAGATCAACGGCTTTTTGACCTACGACCGCCGGGTGAATAAAGCGGACGAAGCTGCCATGCGGAAGCTGGCAAAGGAGCTACAGAAAGCAATAGAAACCTAAATGAAAGGGACAGGGGGCGGTTCTCCTGTCCCTTTCTGCGTAACCTGTCAAAACCCAGCAAAAACCTAGAATAAGGAATATCAATAACAATAACAATATCAATATCAATCTCAGAATCAATCCCAATATCAATTATAAAATATATATACCGCTCCGCGCCTTCCGCTCCCGTTGGGAGGGAAGGTATATTTTTTTGAATGTGCATATCGGTTTCGTTCAGGATGACAAACGTGTTGGATGCTTGTCCATGCCGAAAAACGCAGGCACTGTAGCGACCGGCCTCCGGACGGTCCGTACCGCCCCATGATTCGCCGCAACGCCAGCGTTCCCCCCAGCCTAGTTCCGAACCATGCTGTCATCCTGAGCGGAGCGAAGGATCTTCGAGCCAAAGCGACCGAGCACTTTCACGTTTCCTGTGAAGCCCAGTCTCGTGAGGTTAGAGATCCTTCGCTTCGCTCAGGATGACAAGTGTGTTGGTTGCTGTGAGCTTGTAAAAACGCAGGCACTGTAGCGACCGGCCTCTGGACGGTCTACACACTTCCGAGACCAAAGCATCTCCGACAATTCCGCCAACCCCCGAAACTGTACATCCACGCAACCAACGAGCCTTCATGCGAATCGTAAGTGCGGTAGGACCGTCCAGAGGCCGGTCGCTACCGTGCCGCTTATGATTCGCCGCGACGCCGGCGTTTCCACCCAGTCCGGTTCCGAACCATGCTGTCATCCTGAGCGGAGCGAAGGATCTTCGAGCCAAAGCGACCGAGCACTTTCACGTTTCCTGTGAAGCCCAGTCTCGTGAGGTTAGAGATCCTTCGCTTCGCTCAGGATGACAAGTGTGTTGGTTGCTGTGAGCTTGTAAAAACGCAGGCACTGTAGCGACCGGCCTCTGGACGGTCTACACACTTCCGAGACCAAAGCATCTCCGACAATTCCGCCAACCCCCGAAACTGTGACATCCACGAAACCAACGAGCCTTTACGCAAACCATAACCGTGCAGGACCGTCCAGAGGCCGGTCGCTACCGTGCCGCCTTATGATTTGCCGCGACGCCGGCGTTTCCACCCAGCCAGGTTACGAACCATGCTGTCATCATGAGCGGAGCGAAGGATCTTCAAGCCAAAGTGACCGAGCGTTTTCACGTTTCCTGTGAAGCCCAGTCTCGTGAGGTTAGAGATCCTTCGCTTCGCTCAGGATGACAAGTGTGTTGGTTGCTGTGAGCTTGTAAAAACGCAGGCACTGTAGCGACCGGCCTCCGGACGGTCAACACGCTTCCGAGACCAAAGCATCTCCGACAATTCCGCCAACCCCCGAAACCATGACATCCACGCAACCAACCAGCCACCATGCAAACCATAACCGTGCAGGACCGTCCGGAGGCCGGTCGCTACCGTGCCGCTTCTCGTAGCGACCGCCGTCCTCGGCGGTCTGCACGCTTCCGAGACCAAAGCATCTCCGACAATTCCGCCGACCTCCGAAACTGTGACATCCACGCAACCAATGAGCCTTCATGCGAATCGTAAGTGCGGTAGGACCGTCCAGAGGCCGGTCGCTACCGTGCCGCTCATCGGTCGACCGGTCGCTACCGTGCCGCTCGTCGGTCGGCCGGTCGCTACATAGGTGTGCAAAATACGAGTCGGTCCTGCAAAAAACGCAGGACCGACTTGTTATTCGTGATGGTTGGAAAGCTCGCCTAAGGTGGTTTCGCCCCAGCTGTAATTGGTCAGATAGCTGCCTTTGAAGAGCTGGGCGTATTCTTCCTTACCGGTCAGGTAATGGTACAGATCACAGCTGACCTTTTCGGGGATGATGCGCCGCTTTCCGTCCACGGATTCCATGATATCGGAAATGCCGTATTCTTCCAAGGTATTCTTCAATCGCAGAGCCACCTTGCGGTATCTGGACAGGGTCACGGTGTTTGCCGGTTCATCCTCCCACAGGAAGCTGATGGCTTCTTCCGAGGTCACATATCCACCTTTGCGATCCACCAGCAGGGCAAACAGCTCCTTTGACTTCTTGTTCCGGAAGGCAATGGGCTTTTCTCCTACAAAGACATCAAAATAACCGAAGGTGCGAATGGAAATGGTGCGAGTCTCAGGCAGTGCTTTTTTCACGCTGGGTTCATGGTCCTCAACGTTGTAAAGCATTACATAGCTGGAAGAATTGGTGGTCTCCTTTTGGGAGCGAACGGCTTTGATTTTGCGCTCCGTTTCCGTTTTGTAATCGAAATAGGAAAATTCCGCTTCGCCATTTCGCATTAGCTGGGCGAAATCCTCGTATGCCACCTCACTGTAGGCAACGAAGCTCTCCAGGGGGGTGTATTTCTCCATCAGGGGCATCCATTCTTCCTTGGTATAGCCGAAGAACTCCCGGACATTCTCACTGGCGTACAGAGGCTTTACCATGCCGTCTGCCGACAGCTCGAAAGCCGCAATGCCGTCAGAAAACCGTGCTACCAGCTCCTTCATATTTTCCTTGAGCTGCACATTTTCAGCCCGGAGGCTTTCAGCGTCGGCTTGATCCTGCACACGGCGACAGCAAAAGAAATTCACTGCCTCATCCACCTTGATGAACATGCCGGTATATTGGTTCATGGAACCGCTGGCAGATCGGGCTTTATATGTAATCTGGGGCGGTCTTGCTTCCGACTCGGTGAGCTTTTTCTGGCAGAATGCATGGAAAAATGCCCACACCCGATTCCGATCCGCCGGATCAACGGAGCTTAATATCCATTTGTCCAAAGCGTCATCGATCTGCATGGCGATGTTTTCAAACCGCTTGAACATGGAGCTGTCATCGCAGTACAGACATTTGACGGCGTTGGCATCCAGATTAAACTCGAAGATCTTGTCGTACACATCGGAAAGGGCCTTGGTGTACCGCTTGACCTCCGTTTCTTTCTTTGCCTGATGCCGCTCGGTAATGTCCATGCAAACGGTCTGAAATTCCTCGACTCCCTGGTCGTTGACGCATTTGGTCACCCAGCCAAAGACACGGGCCCGTGTTCCGTCGCAGCGCACCAAAGTGACCTCGCCGGCAATGGGAGCCTCCGAGGAATAGACCCGGTTTAGGTACTTGGAAAACTTCCGCCGCTCCTCCATGGGAATCATCAAAAAGACGTTGCTTTTGTACATTTCAAGATAATCCAGTTCCCCCTCCCGATGTTTTGGGAAGCGGAGCAGATCGATCATGGTCTGATTGATATAGGTGACTCTTGGCTGCTTTTCACAGGTGTATTTTACAAATCCACAGGGGATGGTCTCATTTAAGTACCGCAGATTGTTGTTTTCGGTTTTCAGATCGGTGATATCCGTCAGCTGGGAATACCCCACAAGGCATCCGTCTGACAGATGGGCTGTTGTGACCGTATCTGCCACCCAGAACCAGGAACCGTCCTTTTTTGTCAGACGGTACTCACAGGTCAGGGTCTTCGTTCCTTTTTTCAGCTGGGAGATAAAGTTCGTGTATCGTGGAAGGTCAGCAGCATGGACATGGGAAGCGTACAGATCCTCGCTGTCGTGCAGCAGATCTTCTTCACGAAGCCCCAGCATTTCACACAGATTCCGGCTGACGTAGTCCAAATGAACCGGTTCACACAGCACATAGCGGTGAAAGCCCGGAATCTGCCTGCTCAGAATCTCATCCATGTTATTCAGTATAGTATTCATGGCAACTCCTTATGCGCAGCTCAGTTGCTCTGCCGGTGGGAATATGATCCAGTATAGTATGGAAATGCAACAAAAGTTTGAACATACTTTCCGATCCGGCAGTTTTTTACGGCAGCTGTCAATTCTGCGCCCTGAGAACGGTCTTGCGGATCTTGCCGCTGATGGTTTTCGGCATCTCGTCCACAAATTCGATGATTCGAATCCACTTGTATTCTGCCAGCTTTTGATTGCAGAAATCCTTGATCTCCAGCTCCAGCTCCCGGGAGGGGGAATAGCCCTGTCCCAGCACGATGACTGCCTTGATCGCCTGACCTCTCAGAGTATCCGGTACGCCGACCACACTGCATTCCACCACGGCAGGGTGCTCCATCAGCACATTCTCCACCTCGTAAGGACCTACCCGGAAGCCGCCGGTCTTAATGATGTCATCGAAGCGGCCATGGAACCAGTAGCGGCCGTTTTCGTCCATGTATGCCGCATCGCCGGTGTGATACACGCCGTCACGCCATACATATTGGTATTGCTCCTGGTTGTCCAGATAGCCGATGAACACACCGGGCTGCTTTCCGTTTTCCTGAGGAACCACCACCACCTCACCGATCTCTCCCACGCCAACGCTCTTGCCGTCTTTTCCACGAAGCTCGATGTGATAGAAGGGGGAGGGGGTCCCCATGGAGCCTGCCACCGCTTCATTTCCTTTGAGATTTGCCATCAGAAGGGTGGTCTCCGTCTGTCCGTATCCCTCACAAAGGGGAAGCCCGGTGCGCTCCGTAAATTTCCGGAATATCTCCGGTGCCAGCATCTCTCCCGCGGTGGAGGCATGCTTCAAAGAGGGCATATTGTCAATACCCTTGCGCACCAGATAACGGTAGACGGTGGGAGGCGCGCAGAAGGAGGTGACACCGTAGCGGTTGATGATATGTACCAGCTGTTTGGGTTCGAAATTGTCAAAATCATAGACCATGACCGCACAGCCGATGAGCCACTGACCGTAGAGCTTGCCCCAGGAGGCCTTTGCCCAGCCCGTTTCCGCAACGGTAAAGTGAAGACCGTCTTCCTCTGCCTGATGCCAGTATTTAGCAGTGACGATATGGGCAAGGGGATAGCTGTGGTCATGGATGACGCCCTTGGGATCGCCGGAGGTGCCGGAGGTGAAATACAGCACCAGGGGATCCGTTGCCAAAGTGGGCAATCGTTCCAATTCCTCGCTGACCTGCTCCATGGCGGTGGTCATGTTTTCAAAGCCTTCGATATCAGCCTGAACCGTCCAGAGCTTGGGACGTTCATTCGTCTGCGCCAGGGCAGAAGTGAGCTTTTGGGGCACCTGGTTTTGCGCGGTGCACACAATCGCCTTTACCTTAGAGGCCTTGATGCGGTAAACGAAATCCTTTACCGTCAGCATATGGGTGGCAGGAATCATAACGGCACCCAGCTTGTGCAGTGCCACCGCCGCGAACCAGTATTCATAATGCCGTTTGAGGATCAGCATCACCCGGTCGCCCCGTTGGATACCGGCACTGCGAAATACATTTGCCATCCGGTTGCTGTAGGCGCGAATCTGGTCGAAGGTAAAGATATGCTCTTCACCCTCCACATTGCACCATACCAGCGCACGCTTATTGGGTGTTTGCCGGGCTATTTCATCGACAACGTCATAACCGAAGTTGAAGTTGTCGGGATAGTCAAGTGTGATGTTTTTTAAATTGCCCTGTTCATCGAAGCTCTCGTGGCAAAATTGTTTGTATACACTCATGCTTATTTACTCCTTTGTGACCGCACTGACACCAAGTGAGCGGAACCGGTCGTAACGGTTTCCAACCAGATCGATGTCATTGGTCAGTTCGTGGATCTCATCGATCAAGAGGCTGCGGATGCGGTCATAAAACGCCTTTTCACCCATGTCCTTTTCGGAAAGAATGCGTTCGATGACCCCCAGACTTTTGGCATCTTCTGCCGTCAGCTTCAGGCTGGCCGCCGCGGTCTCTGCTTTGGCTGCGTCCTTCCACAGAATGCTGGCGCAGCCCTCGGGGGAGATGACGGAATAGACGGCGTTTTGCAGCATCCAGACCCGGTCCGCCACTGCCAACGCCAGTGCGCCGCCGCTGCCGCCCTCGCCGATCAGAATGGAGATCACAGGGACGCACAGGGTGGACATTTCCATCAGGTTTTCCGCAATGGCCTGACCCTGCCCCCGTTCCTCCGCTCCAATGCCGCAGTAGGCACCGGAGGTATCGATGAAGCAGATGACGGGTCTTCCGAATTTTTCCGCCTGCTTCATCAGGCGAAGGGCTTTGCGATACCCCTCCGGGTGGGGGGCACCGAAATTGCGGAAGGTCCGCTCCTTTGCGGTGTGCCCCTTTTCAATGGCGATCACCGTCACAGGGGTCTGCTCCAGCTTGGCAATGCCGCCGACAATGGCAGGATCGTCGGCATAGCAACGGTCCCCATGAAATTCCATGAAGCCGTTGAAAATATTTCTGATGTAATCCAGCCCGGTGGGTCTGCTGTTGTCCCGGGCAAGTTTGACTCGCTCATATGCTGTTTCACTCATAAGGCCGCCCTCCCGTTGTGCATTTTCAGAAGCTCGGTCAGATAGCTCTTCTGACTGGATCGGGGTACAATGCTGTCAATAAAGCCATGCTCCAGCACGAACTCCGATTTCTGGAATCCATCGGGGAGAGCCTGCTTGGTGGTCTGCTCAATGACCCGTGCCCCGGCAAAGCCAACGGTTGCGCCGGGTTCTGCCAGAATAATATCCGCTTCCATGGCAAAGCTGGCAGTCACACCGCCGGTGGTGGGGTCGGTGAGCACCGCAATGTATAAAAGTCCGGCATCGCTGTGCCGTTTCACAGCGGCACTGGTTTTCGCCATCTGCATCAGGGATAAAAGACCCTCCTGCATCCGGGCGCCGCCGGAGACCGTAAAGCCGATGACGCTGAGCCGGTGCTTAATGGCGTGTTCAAACAGCAAGGTGATCTTCTCACCCACGGCACTGCCCATGCTGCCCATCATAAATTCCGGCTCCATGACGAAGATGCAGCATTTCTGCCGTCCGATCATGGCGGTGCCGCATACCACCGCTTCTTCTTCGCCGCTGGCAACCCGGACGGTTTCCACCTTATCCTTGTAGCCGGGGAAATTCAGGGGGTTATTCGCCTTCAGTCCGGAATACAATTCCCGGAAGCTGCCCTTGTCGGTGATGGTCTGAATGCGCTGACGGGCTTTCATGCGGAAATGATGACCGCAGGGACAAACCAGATCATTTGCCCAAAGGCGGCTCAGGGGGATGTCCTTGCGGCAATTGGGACAGTTCTTTTCCGGCTCTGAGGCATCCAGCTGTACCGGCGCGGCGGTTCTGCCCCCTTCTTCCAGCTCATTGTTGGGTTTCAAAAAATTCATCAATGCCATCGTATCACCTGTTTCCCATAAAAGTCAGATCATAATCGCCGGAGGTAAATCGATCATCCTCCACGATGCGAAGCTGTTCGGTAATGTTGGTGGGAATGCCCTCAATGACCAGCTCGCACAGGGCAGCCCGCATTTTCCGCAGGGTCTCCTCTCTGGTCTTGGCATACACGATCAGCTTTCCCAGAAGGGAATCGTAGTAAGGAGAAACCACCGTTCCTTCGATCAGGCAGGTGTCAAACCGCACGGAAGGACCGCCGGGGACGTGGAGCATTTTCAGCGTTCCGCAGCTTCCGGCATTGATGCGGCACTCAATGGCAGAACCGGCTATTTTGATATCCTTCTGGGTGAAGCTCAGGGGGATACCGGCGGCGACACGAATTTGCCACTTTACAAGGTCGTAGCCCGTGAGCATTTCTGTAACGCAGTGCTCCACCTGCAAGCGGACATTCATTTCCATAAACCAGAAATTGCCATCCTTGTCCAGAAGAAATTCCAGAGTGCCTGCGCCCACATAGCCGATCTTCTTCACGGCCTCCACCGCAAGCTCCATGATCTTCTTACGCTGCTTGGAGCTGACAGCAGGAGAGGGGGTCTCTTCGATCAGCTTTTGATTTCTGCGCTGTAAGGAGCAGTCCCGGTCGCCGAGGCAGACTGCGTTTCCGTGCTCGTCGGCAAGAATCTGTAATTCCACATGACGTGCCGGGAAAATGTATTTTTCCAGATAAACACTGCCGTCTCCGAAGGCACTGATGGCTTCGCTGGTGGCCTGCATATAGGCATCGTCCAATTCATCCTCGCTGCGGATGAGCCGGATTCCCCGTCCGCCGCCGCCGGCGCAGGCTTTGAGCATCACAGGGTAACCAATGCGCTGGGCTGCCCGTTTTGCTTCCTCTGCGGAGGCAACTGCCTTGGTGCCGGGAATGACCGTCAGCCCGGTGTCCCGAATCAGCTCCTTCAAGATGGCCTTGTCACTGAGCCGCTCCATGCTCTCCGGGTCAGGACCAATAAATACCAAGCCATTCTTTCTGCAAAGTCGGGCAAAATGGGCGTTTTCAGAAAGAAAACCGTAGCCGGGATGAATTGCCTGGGCACCGGCTAAAATGGCGGTACTGATAATTTGATTTTCATTCAAATAGCTGTCCGACGCTTCGGGACCGCCGATACAATAGCTCTGGTCGGCAAGTGCCACATGCAAGGCGTGTTTATCCGCCTCGGAATAGACTGCCACCGTTGCCACGCCCATTTCCTTGCAGGCCCGGATGATTCGGACAGCGATCTCGCCACGGTTGGCGATCAGTATTTTTGAGAACATCGTTCACGCTCCTGTAATCGCAAAGGAAAATTCAGCGGATACACAAAGTCTTCCGTCCACACTGACGGTCCCTTCCGCAAAATAGAAGGGGTGTTTGGCTCGCTTGATGCGGCACTGGGTCTCAATGGTGTCCCCCGGCTTGACGGGGGAACGGAATTTCACATTGTTCAGTCCGGTGTACACCGGCAGCTTGCCCTCGCTCATGGCATCCTTCATCAGCACGCAGGCGGACTGCGCCAGAATTTCACACAGAATAACGCCGGGGACAATGGGATTGCCGGGAAAATGCCCCTTCAGGAAAAATTCATCTCCCCGAACGGTGTAATGCCCGATGGCAGTGCCATCCCGTTCCTCCACATCGTCAACGAGCAGCATATGGTCCCGGTGGGGCAAAATGTTCATGATCTCTTCTTTATTCATATGCTTACCTCTTGATGCGGAACAATTCCGTGCCGTACTCTACCACCTGACCATTGGTGACGCAGATCTCGCTGATCACGCCATCTTCCTCGGCGGTGATCTCGTTCATCAGCTTCATGGCCTCCACGATGCAAAGAATCTGCCCCTTTTTCACACTGTCGCCTACCACTACATAGGGAGCGGCATTTTCGGCCGGTGCCGCATAGAACACGCCGACAATGGGGGACTTGACGCTGATATGATCCTTGCTTTCCACTGCCGGATTTGGAGCGGTCTGGGCAGAGGGGGCAACATAGACTGCTTCCTGGGGAGCGGAGGGAGTATAGCATTCCAGACGGACCTTCTGCTTGTCCTGGGTCACCTCAAGACCGGTCAGTCCCAGCTCCTTCATCAGCTCGGCATATTTTCTAATATCGCTCTCGTTCATCGGCTTACACCTTTCTGAAGGCAAGGCAGGCATTGTGACCGCCGAAGCCCAGAGAATTGGACAGTGCCAGCGTAATGTCCGCTTTGACTGCCGTATTGGGAACGCAGTTTAAGTCACAGGCCTCGTCCTGCTCCTTTAAGTTGATGGTAGGGGGAATGACACCCTCATTCAGGGCGCAAAGGCAAGCCAGCGCTTCGATGGCACCGGCGGCACCCAGCATATGTCCGGTCATGGACTTGGTGGAGCTGACATAGGCCTTCTTTGCGTTGTCCTCGCCCAGTGCCTTCTTGATGGCGGCGGTCTCGATCTTGTCGTTCATGGGCGTGCCGGTGCCGTGGGCGTTGACATAGACCACATCGTTTTCGCTGTAGGATGCTTCCTTCATGGCATCCATCATGGCCTGGGCACCGCCTCTTGCCTCGGGATGGGGAGCGGTGATATGGTGGGCGTCACAGGTGGAGCCGTAGCCGCAGACTTCGCCGTAGATCTTGGCACCACGGGCCTTGGCGTGCTCATATTCCTCCAGAACCAGTGCCACCGCACCCTCGCCGATGACAAAGCCGCCTCTGCGCTTGTCGAAGGGCAGGGATGCTTCATCGGGATTCTCAGACACGGACAGGGCCTGCATATTCACAAAGCCTGCAATGGCACTGGGGCAGATCGCCGCTTCCGCGCCGCCGGTGATCACCGCGTCCGCATAGCCATGACGAACCAGACGCATGGCTTCTCCGATGGCGTTGGAGCCGGAGGCACAGGCGGTGACGGTGGGCATGGCACTGCCACGGCAGTCGTGGCGAATGGCGATCATACCGGCCGCCATATTACCGATCATCATGGGCACGAACAGGGGAGACACCCGACGGGGGCCTCGCTCCATCAGCTTGGTGTGCTCGTTCTCGAAGGTGCCAATGCCGCCGATGCCGGTGCCGAAAATAACGGCAAACCGTTCCGGCTCCACGGTGCCCTCTACGCCGCTTTCCTTGACTGCCTGATCGGCGGCGGCGACGGCAAACTGAGCATAGCGGTCGGTCCGCAGTACATCGTTGACCTCCAGATAGTTCTTGGGGTCAAAGTCCTTGACCTGCGCACCCAGCTTTGCCTTGAATTTTTCCGTATCAAAAAGGGTGATGGGTCCAATGCCGTTTTTGCCGGTTTTCAGACCTTCCCAGGTGTCGGCGGCATTGTTACCCAAAGGGGTGATGGCACCGATGCCGGTGACCACGACTCTTCTATTTTCACTCATAATGTTCTCCTTACATGGCGATGCCGCCGTCTACACGCAGCACCTCGCCGGTCACATACTTTGCGCAGGCCAGATATGCCACAGCCTCCGCCACTTCTTCCGGCTCGCCCATTCTTCCCAAAGGAATCATGGCAAGCAGGGGATTGTCCGTCTGATTGCCGGTCATGTCCGTTGCGATAAAGCCCGGGGCAACGGCATTACAGCGGATGCCCTTGGGGGCAAGCTCCTTGGCAACGGATTTGGTCAGACCGATCAGACCTGCCTTGGACGCGGAATAATTGCATTGCCCCGCATTGCCCATGATACCGGCAACGGAGGTGATGTTGATGATGCAGCCCTCACGAGCACGGATAAACAGACCGGTCATGTGCCGGATCATATTGAAAGCGCCCTTCAGATTGGTGTCCAAAACCGCATCGAAGGCTTCTTCCTTCATCATGGCCAGCAGCCCATCCCGGGTGATGCCTGCATTGTTGATGAGGATATGGGCGGTGCCAAAATCGGCTTTGATGCTTGCCACCGTCTCCTTGACGGCGGAAAAGTCCGCTACGTCGCAGCGGTAAGCCTTGGCGGTGACCTGAAATTCATCCTTGCATTTTGCGCAGACCTCTTGGGCGGCGGCTTCATTGCCGGCGTAGATCACCGCAATGTTTGCCCCCATGGAAGCCAGCTTCAGGGCAATGGCGGCACCGATTCCCCGGGAGCCACCGGTGACAACGGCGGTTTTTCCTTTTAACATTCTGCCACCTCCGCCAGATATTCCGTAACGCCCATGGCATTGACATCGGCGTTGATCTTCTTGATCATATTGGTCAGGGTCTTGCCGGGACCGATCTCGATGAAGGTATCCACCCCATCGGCGATCATATTGCGGATGATCTTCTCCCAGAGAACCGGGCTGCAGATCTGCCGGGACAGGGTAGTGACTACATCCTGGGTGTAGGGCTGGGCGGTCATATTGGAATAGAGGGGGACGGAGGGGGTGCGGATGTCCGCCTTTTTCAGCTCCTCCCCGAAGGCCTCAGCCGCTTCATTCATAAAGGGAGAATGAAACCCACCCTTTACCCGAAGGGGAATGGCTCTGCCGCCTGCCTTTTTCACGTCTGAGGAAAAGTCTGCCATCTGAGAAGCCAGACCGGAAACGCTGATCTGACCGGGGCAGTTGAAATTGACGGGGTAAACATCGGAATATCCGCTGCAAAGCTCCCGAACCTGCTCCTCAGTCAGCTTGACCACGGCGGCCATGGCGGTATCGAATTTCTGGGCCTCCTGCTGCATCAGCTCGCCACGCTTGCACACCAGACGGAAGCCTGTGGCGTGGTCAAAAAGACCGGCAAAGGCGGCGGCGGTCACTTCGCCCAGAGAAAAGCCTGCCACCGCATGGGGCACGATGCCCTTTTCCGTCAGCACCGAAGCCGCCGCCAGCTCCATGGCGAACAGGCAGGGCTGGGTGTTCTTGGTTTCCTTCAATTCTTCATCCGTACCCGCAAAGCACTGGTTGGAGGTGCCGGGACGAATGGAGTCACACAAATCAAAAATCTGCGCCGCCGCCGGAAACTGGGCGGCAAGCTCTTTTCCCATTCCGGGATATTGGTCGCCCTGACCGGAAAAAACAAATGCTATTTTACCCATTGCGATGCCCTCAGGAGGATGGGCTCTGCTTCCTCCATAACTTCCTTAACAATTTCAGCGGCAGGCTGTTCCTTCTTTACCATGGCAGCGATCTGACCGGAAAGGAAGCAGCCTTTTTCGTTGTCGCCTTCCTGAACGGCAAGCCGCAGCGCACCGGCTCCCAGAGCTTCCAGTTCGTCATCGGGCATACCGCCGTATTCTGCCTTGGAATAGTTTCTTGCGAACTGAGTCCGCAGGCTGCGGACGGGATGACCCAGCCGCTTGCCGGTGACCATGGTGCAAAGGTCCGTTGCCTTCAGGATCTTTTCTTTATAGGCAGGGTGGATGGTGCATTCTTCAGCACTTAAGAACCGGGTGCCCATCTGGACACCGCAGGCACCGAGCATAAAGGCAGCTGCCACGCCTCTGCCGTCTGCGATACCGCCTGCGGCAATGACCGGCAGGGGAGTGGCATCGCAGATCTGGGGCACCAGGACCATGGTGGTCAGTTCGCCCACATGACCGCCGCTTTCGCCGCCCTCGGCGATGACAGCGGAGGCACCCAGCCGGGTCATCAGCTTCGCCATGGCAACGGATGCCACCACGGGGATGACCTTGATACCGGCCGCCAGCCACTCCTTAATGTATTTGGAAGGATTACCGGCACCGGTGGTGACCACCTCTACCTGTTCTTCGATCACGACCTTCGCCACATCGTCGGCAAAGGGACTGAGCAGCATGATGTTCACGCCGATGGGCTTGCTGGTGAGGCTTTTGGCGATCTGGATCTGGGATCTGACGTAGTCGCCGGGAGCGTTTCCGGCGGCGATAATACCAAGGCCGCCGCCATTGGACACGGCAGCGGCCAGTTTTCCGTCAGCGATCCAAGCCATACCACCTTGAAATACCGGATATTCAATTCCGAGTATCTGACAAAGTTCTGACTTGATCATAGCATTAGCCCTGTTTGCTCTGGATGAACTTATCCAGGTCGTCGATGGTCTCCACCTTCTGGTCCAGCTCGATCTCGATGCCGATCTCGTCTTCCAGATTCATCAGAAGCTCCACGGTGTCCAGAGAATCGATGCCCAGCTCAGAGAACTTGCTCTCGGGCTTCACAGCGGAAACGTCGCATCCGGTGCGCTCAGAAACAATTTTTGCAATCGCGTTAAAGTACATAATGAGTTGCCTCCAAAATAATGATTTTTTTTAAGCAGCCTTTTCGTGGCTTGCCATTCCTTATTATACAGTTATCCTGTTCCAAAATTAGACCGCCGGTGTTCCTCCCCCGTTCCAAAATGAGAAAAATTCCCACAGCTGCCAGTTCTTATGACACCTGTTTACAGAAAATTCACCTTTTCTTTAATCGAAATTTACCCACTGTGATTATCATAGCCCTATAAAATGGGAGGGGTATGCATGAAGAAAATCATAAAACGGGGAGTGATTATCATCGCAGTATTGCTTTGCTATGTGCTCGGCTCTCTGCTGATTCCGCCTTTGTTTCGCCCGGAGGCGCAGGAGCCGGTGATCCCGGAAGGGGCCGGCGGAGAACGGGTCACCTGTATCGATGACAATCAGGACGCACTGATCTGGCGGCTGCGGATGATCGAAAGTGCCAAAGAGGAGATCATCCTGTCCACCTTCGGCTTTGGCACCGGCAGCAGCGGTAAGGATATCCTCAGTGCCCTTTATGCCGCGGCAGAGCGTGGGGTACAGGTACGCATCCTGCTGGACGGCTTCCACGGAGGAAAGACCCTGCGAGGCAGTGAGGAATTTCAGACCCTGGCGGCACTGCCCGGTGTGGAGCTTCGCCTCTATAATGAGATCGATGTGCTCCGTCCCTGGAAGGCAAACTACCGAATGCACGATAAGTATCTGATCGTGGACAGCGAGATGTACATGCTGGGCGGACGAAATACCAATGACCTGTTTCTGGGCGATTACTCCGCGACGCCCAATATCGACCGGGATGTTCTGGTCTGGGGCACGGGGCAGGAGGGGTCACTGGGGCAGCTTCGGACTTATTTTGAAACGGTATGGAGCCAGACGGACTGCCGCTCCTATGAAGGGGAACACAGCCAGAGTGCTGAAAGCAAGCTGCGCAGTCATTATGAAGCCCTGCGCACCACCTACCCCGATGCCTTCGGCTTTTCGGATTGGGAGGGGCAGACCATACCTGCCAATGCCGTGTCGGTGGTTACCGGCAGTGCGCAGGCGAAAACAAAAGCACCGGATGTATGGAAGCAGCTGTGCGCTTACATGAAGCAGGGGGAGGAGGTGCTGATCCAGACCCCCTATGTGATTTGCAGCGACGAGATGTATGAGGATCTGAAGGATATCAGTGACGGCCGCAGCGTCACCATTTTGACCAACTCCCCGGAAACCGGTGCCAATCCCTTTGGCTGTGCCGAATATCTGAACCGGCAGGATGATATTCTGGAGACCGGCACCAATATTCTGGAATATGCAGGGGATCATTCCCTCCACGCTAAAACCATTCTCATCGATGACAACATCAGCATCATTGGCTCCTTTAATATGGATATGCGCAGTGCCTATATCGATACGGAGACCATGCTGGTCATCGATTGCCCGGAGCTGAACGCCCAGCTTCGCCGTGGGACAGAGGAAATGGCACAGGACAGCCTGCACATTGCGCCCGATGGCACGGAAACTCCCGGCAGCAGCTATCAGAAAGGAGAGGGCTATGGACTGGGGATCACCCTCCTGCGTGTTGTGGAAGGTCTGTTCCGTCACCTGTTGTAAAGTAGGGACCGGCCTCCGGACGGTCCTCCCACTGGTTTGCCGCAACGCCGGATAAACGATTCCACCTACAATTACCACCAAAACGCCTTTCAAAAACAACCCATGCGCAAACCGTCCTCCGGTGGTTCCGAAATCACATTGCCGCAGGCAATCAACTGATATTTTCCTTCGGAAAATCCGAAAATGCGACGCATTTTCGGTGGACCGTCCGGAGGCCGGTCCCTACTTTGAGCATAACCGTTCCCTGTGCCTTGGCGCAAATTACCACAATAAAGTGGTAAAGTGGATTGGTGGATTTGTGCATTGATACAAAAGAATGCCAGCGGCGAAGAAAATACTTTACAACTT
>CAZENN010000012.1:0-25393 GCA_964513605.1 uncultured Oscillospiraceae bacterium
GTATCTTCCCAGGTTCGTCTATATTCCATTTTGCTTTTTGCGGAAACTCAAGGAAAGTATAATACCTGCCAATTCGGGAATGCTATCTACAGTCATCAAACAACAAGGAGGATAAACAATGATTGATGTACTTGCACTGATTCTTTCCATCATCGGCTGTTTCAATTGGGGCTTGATCGGTATTTTTCAATTCGATCTGGTCGCATGGATCTTTGGCGGACAAGATGCCCTTTTCAGCAGAATCATTTACACACTGGTCGGTCTGGCAGGCCTGTGGTGTATTTCGTTCCTGTTCCGCAAAAAGCTGAGCAGCTGTGAGGACTGATCCCGTCCCTTGATCGAAGGTTGACATTCAAATCAATCAGTCCTACGACACACTAAACCCCATTTGCTTGCAGAATACTCCGCAAGCAAATGGGGTTTACTTAACGTCATTAAATTTCTTGTCTTCCTTCCAGAGCCCTTGACAGTGTGACTTCGTCAGCATATTCCAACTGACTGCCCACCGGGATACCATAGGCCAATCTGGTGACCTTTACCTCCATAGGGCGAAGTAAGCGTGAAATATACATGGCAGTTGCCTCCCCTTCTGTATCCGGATTGGTTGCCATGATTACCTCTCGGACAGGATACCGACCCACACGCTGCAAAAGCTCTCGAATCCTGATATCCTCCTGCGTAACGTGATTCAGCGGCGAGATCACACCGTGGAGCACATGGTAAACTCCATGAAACTCTCTGCTGCGCTCCATCGCAATCACGTCCTTAGGCTCCGCAACCACGCAGATCAGCTCCTTATCACGAGCATCATCATCACAGATTGGGCACAATGCACGATCTGTAAGATTTTGGCACATAGGACAGGTGTGAACTGTACGCTTTGCCTCCAAAATAGCATTCGAGAATGCCTCCGCATCTTCAATCGGCAGGCTCAAAATATGAAACGCCAATCTTTGTGCGGTTTTTCCGCCAATGCCGGGAAGTCGTGCAAATTGATCCGCAAGGGTCTGCAAAGCTGCGGGAAAATATTGCATGCTTCCTCCTTAGAACAAGCCGCCCAGATTCATGCCGCCGGTAAATCGTGACATGTTTTGAGCCGCATCCGCATCAGCTGTACGCATCGCCTCATTGATCGAGGCAATCACCATGTCCTGCAGCATCTCCACATCATCAGGATCCACCGCTTCAGGATTGATTTCCAGAGCTACAACTTCATGCTTACCATTGACCGTGGCCGCAACCATACCGCCGCCAGCCTTAGCAGTGTAGGTCTTTGTCTCCTGCTCTTCCTGCATACGCAGCAGCTCCTGCTGCATCTTCTGCGCCTGCTTCATCATCTGAGCTTGGTTCATACCGCCGCCCATGCCACGAAATCCACCTTTCGCCATAATACAATCTCCAATCTATTCCTTAATGTTAATAATATCAGGATGCTCTCTGCCAAAGGACAGTAGTTGCTCCATTTGTGCATTTTTTTCCGGCTTTGCTGAGCGGTCTGCCGCTTTCACCGTCACCTGTCGTCCCAATTGCACCGTTGCTTTTCTCGCAACCAGCTCCAAAATCTCAGGCTTATTGATCATTTCCAGGATAAACCCATTGGAGCACCACAGAGTCAATTGGTTCCCGTGAAGGGATCCCTGCACCGGGGCATTGGGCGTTGCCGCAAAGAAGCCAAAGGCTGGGGGCTTCAGTTCCTTTCTGACTGCTCCCACCAAATCCGCCCAGAAGCCCGGAGGCTCCTGTGACACTGGTTCATCCGTTTCTTCTTCCTGTACAGAAGGAGGTTCCGGCTCCACCGCCAGCTGGGGACGCTCCTGTGCGGTTTCCTGAACTGTTATATTATTTCTGTCACCGTACACCAACATACCCGTTTTGATTTGCTCTTCCAATCTGGTCAAACGAGCGTTGAGGCTTTCAGGATCCAGACTCAGTGCCGGTTGACACAGGGTCAGAATACATAGCTCTGCATCCAGCCGACGGCTGGAACTACGGGTAAAGCCAGACATGGTCGTCTGTAACAAGGACATGATTCTGACCAACTCACCATCTGAAAACCTTTGAGCCAGTTCCATAACCTCTTGATCCTCGGCAACGCCCGAAAGCATGGTGATACCGGAGCGACCTGCGGTTTTCAGAACCATCAGGTCACGGCTCAGACAAGCCATTTCATCCAGCATTGCACCCAGATCTTTCCCTTGCGCATAAAGGCTATTAAAAAGAGAAAGGGCACCCGATGCATCGTGCTGTGAAATATATCCCATCATTTGGGTACATTTCTTTTCACCGGCAATGCCAAGGCAGGTATAGACCTGCTGCGCCGTCAGCTCTCCGGTGGTTGCGGAGGCACATTGATCCAGCAGGCTCAATCCATCACGCATACCACCATCAGCCAATCTTGCCAAAACACGGGCAGCACTGTCGTCCAGATCGATATTTTCCTGATAAGCCACATACTGCAGTCTGGCAGCAATGTCCTCCTGACTGATACGCCGGAAGGAAAAGCGTTGACATCTGGATAAAATCGTTGCAGGAACCTTATGAAGCTCTGTAGTTGCTAAAATAAACATCAGATGCTCCGGAGGTTCTTCAATAATTTTCAGCAACGCATTAAACGCAGAGATGGAGAGCATATGGACCTCATCGATGATGTACACACGCATCTTCACCTGGGAGGGCGAATAAACGGCATCCTCCCGAAGATCTCTGACATGATCCACGCCATTATTGGAAGCGGCGTCGATTTCTAAAACATCCATACAGGAGCCGGAATCAATGGCTTTACAAGCTGTACAGCAGTTGCACGGATTACCGTCTGTGGGATTTTCGCAGTTGACTGCCTTGGACAAAATCTTTGCGCAACTGGTTTTACCGGTTCCACGGGAACCGGTAAATAAATACGCATGGCTCAAATGCCCAGTCTGAAGCTGGGTCTTCAGGGTCTGCGTAACAGACATCTGACCGGATACATCATCAAAGGTCTGAGGGCGATATTTCCGATATAACGCTTGATAAGCTGACATACGCCCTCCTGAACCTAAAATCACATAATCGATATAAAGACCGGCTCATAACAAGATCGCACACCCACATTTGAACAAGCTGAACGCCCGGTTTCCACGCAGCCAACTCAGAAACGGCAACCTTACGGCACACGGAAAGATCCGCTTAATGCTGCTTGGTTCCCCACCTGACATGGTTCACGGGGTTCCGTTGCGCAAGACCGTTCCGTCAACATCGCTTACGCAGTCCAGACGGCACTCAGACAAGCCCGGGTGTGGGAATTCATCCCCGCTATAGCGGATTGCAGGTAACAGGGCACCGCTATCTCCCCGACTAGTGCGACCTTGTTACAAGCCGGTCCGCCGTAACAAGGCTATTCGATTGATAATCAGTTCATCTTTCCATCGATGAAATCGGCAAGCTCCTGGAAAGTAGTGATGTTTTCATCCTCCATCTCCAGTTCAATTCCCAGCTCGCTTTCCAGATCCATAACCATCTCCACAATATCCAGAGAGTCAATACCAAGGCTCTCAAAGGTGCTGTCGGGAGAAATCTCAGATGCATCGATCTCAAGCTGCTTGGCTGCATAGGCTGCCAGTTTTTCGTACATAGTTAAATCCTCCATAGGTTACGTCTTAACTGATGCTTGTTGTATTTTATTACATGAAAGCCTTTTTGTCAATGGTGGATTTTCAAAAAAGTCGAAAGCTTTTAATCATATACTGCGGACTGCGCCAAAAATGGACGAAGCATCACAGGAAAACATCCACTATCCCACCGCCATTGCGGCCGCATGAGCGGTTGCCCACGCGATCTGAAGATTGAAGCCGCCGGTATATGCATCACAGTCAATGATCTCACCGGCAAAATACAGCCCCTTGATCAATTTTGACTCCATGGTTTTGGGGGATATTTCAGAAACCTGTATCCCTCCAGAGGTAATGATTGCCTCCGCAACAGGACGTTTACGGATGATTTGAATCGAAAAACCCTTCAGTAATGTGATCAGTTCCTTTCGCTGCTGTTTATTCAAAGAATTTGCCTGAAGCGCAGGATCGATGTTGCTCCGCCTCAAAACTACGCTGATCATGCTCCTGGGTAAAAGATCCGTCAATGCGTTTTCCATGGAACGATTTCGGTATTGCTGCAGATCTCTCAAAACCCGCTCATTCAATTTGGATTCCTCCAGTGCCGGTTTAAGGTCAATGACCAGACGGCATCCCTCTCCCTTCATGTGGGCACTGGCACTCAATACGGTGGGACCGGATACTCCAAAGTGGGTGAAAAGCAGTTCTCCAAAATCAGAATACAGCAGCTTCCCTTTTTGATCCAGAAGCTTCACGCCTACATTTCTCAGACTCAGTCCCTGCATCAGCGCGCAGTCCAGTTCAGCCTCCAGCGGAACCAGGGAACCTTCCGTAGGCGTAACCGTATGTCCCAGCTGTTTGGCGAGCACATAGCCATCCCCGGTGGAGCCGGTACTGGGATAAGACAAACCGCCGGTTGCCAATATGACCCATCGGGTGTCAATATGCGACTGCCCCACCGATACCCCGGTCACTGCGCCGCCCTCAGTGCGAATCTGAGTTACTCTGCCGGTTCTGACGGTCACACCGCTTTCTTGCAGTTGAGTCTGGAGAACTTGCAAAATCGATGCACTGCGGTCACTGACAGGAAACACACGGTTTCCACGCTCTGTTTTCAGCGCACAACCGCCATTTTCAAAAAACGTCTTCACATGCTCCGGTGGACATGCGGACATTGCGCTGAACAGAAACCGACTGTTTCGGGGAATATTTTGCAGCACTTGACGTGCATCACAATCATTTGTAACATTGCATCGCCCCTTACCGGTGATCAGGAGCTTCTTTCCAAGGCGGTCATTTCGTTCCAGAAGCAGAACTTTTTGCCCACGTCTGGCTGCAAGGATCGCTGCATACATACCAGCCGGTCCGCCGCCCACAACAATACCATCATACTTCATTGCTTTTTACTCGCTTTTCGTAAACATCATATGTTTCCCATATATTCTCAAGGGCATCCAGCCGTCTGGACAGTTCCTCTCCTCTTCTTGCGGATACCGCCGCGATCAGCGCATTGACCACACTAAGAGGTGCCACTAAGGAGTCCACCAGCGATAGCATATCACTTTTAGCCAGGAGCACATGATCGCAGACCTTCGCCAAAGGAGAAACGGAAGAATCCGTTAATCCCACCACCGTAGCACCGACGCTGGAGCAATATCGCGCTCCTTTGACCGTCGTGGCACTGTAACGGGGAAAGCTGAACGCAATCACCGCATCCCGGGAATTGACGCCGGCAATCTGCTCGAACATCTCACCGGCACCGGATGCGGTAATGATATGAACATTATCAGATAAATACCGCAGATAATACCCTAAAAAATTAGCCAACGCAGCAGTGGAACGAACGCCCAAAATATAGACCCGCTGGGCATCCACAATGGCATCAACGACTTTCCTGAAGGCATCCCGATCCAACGTTTCATCCGTTCGACGGAGCTTTTCCGCATCAGATTGCAGCACCATTGAGACGATATCCCTGTCCCCGATACGATCGCTGGCTACCTCCAGCCGCTGAACAGAGGTTAAGCGATTCAAAACCATTTCCTGCATTGCCTTTTGCATATTTGGATAACCGTCAAAACCCACGCTTACCGCAAAACGAACAACGGTAGATTCCGATACGCCTACCTTTTCCCCCAGCTTGGCGGCTGTCATAAACGCCGCCTTATCATATTCATCCAGAATATACTGTGCGATTCGGCGTTGCCCCTTAGAGAAGGAAGTCATATTCTCCTGAAACATCGTCATAATATCACCGGCCACCAGATCTCACCCCCACTTTCCACTGTGCTAATAGTAGCAGACCGCCTGCACTTTTGCAAGTGGAGGCGGATAAAATTGCAAAATTATTTTACCGATCTACTCATCGCTGCCTTGATGAAGAACGGTTCTCAGCTCCTGCTCCGTTAAGTACCGCCACGTTCCCTTCTTCAAGTCCCCGAGGTGTAAGCCTCCCTCGGATATCCGCCGAAGTCTGGTAACCCGCATCCGGGCAGCCTGACACATACGGCGAACCTGTCGATTCCTTCCTTCATGGATCGTGACATAAAGATGTGCCGACGCTCCCTGCGCACCGAGCAGATGTACCTTCGGCGGACGAATGGTATACCCATCAAGAACAATGGGACGCTCCAGCATCTTTTCTCCCCCGGGATAAAAGCCGTTGACCCACACTTCGTAGGTCTTCTCCACCTCTTGACTGGGGTGCATCAGCTGATTTGCAAATGCACCATCATTGGTCAGCAGTAAAAGCCCCTCTGAATCCATATCCAGTCGTCCAACGGGATATACTCGCATCCCGCAATTGACCAAATGGGTCACATCTGGTCGCCCCTTTTCATCACTGAGCGTGGTAACATACCCTCTTGGCTTATGAAGCATGATATAGACATGTCTTTCGTCATCCGGAAGCAGCTGCCCATTCACCCGGATCTCATCGATTTGTGGATCCGCAGACTGTCCAAGAGATGCCGTCCGCCCGTTCACCCAGACACATCCATTTTGTATCAATTCCTCCGCCTTGCGCCGAGAGCATACTCCCCTGGATGAGAGTATTTTTTGCAGACGTTCTGTCATAACGTATTTCCTCCGAACCATCGTTCCCAAAAATGCTTTTTCTCAGGAACCGATTGCTCCACTGTTTTATCATAAGCTACCGGAATTTTTCCAACCGTCCCATCACCAATGCAAATATACGCATAGCCCGCCACCTGTCCTTGAACCACCGGCGCATAAGCAAATCCCGGTCCTGAAAGAAGGACATAGGGCTGCTCATTGTCGGTGATCGAATAAGAGAAGTCACACAGAGCGCGAACATCCACACAGGTCTCGTCACCGCCCATGACCGCAACAGACCCCAGCTTTTGCCCCTCGGATACGATCAACTGTTGGGAATAATCAGAAAAACCCATATTCAAAAGATCAATATGATCCTGCCAATCATTTCCGTCATTGATCGTGACCGCAATAAGCCGTCTTCCCTGACGCTGGGCACTGGAAACCAGAATTCTTCCAGCAGCCTTTGTATAGCCGGTCTTAACGCCGTCTGCGCCCTCGAATCGCCAGAGGAGCTTGTTATGATTACGCAAAGTTCGGGAACCAATGGTCACTGTTTTCGTTGAAACAGTCTGGTAAAAAATAGGGTTATCCATCGCATAAGCAGACAGCAGCGCAAGATCTCTTGCTGTGGAATAGTGCCCCGGACTATCCAAACCATTGGGATTTTCAAAATGCGTCCCGGTCATTCCCAAAAGTCTCGCTTTGTCATTCATCAACTGTGCAAAGCCCTCCACCGTACCGCCACAGTAAATCGCCAGTGCTACAGCCGCATCATTGCCACTTTGGAGCATTAAACCATACAAAAGTTCCTGTATCGTAAGAACCTCTCCCTCTTTGAGGTACATAGAGGATCCTTCGATCCCGACAGCCTCCTTTGGAATCCGCACACGGTCCAAGACATTACACTGCTCGCAGACGATCAGCGCTGTCATGATTTTTGTGGTACTGGCAATCAGGCTTCGGCTGTCTGCATCCTTTTCGTAAAGCACCCGTCCGGTTGTCGCATCCATTACGATTGCCTTCTGAGCCGAGACCGCAGATACTCGACCGGGAAAAAGCAGGACGGCAGCCAGCAACGCAGCCGCCATCCGCAAGTAACGTACATTCATTTCATCTCACCCGATTTTATTATCTGTCGGGCAAGGAATGTTTATTCAGATTTCTTTTTATCCAATTTAGAATCAATAAACTCCGTAAGCTTATCCAGCACATCGGGCACCATTTCCACAACCCGTTCAGCCGTGGTATTGGCAGGCACTGCTACCGGGAGCATCCGCACATTTCCATCCTTGATGATCAAAAAGGCGATGGGGGTAACGTTCATACCGGCTCCCACTCCTCCGCCAAATGGATTTTCCTGCTTGTTCACATTCTTCGAAACATAATCCGTACCACCGCCGGCAAATCCGACGCTGATTTTAGAAATGGGAATAATGGTTACGCCGTCAGTTGTCGTAATCGGATCGCCAATTACGGAATTCACATCCACCATTTCTCTCATTTTAGCAATTGTATTTTCCAGCATACCCGGAAGTTTATGACTCATAGCCTTATACCGCCTTTCAAAAAATCACCTCTGGGGCGTCGTATCCAAAGTATCGAATATATACCGGACCAGTCGGCTGATCAATCTCCCCAGTCCAATGGTAATATCCAGCTTTGCTTCCAATGTTGTCTTGCTGCCGTTAGAAAAATCGCATTCCACGGCTATATCGTGTTTTTTAATTGTAAACGCTCCGTCCAGAACAGGAAACAATTCCCCAATAGCTGCCCAAGCTCCACCATACTCCATTGCCACAGCACAGGGGTCATCCCCCGCCAGCACAAGCTTCAGAACCAATCGCTTGATGCAAAGCTTTGGACGTAAAGCCCAAAAAAGCTCCAACGTTGTCTTCAATTCTGCCATAAATTCGCCCAACAAGCTATCATACCGCTGGTTTGCTTTGATAGGCTCATGGAGCACGGTCCGAACCGTGAGCTTGGATTCCTTCTGCTTTTTCTTTTGGCTCTGAGTGTCCGGATAGCGAAGTAGTCGAATCGGTCCTATGGTATACCACATTTTAAGCTGTTCATCCTCATAACGAACACGGATTCCAACTGGCAGAAAAATCAAAACCGTAACGATCCCACCGAGGCCCAGCACAATCCAAAGGGCGATCCACCAGCCCATCAGGTCCCCTCCTCGACCGCAGACTCATCAGATGCCTGCAATCCATCTTCCTGAACCGGCTCGCCAAAATTGATCTTCTCAATCGTCGGAAGTTCCTCCAAAGATTCAAAGCCAAAGGTCCTGAGAAAATCCGGTGTTGTGCGATACTGAATGGGACGACCGGGAACATTAAGGCGTCCTGCTTCCTCAATCAGCTTTTTATTGATCAGGGCAGAAATGGAATAGGAGCTATCCACACCCCGTATCTGCTCCACCATTGCTTTTGTTGCAGGCTGATAGTAGGCAACGATGGTCAATGCCTCGAGCTGTGAAGCGGAGAGCTTTGGCGGCTTTCTGGTCTCCAATGCTTTTGTAATATAATCCGCCATCTCTCCGGAAGATACCATTTGATATCCATTGTCCAAACGAAGAATGCGAATACCACGCCGCTCAAACGCAAGGCTATCTGCCAATGCATTGACCGCCGCCTCCACGTCCTTTTCGTCCGTCTCTAGTGCCATTGCCAGTCTTGCAGTCTCAATTCGTTCGCCTGCCGCAAAAAGTATGGCTTCAATGGCACGCTGTAATTCCTTTTCTTCCATCAGTTCACCTCCTGTGGCTGCTGATCCTTTTCCAGCAGGCGAACATTGGGATTTTCGCCGCTGTTGTCATCTTCCAATGTAACTGAATTTGTACGGCAAAGCTCCAGAATCGCCAGAAAGGTTGCCACTACCTCTGAGCGGCTTCGGTTGCCACGGAACAGATTTTTCAATCGTTCTACGCCTCGCAGGATCAGCTGACGCAGAACCTCTCCCGCCTTTTTCGTGACCGGGTATGGCTCTTTACCCACAATACCTTTAAAATTCACCGTAGGCGGCGGCAGCATTCGCTGGTTGCGCTCTGCGATATTATCCAGAGCTTTCAGCAGGTCACTGCTCTCGTGCCGATACCGATAGGTTTTATCCTTGCGCAGCGGCTCCGGGTCCTTTGTAAACAAGCACCGACCGATCTCATTTCTTGGCTCTAAAGTGGCAATGGCCAGACGAATCTGCTCCATCGCCTCCTTGCGTTGACGCTCAATCAGTGACTGCCGCAGCAGATCCAGTTCACTTTCCGCCTCTGCCTGCTCTGCCGCAGAAAGGAGCATTTTGGTCTTGATCAGCATCAAATGCGAGGCCATGGTTATAAATTCACTGGCGATTTCCATATCCAGTCGTTTCATTTCATCCAAATAAGCCAGATACTGCTCCAAGATCGCCGAAATTGATACATCTTGAATCTCTATTTTATTTTTACTCAGGAGAATAACAATGACGTCCAGCGGACCTTCAAAATCCTCCATCACTTCGCCCCGGGTCTTTACGATGCCCTCCAGATGATATTGCGGCTCCTGCATAACAACTCCTTAAAAAGCTCATTCTAGCGGCATTATAACACCTTTCAGTAAGTTATGCAAGCATTTTAACCATCTTTCACGAATCTGAAACGTGGCAGACGCCCGGTCTGCCACGTTGAGACTATTTCCGATAGAATGTATTGCCGCCTATAAACTCCCGAACTAAGCTCGTGGGAGGAATTTCATCATCCACATCAGCCGGAAGGATGTAGTTGAGAATTTTCACCACATTTCTCACTTCGTCATACCATGGGTCCTCGGGCTGTACCGCAATCAGCAGTGGGAAAATATGCTTCTTTAAGACTGCCAGCTCATAAAGAGTAGAGCTGTTAAAAATCACATCCGCATTTTCCTGGTAAGGGAAAATCCAACGTTTCTCCCCTCGCCTGACTGAGTCCCACATAGACATGGTTCTCTGGACCGATGCCCCTCGGGTCTCATAATCCCGGACAATTCTTCTGAGCAACCGCAAATAGCTGGTAGGAATACGGTTATGGTCATCCAAATTCAGAGGAAGCAAAGGACTAACGTAAAGCTTAAAGACCATGTTGTCATCAACCCCCTCCGGTCGCAACACCGGATTCAGGGCATGAAGTCCCTCCACGATGATCACCGAGTCCTCGCAAAGCCGTAGCTTATGCCCATGCCACTCTCTGCGTCCCCGTGTGAACACAAAGGTAGGCAGTTCCACCTCTTTTCCTGCCAACAGCTGGCTGATCTGCTCCCGAAACAGATCTGTGTCAATGGTATTGATATGTTCCAAGTCCAGCTTTCCGTCCGGACCGGGTGTGATCTTGTCCCGATCCAAATAGTAATCATCAAGACTCATCAATATTGGCTTTTTTCCATGGACACGCAGCTGGGTTGCCAGCCGGTTTGCCGAAGTCGTTTTGCCGGAAGAGCTGGGACCTGCCAGCATGACAACTTTCGCACCACGCTGACAAATCAGATCCGCAACCTGAGAATACCGTTTTTCATGGAGTGCCTCATTGACACGAATCAGTTCCCGGATGCGCCCACTTTCTGCCAATCTGTTCAGATCCGCAACATTTTCGCACTCCATCAGATGGCACCACCGTTCTCCTTCGGTGAATACACTCAGAAAATGGGGCATATGTTGGTAGATTCCCACTTGGTCCGGATCTTGGTCATCAGGAAACAAGAACAGGAAGCCACGTTCTGCAGGAAGGATATCCCAAACGCTGACATACCCCGTTGACGGTGCCATCTCGCCGTAGTAATAATCACGGAATTCCTCAAAGACATACTCATCAAAAAAATCCACCGTGCGCCATCTAAGCAGATCTGCCTTATCCAGCTGCCCCTGCTGCTCAAAATGTCCAATGGCATCCGCTGTTGAAACCCTTTGCCGCAACAGTGGAATGTCATCGGCAACGATTTGGGTGATTTCCTCCTTCAGCCGATCCACGGAAAAATCAGGCGCATTATTGATGCTGATATACAGTCCGGAACCTAATGTACAGCTCATTTTCGCTCTGGCATTTGGCCACAGTCTATTCAACGCAAGGAAAATTACAAATTGGGCCGTTCTGACATAAGTATCCTTTCCAGCCGGGTCACTATAGCGCAACAGATTGACCGTTCCTCCCGAGGCTGCCATCGCGCGCCGCATGGTAACGGTTTCACCGGCTGCATCTTTATGTCTGACAGGAATATAATTCAAAGTAAAAACCTCTCCAGCAATACGCGCTGCGAGAGGCCGTTGAGAAAGGCTTTTTCGATCCAACCCAAGTACGGTGATCATCTCCCGTAAGCTTCTTCCAGGCTCAGCCCGAACTAAATTACCATCAATACACAGCTCCATAGCAGTGCCTCCTTTTCTTTGTTTATTTATACGAAAACACTGCCTAAATTATACCATACTTCTGTTAATTTTGCAATATGTTTCTCACAAAAAACACCCGGCAGTTCACACTGCCGGGCTGATCTTCACTCCTGCTGACCAATAGACATCAGGTCATAGGGTGTTGTCTGATATACAAAATAATTCAACCAATTACTAAACAGAAGATTCGCATGACCACGCCACAGAACCACAGGCTCTTTGGTATCATCGTCATCAGGGAAGTAATTAGCCGGCGGCTGAATCGGCAGCCCCAATTTTTTATCCCGTTCATACTCCGCCTTCAGGGTCAGTGGATCGTATTCTGAATGACCGGTAACAAAAATCTGGCGTCCGCCCTTGCTCATAAGCGCATAAACACCGGCTTCATCAGAAGATGCCAGAATTTTCAGCTCCGGTACCGCTTCGATATCCTCTCGCAGAACCGTAGTATGTCGGGAATGAGGTACCCAAAATGTATCATCGAAGCCACGCATCAAAATAGAGCGTTTGTAATCCGCACGATGGGGATAGACTCCAAACAGTTTCTGGGGCAGCTTGTGCTTCGGGATTCCATAATGATAATAAAGACCAGCCTGAGCACCCCAGCAAATATGAAGCGTGCTGTGAACATTGGTTTTGCTCCACTGCATGATTTCAGTAAGCTCCGTCCAGTAGTCCACATCCTCAAAATCCATCAGCTCCACCGGTGCACCGGTAATGACCATACCGTCAAACTTTCGATGCTTCAGTTCGTCAAAGCTTTTATAAAAGGTGAAAAGATGATCCTGAGAAACGTTTTTCGCCTGATGGGTTGTAGTATGCATCAGTTCCAGCCGGACCTGAAGCGGCGTATTCCCCAAAAGCCGGGAAAACTGAGTCTCCGTTGCCACTTTTGTTGGCATCAAATTCAGCAGAACGATTTCCAGCGGACGGATATCCTGCGTAACCGCCCGGTTATGGGTCATCACAAATATATTTTCCTGCTGCAAAATTCCGGCAGCGGGCAGGTCATTGGGTATTTGAATTGGCAAGGTCTGTACCTCCAAATGTTCGTTTAAAGGTATTTTACCCGAAAGTTGCCGCTTTGTCAATCATTGTTGCAGTGGTATTGCTCCAATGTCACTCCACAATAATAATGGCTCAGGATACTTTGATAGTGCTCTCCGGCAGCTGCCATGGCATTTGCCCCATGCTGACTCATCCCTACCCGGTGTCCGTAGCCCTTCGTCTCAAACACTATACCGCTCTCATCGAAGCTCACTGCGATCATGGTAGATCTGAGCGCCAGCAGCTTTCTCAGCTCCACACCGGTATAAAGCCTTGCGCCAATCCTCATCAGTGCAACGCCCTTTCCGTCTGTATATGTTATCATACCAAACCATTCCCGGGGGCTTCCGGTGAGCTGGACCCCCAATCGCTGCTGAAGCTCCTGAGCCGTTAGGATTACCTGCTGATCATAGTTCTCTTCTTCCGGACTGGAAACCGGTTGCAGATAAGGATAGCTTTGCCCCCAAACATCCTTTGCATCCTCTGTTGTCCCACCGGAACATGCAAAATAAGTGGCACAAATCAGCTCATCATTATAGTAAAGCACTTCGCTGGCAGTCGCATCCACAGCGTTACGGATTTTCTGAAGCTCTTCCTCGGTGCCTCCCGACTCCAGATATTCTTCAGGCTCCCGATATGCCTGACAGCATCGATAATCCGTACAAACCGCCCCTTGCGGGTGCTTGTCGCCCAGCGTAGTACATCGCAGAGTGTATGTTCTTGCTGCCACCGCCTGAGCTTTTAGTGCCTCCGGATGGAACTTGGCGGACACCTCGCCCAGAACAACATGAGCGACATAATCTTCCAATGCCATTTGCTCAATATCTCCGTTGGCTTTGAGTACCGGAATGGACAGCACTGCTTCCGATTTTTCGGAATACTCCGTCTCCTGCTCGGACGGTACCCCTTCTGCCCGCGTGCTGATATCCAATCTCAGTGCTGTTGAAAACACCATGCATGGAACGATTGCCGCAATGATGATGGATTCAAGAACCTGTTTTCCAAGCTTTCTCATATGGATCCCCCCTGTACATAGTAACACGGATGATACAAATAAATTGTCAGAGTTCACCTTAAAACTGTTAATTTTCATCTATTCCTTGACATCGTTTTTTCTGCGGAGTATAATAGGACGGAGAAATAATCCGAAATGGAGTCCACGCATGAAAAAAGCAATTAAAATAATTGTACCGATTTTGCTAGTCCTGGCAGTGATCGGCAGTATTGGTTGGTATCTGTTAAAGTATGATCCTGGTTTTACTCGGGATTTTCTATTAAGGCAGGCCCGATCTGCCGAAGAGCGCGGCAATCACAGCCTTGCCACATGGATCTACGACCTGACCTATCTTCAATCCAACCAGGATGAAGACGTTGCAATTGAGCTGGCAGAGCAATTCAAGGCCATAGGAAACTACACAAAAGCCGAGTACACCCTCTCCAACGCCATTGCGGACGGTGGTACAGCGCAGTTGTATATCGCCCTGTGTAAGACCTATGTGGAACAGGATAAGCTGCTGGATGCGGTTACGATGCTGGATAACATCGCCAACCCTCAGATCAAATCCCAACTGGATGCACTCCGTCCTTCCGCTCCTGTCGCTACACCCGAAAGCGGATATTTCAATCAATATATCAGTGTTTCCATCAGCGCATCCGAAGGAACAGTTTATATTAACACCAACGGCGAATATCCGTCTGTCAAGGAGCAGCCCTTCACCGGAGAATTGACCCTCTCCGGAGGCGAAACCACCATTTATGCACTGGCTGTGGGTGAAAACGGTCTGGTTAGTCCGTTGCGTATCTTTAGTTATACCATTGCCGGTGTGATCGAAGAGGTCACACTGACTGATCCCGCCATGGACCAAATCGTCCGCCAGCATTTGAACGTCACCGATGACCACACCCTCTATACAAATGAGCTATGGGGCATTACCAATCTGGAGATCAACGGTGAGGTCAAGGATCTGTCCGACCTGACTTTGATGCCCTTCCTGGAACAGCTGACCATCACCAGCGGAAGCTATGAAAATCTCAGCGCGATTTCTTCCCTGAGCAGCCTGAGCACGCTGAGTATTGAGGGTGTCACACTGACATCAGATAACCTTAGGATCATCGGTACTCTGCCAAAGCTTCAATCCCTTGCGCTCCCCCACTGCAACCTGTCCAGCATTACGGAACTATCCAATGCAACAAGTCTTACAAATCTTAATCTAAGCAACAACACACTGCGTGATCTTTCGCCCCTATCCGGGATGACGGAGCTAAAAACGCTGCAAATCAGCCATAACGCAGTGACCCAACTGAGCGATATTTCCACCTTGATAAAACTTGAAGAACTGGACGCCTCCTATAATTCACTAACCTCCACAGCGGATCTTGCAGTATGCACCGGTCTTAAAATCCTTCGTCTGGACAACAACGCACTTACCCAGCTGGAGGGACTGGATAAGCTGATCGCCTTGAGTGTTCTGTCCGCTGAAAACAATAAGCTGACCAGCATCAACCATCTGTCCACCTGTACGGAACTGACGGAGTTGACCATCTCCAACAACAAGCTGTCCGACATTTCCGCTGTCAGTGCTATGCTGAAGCTTCAATCCCTTGACTTCTCCAGCAATCAGGTAACACAGATCCCAAAACTTACCTCTGACACACTGACCCAAATCAACGGCACCTCAAACCTTTTGACCTCACTGGAGGCATTGGAGGGACAAACCAACCTAAATTATGTAGTGATGGACTACAATTCCGGGATCACCTCTGTTACCCCCCTCCGAAATTGCTTCAACCTGGTTGAAGTCAGTGTATATGCAACAGGTGTAACAGATGTCTCCGCACTGACTGCTATGAATGTGATCGTTAAATATTCTCCCGTTTCCATTGATTGATCAAATTTACAATCACACCGCAATCGGTATCAAAAAATTGGCTGCCAATCTGTCGGCAGCCAATTTTTATATCGTTGTTCTGACACTATTGAGTTTTTCTCTGATCGATAAAAAGTCCGAAAAGGTGTCCGGACGCTTTGTTACATCCCTGAGCAGTGCCGACGGATGATACACCGCCGTGAGCCAAACGCCATTTCGTTGCGTCCATGTGCCATGCTCCCGGGTAATTCGAAAATCCGGTTTGATCAGTTTCATTGCCGCAATTCTGCCAAGGCATACGATAATTTTAGGCTTTATCAATGCAGTTTGATTTCGTAAATAGCCAAAGCATGCCTCCTGCTCCGTCTCCAATGGGTCCCGATTTCTCGGAGGACGGCATTTTACGATATTGGCAATATAGACATGTTCCCGATCCAAGTCAATAATGGACAAAATGTCATCCAGGAGCTTGCCGGCAGGTCCTACGAAGGGTTCTCCTTGTAAATCTTCCTGCTCACCCGGACCCTCTCCCACAAACATAATATCCGAGTTGGGATCACCAACACCAAAGACGACGTTGGTTCGTGTTTGATGCAGTGGGCATCGTGTACAGGATAAACACGCCTGCTCCAACGCTTGCCAATCCATCATATCAGCGTCTCTCTCTTTCTTTTTTCTTTGTTCCTTTCTTAACAGTCTTTCCCCGAAGAGTACTGCGAATGAGTACAAAACCGCCCAGCAGCAAAGCCAAAACCAGCAGTACAATCAAAACGACCAAAACTGTGTTTTTCAAAGTGCCATCTGTATCAGATCCAGCGGTCGTTGGAAGTGAAATATTATGGACCCCGGGCTGCTCCACGCTGTGCATTGCCACCAAATCGCTCTGGGACACGCACAGCGAACCGTACCAAACCTGTACCGTCCCTACGCATTGACCGGTGCTGATGGGTGCGGAAACGCCGCTGTCGGTTTTGATACACCGGTAGGTAAGATCCGACGCATTCATTTCCTTGGGCATCATTACATGAACCGCTGAGGCAGAGGCTACCGCCACATCATTTTCACCGTCGATCACTTCAAAACGGGCCAGAACCTGATCCGTTGTAAGAAGTCTGCGCAAGGAATAATTATCAAATCCGTAGTTCAACAGAACACCGGTCTCCTTAAAATTGGCATAGAGAGAAAGAGTCCCCCCTTTTGTACCCTGCGCACTCATCACCACAGACAGATACTGAACATCTCCGCTTTCTGCCGTGCAGATCAAGCTTCTGTCTGTTGTTGTGAACGCACCGGTTTTACCGCCTGTTACACGCTCATCCAGGAAATTGCTCACCGTCTCCTTACTCATCATAAAGTTCGTAGTGACTAAGTTTCGTTCCTGAGATTTATTCGTTGCCGGAACCGTGTAGGAAGCTGCGCAAAAGTACTCCCGAAACTCCTCCAACTCCAAAGCCGCCGCTGTGATCTTCGCAAGATCACGAGCCGTGGTATACTGGTTCTCATGGCTGAGACCGGAAGGGTTCATAAACATTGTATTGCTGCACCCAAGCTCCTGTGCTTTTTGGTTCATCATTTCCACAAATGCAGCCTGCCCACCGGCGATATACTCAGCGATCACAGCCGCTGCATCATTGGCAGAACCAACCATCATACAATACAGCAGATCCCGCAGCTTTATTTCTTCCCCACTTGCTAAGCCTGCTGTCAAGGCTCCGGGTTCCAAGGATGAAAGGGCGGCGTTGCTCACAATAACCGTGCTATCAGGATCACCCTGTTCCACAGCTAACAACGCAGTCATGATCTTATTCATACCCGAAGGATCCACCAGTAAATCCGGATTCCAGCTGTATACCAACGTACCACTGCCTAACTCATAGAGCATCACAGCCGAAGCCGTATCCAGCAGCTGCTGATCCCCTGCAAGGCAAGCCTGCGCATCCAAGGTACTGCAGCCTTCAAACGTATCCATGCTTTGCTCGGGCTGTGCAGCTGCCGGAAACGAACAGCTAAGACACAGGCACAACGCCACAAGCAACCAACAAATTCTTTGGATTTTTTTCATAAAAGTACTCCAATCGACACACGCCGGACTTGTCCAACGTGATAAAGTCGTGTATAATGACATTGATGATTATATCAGCTTTTTGATGCATAGTCAATGTGGGAGGTTGCCACTTATGAAAAAAGCAGGCTACTGTTTGATTATTGTAACCCTGGTATTTTCTGCTTTTCTTGCAGGTTTTTTACTTGGTCGTACCTATAACTCCGGAGACATTCAGCTGTCCGGTCAAGTTTCTCTCGCAGAAGCAGAAACAACAGAAATCTCTCCCACTGATGTCAGCAGTTCGCCCGGGGTAACCAATGGCAAAATCAATATCAATTCCGCCACAGTGGAGGAATTAACGGTTTTACCCGGCATTGGCACCGTACTTGCCCAACGGATCGTTGACTACCGTAACAAGAACGGTCCGTTTAAGAGCATTGATGACCTATCCAATGTTTCGGGCATCGGTGATAAAAAGCTGGAGAGCATCCGCCAATACATCATTATCGGAGCATCGTAGCATGATCTAAAGAAAGGTGATTGTATGTATCTGAAATTTATTTCCTGGAATGTCAACGGTCTAAGAGCCTGTGTTGGTAAGGGCTTTCTTGAAAGCTTTCATCGGTTAAATGCTGATTTTTTCTGCTTGCAGGAAACAAAACTGCAGGAAGGTCAAATTCAGCTGGAGCTGCCGGGATACAAACAATACTGGAATTGCGCCCAAAAGAAGGGCTATTCCGGCACTGCGATTTTCACTAAACACACCCCCCTTTCCGTTCATTATGGTCTTGGTATTGAGGCCTTGGATACGGAGGGTCGCCTGATCACATTGGAGTATCCTAATTTTTATTTGGTAAACTGCTACACCCCAAACGCCCAGCGTGGACTTGCCCGTATTGATCACAGGCTCCAATGGGAAGAGGCGGTGCGCCGCTATTTGATGGAGCTGGATCACAAAAAGCCCGTGATTTATTGTGGTGATTTAAACGTTGCCCATCAGGAAATCGATCTAAAAAATCCCGGCTCCAACAAAGGAAATGCAGGTTTTTCCGATGAGGAACGGGGTGCATTTGGTAACCTTTTGAACTGTGGCTTTACTGACAGCTTCCGATATCTGTATCCGGATGTTACCGGCGCATACTCCTGGTGGAGTTATATGTTCAATGCCAGAGCGAATAACGCCGGATGGCGCATTGACTATTTTGTGGTGTCGGACAGACTCAGAGGGCAAATCTCGCAAGCAGCTATCCATCCGGATATTATGGGCAGCGACCACTGTCCGGTAGAATTACAGTTGGAGCACCAAGCCCTCATTCCTGAATGACAATTCCGGTACTTCCCCCGCGGTGCTGTAAATAGGCATTCTGAAGTTTCTGGATATACCGAAAGGGTTCCTCCGGGTAGACTGAGATGTATTTCCCATAGGTCTTTTGATGCTTTGGGGTGATTTGAAATTGAAAGATCCCTTGTCCCAGCCGCTTCACCGGAATCTTCTTTGTAAGCTCATATCTGTTTCCCTCAGGAACTAAAATCCCCAGATTTTCGTGATGACCGCCACAGGAAACCGTAACACGGCAAATAATTTCGGACTGAAGCTCGCAACTGCACCGGAAACAATAGTATAGTCCCTGTCTGCTGACATAGGCATGTCCCACAACTTCTTTCCCTAAGCAAATCTCGTATTGATCCATAAAAAATCCCCTCCTGCGCAAACATATGCGCTTAGGAGGGGATATATTCTTATACCTTGCCATCATGATCATGAAGCCCGAAGCTGACCGCTATGGCATCATTGACCATGTGCATATGCTTTTCATCCAGTCGTCCCATATGCTCTCGAAGCCGCCGCTTGTCAATGGTTCGAATCTGCTCCAGTAAAATCACGGAGTCCTTTGTTAACCCCACACTTCCCCCAGCAATATTGATATGTGTCGGAAGACGGGCCTTTCCTGTTTGACTGGTGATCGCCGCTGCAATCACCGTGGGAGAATGTCGGTTACCGGTGTCATTTTGAACGATGAGCACCGGTCTTGTTCCGCCCTGTTCGCTCCCCACCACCGGGGAAAGATCTGCATAGAATATATCACCGCGCTTGACCGTGGTATCCATTTTGCTCACACTCCGATAGAAACATTGCCTGCGCTACCGGATACTGTCCATATGTAACGCAGCTGATTCTATTTTCCCACGCTCAATGGAAAATATACGGTATCGCATTCAAAATATCCTATGCATAAAGAGCAGAAAAAGCTACAAAATCTCAAAATTTTTGACCTCCAGTGACACGATCCGCCGGTCTTCCCAGAGAATCTCCGCATACTCCGGAACATCTCCGGCACCAAACCAGATATCCAACCTCAGCGCATCCTCCTCGTAGCTGTCATTGATGGCAACACGCAGCCGTTGATCCTCCGTTGTACAGGAAGAAACATAGCCGCCTCTGAGTGTTTTAACCAACAGCCAAGGGGCCGAGATCGGTGTCAGCTGTCCGTCTGCCAATCGTTCGAAAGCCAGTGCCTGATTATCAAAGGTCAGTTCGCCTCCCTCGGAATTGATACTGCCCGTAATTCCGGAAATGGTTTCAGGTTCCACAACGGTAAAGGTTAGGTTCCCCTGTTCATCACCGCGGCAGCATACCTCAAAGGTGTATAAAACATCCTGATAGTCCGCAGTGATCACAGCATCAAAGCTGCATCCCAGTCCTGCCAGCAGTTTCGCCCGAAAGGTCATCACGCGCTCCAGCTCCTGATTTTCCCCCAGGCATCCAGTTAACGACAATGCCAATAATATTACGGATAGAAGTCTTTTCAAGCAGATCCCGCCCTATTTCATAAGTCGGGGAAGGTCCTCCAGCAGATCTGTGGGCAGCATTGCATACTGTCCCAAGCGTTGGGCAGCTTTATCACCTGCCGCACCATGGAGCCACACTGCCACTGCTGCCGCCTCCAGTGGTGCAATTCCCTGTCCCAGAAATCCGGCGATCATGCCAGCCAAAACATCGCCGCTGCCGCCCACTGCCATCCCCGGATTTCCGGTGGTGTTTCGATAGCAGCGGATCCCATCGGTGGTCAGCGTCTCATGGCCTTTCAATACCATGATGCAGCCAAATTCATTGGCAAAGTCCACTGCCGCAGCCAACCGTTCTGCTCCAACCGCCCGGTCTAACCGCTGGTATTCTCCCTCATGGGGTGTCAGAATCGTAGGGGCTGTCCTTTCCCGCATTAGATACTTATGCCGGGAAAGAAGGTTTATTCCATCGGCATCAACAACAACAGGTCCTGAGTAACACTCCATAACCGTCTTCAGAACCGCCATAGTCCCCTCAGACTGACCCAATCCCGGACCCACAAGTACCGCATCCATTTTTTCTAAATAAGGCAGCAGAGCATCAACCGCCGCCACGCCGAAGGTATCTCCCTTACAAGGCAGAGGGACTACGATTGCCTCCGTCATCTTCACAGCTGCAATGGTATAAATACATTCCGGCACTGCCAGATACACCAGCCCTGCGCCACTGCGAAGGCACCCCATTGCGGACAGTACCGCCGCACCGGTATAGCCACGGCTGCCGCAAAGGAGCATTACACGTCCAAAATCGCCCTTATGTGCCCATGGACTGCGATTCGGCAACACATCCAGTACCTTTTGGTGGTCAAGAATCCATTCTTTCATACTGCTCCTCCCTCTATATTGAGAAAACAACACCGCCTCATTTCCCGGTGGTTCGGAAAGAGGCGGCGTTATTGGGTAATCAGGCGTTCTCTACAGCTTCCAAAACACCGTTTAAATTAGTCGTATCCACTGTTTCCATTCGTCCATTGTCGTAGCAATAGGCAACATTGGGATCAATGGGGAGGCGAGCAAGAACCGGCAGTCCAAAGGATGCCGCCACTTCATCAAGATGGCTCTTTCCAAAGACTTCAATTTTCTTACCGCAGTCCGGGCACTGCAAATAGGCATAGTTCTCCACAAAGCCGAGGACCGGAATATTCATCATATTTGCCATCTTCACGGCTTTGGAAACGATCATGCTCACTAAGTCCTGAGGCGATGTGACGATGACAATGCCATCCACCGGCAGGCTCTGGAATACCGTCAGAGGAACATCGCCGGTTCCGGGAGGCATATCCACAAACAGATAGTCCACATCCTCCCAAATCACATCGGTCCAAAACTGCTTAACTGCTCCGGCGATAACCGGACCTCTCCAGACAACAGGGTCCGCAGGGTCATCCAGCAGCAAATTGATGGACATGACCTGAATGCCGCCACGGGTCACAGCAGGATACAGTCCTTCCTCCGAGGCACCGGCACACTCTTTAACGCCAAATGCAGTAGGGGCAGAAGGACCGGTGATATCCGCATCCAGAACGCCTACCCGTTTCCCCTTCCTGGCCATAGCCACTGCCAGCATAGAGGTGACGGTGGATTTACCGACACCGCCTTTGCCGGAAACCACAGCAATGACCTTCTTGACCGTGGACTTGGGATTCAGAGACTCCAGCAGGTTTTCTGCCTTACGATCGGCGCAATCACTGCCGCAGCCGGAACAATTTCCATTGCAAGAACTCATTTTGAATTCGCTCCTTTTATTTTCGCTTTCCCTATTTATTGGATCCATACCGCCATCTTATATGATCAAGAAAGCCGGTTGAATAAATTAAATAATCCTTTTTCTCCGCTGCACAAGTGCTACTAATCCTGCCACAGACACAAGCATCACGCAGATAATACCAGCCATACTCAAATCATCGGTACCAGGGCTTCCCCCGGTGTTGCCAACCGTGGGATTGGAATGACTATCGGAACCACTGACCGTACTGCCCCCAACAGAATCATTGGCAGAACTGCCATTATTCTCATTGGGTGTGTCATTATTGCCTTGGCTTCCGTTACTCCCCTGATCGTCCTCATTGCTTTGGTTGTTATTTTCGGGTATATCGGCAGCTCCATTATCTTGGGTAACATTGTTGTTTCCAGTGTTATTCAAGGCCTCATCCAATTCGCTCCCCTCAATGTAAGAACAGAACGCCATCCATGCGCTGTCTTCATTCAATGGAGAGGTATCCTGAAATACAAATCCCCCAGGTACCCACCAAGATTGAGTATCACCAACCTGCTTGATCATTGCAGCCAATTCTTCTGTAACAGGTGTCAACCCATACGACGCATACTCATACATTGCTTCATTATAGTCAATTCGCTCAACGAGTACACCATTTTCGTCATACACATAGGCGCGCAGCTGACCATAATTAGAGGCATCGAGAATATTGATCTCAACGCTGCTCAGATCGGCGACCATCAATGGACCATAGGCACTACCGTAACGGTAAAAGCCATTTTGATCCAGCACCGCAATATCTTCCACTGAATCCGTGACATCGATATCGACAATTACAGCATCAAAGGGAATCTCATAGCTGAAATCATAGGTGTATTCGTAAAATATCCAAGGAACCTCAGTCTGTGCTACATAGTCCGCAGTCCGTGCCACAGTCAATGTCAGTTCATCCGCACCAGTCACACCAACCAAAACAGACTGTCCAACAGAAGTACAAGTCCAACTCAAGGAAGTCCCCTTTTCGACCGTAGAATCCACAGGATTAAAGGAAGTTCCCCAATTTCCAACCACACCATCACTAACCGTGAAGAGATACTCGCCGGTTTGATCCGGTGTAAACTCATACAGAGAATTCGCCGCTTGTGCATCCAATGTTAGATCATTGACTCCGATTTCAAGCTTTATGCCGGTGTTAATATAATCGGGCCGATCCGTAACGCTGATGGTGAAATAGACCTGATAGGCGCCGTTATTTGTAACCGAGAACAAATAGCTCCCCTGCTGGGATACATCTTCCATTTGGTAATTCACATAACCATCTTGATCAACAGGAACATCCTGTCCGTTATAGCAAACAGAGTAGGTAGTGCGTCCATTGATATGCAGCACCTTAGTACCACTACCGCCATTATATACAAACCAAACAGTCCGTCCGGCCTCAATGTACATGCTGTGGAACTGCTCGATTTGAAGCGGATTGCTTTCGGAGCTGCCTCCCTCGTCAGTAGGGAGGGTAGAATCAGAAGTATCCTCTTCCGTAGTCACAACCGCAGATGTGATCTTATATGTGATGAAGCCCGGAGCCTGACATTCCTCTTCCATATCGTAGCTGGAAATAATCAACTCATAGGACATTCCGGAAGTGACGTTCAAGGTCACCGTCTCAGCCACCGCATCATAATAGTCGGAAACCCAGTTACTGCCCTCGTAAACCTCAATATAATAACCTGGAGAGCAATCAGAAATTTGAACAGTAACTGTACCATCCGAAACTGCTCTGAAAGTTACAATATCCCCATCAAATGCTTCCTGTTCTGTGGCAAAAGTAGAAGTTGTCTGTGCAATCACAACCTCCTGCGCACCATTTGCCAAAGCCGCAAAGGGCAACATCGCCAATATCATACCCAAGCAAATTAAACCACTTAAAAATTTCTTCATTGTATCATCCATCCTCCCGTTCGAATATTCACTGCTGCACAAAATCGACCCAATCAACTAAAGTCCACAGTTGTCTGGATGGTTGCTTCGGGGTAGTTAAAGCCTTCATCCGGAAGTACTCCAATTTGAACCTCCACTGTCTCTCCAGCCTTCATAGAGAACGAAACAGACTTGCCGTCTCCATTGGCGTTTTCACGAAGATCCGCCGCTGCCGTGCCACCGCTGACTTGTTTAGATGTAATACTGATATTTCCCTGGCAGTCTCCGCTGACACTGTCCAGCGTTACAGTCAGAATTCCGTCCTTCGTTGCGGTAAAGGAATAGTATACACCCTGTGAATTTCCCGCACTTGAATAGGTCGTGTTTGCCCCGATCGCCAGCTTGTAGGGATTCATTTTGTGACCGGCAGGATAACTCATTTTTACGCTGAAAACAGCATCGGCACTTCCTTGGTTGCCAATGGCAATTTTAACCGGTACATTGGTACTGCTGCTGTAGAGAGAAGGAACGGTCACAACACCATTGACAGGGTTATATGTCTTACGGTTGTAAATAACATAAGCATCGTTGCTTCGAATCTCAAGAGTCGTATCTGTTACACGATACAAATTGTAATAAACAATGTGATTTGCTTGAACCTGTGCATCAAACTCAAGGGTTCCACCAATTTCAATCGGGTCATTCTTGTTATCCTCAACAGGCGTTGTATTTTCAGTGTCAGTGGTGTTACCGCTGGTACTGCCGGTGTTGCCGCTGGTACTGCCGGTGTTGCCGCTGGTGCTGCCGGTGTTTCCACTGGTGCTGCCGGTGTTACCGCTGGTGCTGCCGGTGTTACCGCTGGTACTGCCGGTGTTACCGCTGGTGCTGCCGGTGTTACCGCTGGTACTGCCGGTGTTAC
>CAZENN010000012.1:25493-29557 GCA_964513605.1 uncultured Oscillospiraceae bacterium
CGCTGGTGCTGCCGGTGTTACCGCTGGTACTGCCGGTATTTCCACTGGTGCTACCGATGTTACTGCCGGTGCTGCCAGTGCTGTCGCTGGTGCTGGGAATCGTTGGTTCAGTATTCTCCTGCACATCTTCACCAGAAACTGTTTCAGCAGGAATATCTTCCGCAACATCCTCATAGACACACAGGAACATCCATGATATCTCATTATTTACGCCGGCCAGCTCCGCAAAACGGTAGTTTGCATTATCGGGATCACACCAGCCGATGAAATCAATGCCCATGGTCAGTGCATAGTACAGATCCACTGTCATGGGATACACACCAGTTTGCTGGTCGCGGTTGGTAACAAACTGACGCATCACATCGGTATAGTCTTCCTTGAAGAAATCCTCGGGACCGTTATCATACATGTAGCGGAAGGATGTCACGCCAGACTGCATTAAGATGCCATCGACATAAATGATCTCACCGACCATCGCCTTCATTGAAATACCATAGATCTCATTGGCAAGCTGAACATATACCACCGGACCGCTGACGCTATTAAGATGATAATAGCCATCCACGCCATTCAGAACCAGCTTATACGCATCAGTGGATGCCGTCAGATCAAAAGACCGGAAAGCAATTCCTTCCGGAGCGGTATAGGCGGTGATTTCCTGCTTCGGCTCATATTTTATCCATGGCTCGTCCATGATAGACCATTCGGTGTCGCCAATACGTTGAATGTTGACGATCGCCCCGGGGGCTCCCTCCTCAACATCAAGGCCAATGACCAATCTTGTGGTACCGGTTGCATCAGTACTGATGCCGCTATCAGCAACAGAAACACTGAAGGTATTATCAGTGACCTCTGCCAGAGTGTCCGCCTGAACAAAATGAGGGGCACCATAATAACCGATATTTGCAGCATCATCCACTACACTAAACTGGTAAACTCCGCCCTTATCCGGGGTAAAAATCACATAGGTTCGATCCTCCTGATCCAGCGTGACATAGGTACTGCCTGTGCCAATGGAATAAACGTTGTACTCCTTGGATACACCGGTAGCCTTGGAAGCTGCAGTGAAGGAAATCTGCTCGCCGGACGCTTCATAGGCCATCGTCAGCTGCAGCTGCGTTAAATCCTCAGTGAGAACCGCCTTCTGGGCATCGTAATAGCAAGAAACGCCGGATTCGGTAGTGGTGATCTCTACCGAATACTCACCCTTAGGCAATTCTTTCTGCACGGTACCCATTTCATCCACAGTTGCCATTGCAATCTGGCTTCCGTTCTGCATGAATTTAACAATGATTTTTTCTGTGTAGGGTGTGCCAAAGCCATCTACAACGGTCACTTGATAAGGAACCACAGCGGTATTAGATTCCTGTGCAGAGGACTCCGTATTCTGAACAGATTCACTCTCACCGCAGGCGGCAAACAAAAATGCGGAGCATAGGAACAATGTGCATAACAGCAGTGCACGGGTACGCTTGACACTCTTCATATTCATTTTCCTCCTTGTTTTCCAGCCTTCTGAGTGTTTCAATGAATGCTCTTAAGCGGCATAATATACTGATCACGGCGGCGATTCTTCTCCTCTGCGTAAAGCACATCATTACCGGAATGAATCTCACGCAGATAGTCGTAATGATTTTGCAGAATCGCCTCATTATGTCTTGCCAGCATCATCACAGCAATGGACGAGCACTGATCCGAAGCACGCTCCAAATAAGTCAGTGCCTCCATAAATACCAGACCGGTACCAACAGAGCAAGCTCCGCTTTTCAGTCTCTTTGTATGACGATCTCTAAGAATCATAACCATATCATCAATGACCTCTTCGAGAGGCTCGATAGACTTGGCAGTCAAATTATCATCATTGGTCACAGCAGTCACTGTAATATCCAAAATCTCATTGACTGCACTGCAAATAATATCCAGTTCCTGCTTGGCTGTGGCAGAGAAGGTGGTATCCTCAGCGGCGAGCTGACGGGCAAGCTCGACAAAATTGATGGCGTAATCGCCGATACGCTCAAAATTAGGAACGGTCTGCATGAGCATATCAACCTGACGGTCATCCTCTTCCGTTTCAACGACCTTGCTCAAGCCAATCAGGAAACGATCCGAACGATCCGCAAATTCATCCAGACAGTCCTCATCCAGATAGATTTCCTCCAGCTGAGTCTCATCAAATTTTACAAGCTGATTGCAGCCCTTAGCAAAATTCGTTTGCGCGATCTTGCCCATGGCAGCAACTGCTTTTGAGACCTCTGCAACCGCAACAGCAGGTGAAATATACAGATTTTCGTTGAGGGTATGAAGCTCCGGATGATGTTGGGGCTTTTCCTTATCATCCCTGACAACAAGCAACGAAATCTTTACCAGCAAGTTAGTAAAGGGCAGCAGAATGATCGCTGTGATCAGATTGAACAAGGTCTGGAAGGTTGCAATAACCATACTGGTCGCTTCCATCGTCCAAAAGTCTGCTCCAAAGACCTCAAAATGCTCCATAATGCTCATAACGATCATGAAAAGAAGCGTTCCAATACTGTTGAAGACAACATGAACCACGCCGGTACGCTTGGAATCTTTAGCGGAACCGCCAACAAAGCAATAAAAGGCAGTAACCACGCAGGTTCCAAGATTGATGCCCATGATGATCGGGTATACCGCTGAAAAATCCAACGCACCGGTTGCCGAAAGAGACTGAAGCATCGCAACGGTAGCAGAAGAACTCTGGACAATAACAGTCAGAACCAGACCGGAAAGGATGCCCAGAACAGGCACATCCGAGAATTTAGAAAGCGCATCCATAAAGGCAGGAGAGTCCGCAAAGCCCTTCACCGCACCGGTCATATTCATAAGACCCACAAACAGGATACCAAAGCCCATACAAATGTCGCCTATTGTCTTGGATCTCTTGCTCTTTATGAACATAATCAGCAGAATGCCTATGGTCAGAGCAATAGGGGCCAAGGTGTCCGTATCAAAAAGCCACAAGACCCAATTGTCACCGGATTCTACAAATGCCAGCGTGGTGATCCATGCCGTGACGGTTGTACCGATATTGGCACCAAGGACAATAGAAACCGCTTGCTTCAAATTCAAAACGCCAGCACCAATCAAAGCAACAGCCAACACAATGGTTGCGGTTGAACTTTGAATCACTGCTGTTACCAGTGTGCCAGTGAGTACTCCCAGCACAACATTACCGGTCAGTTTCCCAAGGATACGCTTTAATGCAGCACCAGAGCTGTTTTTCAGACCATCGCCCATGACCTCAATACCGTAGAGGAACATGGCCAGGCCACCCAACATTTGGATAATCGCACTTGCTATTTCCATATTTAAGATACTCCTGAAATTGTAGAATTAAATAAAAGCCCATATACAGGCTTTATTAACAACAGTTCAACTGCCTGTGGAACCAAATCCACCGCCACCGCGCTCCGATTGAGGCAATTCCTCAGAAAACTCAAACAAAGGAGTCAGTACCGGGGTAATTAAAAGTTGGGCGATACGATCACCATGGCAGATGCACTTTTCTTCGCTGCCGTGGTTATGAAGCACCACAACCACCTGACCGCGGTAATCGCTGTCCACAACACCTACTTTATTTGCTGGGGCCAAACCCTGTTTACAGGCAAGACCAGACCGGGCATAGATTAGTCCTGCATACCCCTGAGGAATCTCAATCGCAATCCCAGTGGGCACCCATCCGCTTTTTCCCGGCGCAATAGACAGCGGCTCATCCAAACAAGCATACAAATCTGCACCTGCCGCTCCTGCGCTTCCATAGGCAGGCAGCTTTGCGCCCGGATGAAGCCTCAAAACCGAAACGTTATTTATCATACTCACGCCCCTCCATCCTCATTTTCTACAAGATGTAACTTATAAAAGATACAGGATAATCCTGAACATCCCCAAAGTATATTATCATAAATATTGCCACCCCGCAAGTGTTATTTCCGACTGGTTCCACTAATTTATACCGAAATCATCCCCATCATTTTCTTCACCCTCTCCAGCCCCGGGTTTTTGACACTTACAAAAAGTACCACTCTCCAAAAAGGAAGAATCCC
>CAZENN010000013.1:0-28989 GCA_964513605.1 uncultured Oscillospiraceae bacterium
GATCCCTTTCCGGTGAAGCTCGGCTGGATGAAAAAGAAAAAATCGCCCTGCTGGCTTTTGAATTGGCTTGCAGAATTACGGAAAATTGACAAGCAGTGGTTTTATACTATAATACTGTTGGATTAACTTGAAAATTAAGGGGGTCAGTGTTGATGCGTTCACTTGATGATACTATGAAAAAAGCCTGGATGAAAATTTTTGGGATTTATGTATTGCATTTATTGTTCTCTTTTCTAAATTATTCTTTTCTGTATGTAAATGAAAAAGTTGCAGGTATCTGGGCATGGATTGATCCTAAATATTTGCTGGATTTTCTCGTCGTTGGAGTGATTGGTTGTGTGTGTCTGTGCAGGCAGAGAGTAAAAGAGTTTAGCAGTAATATTTTTAATCGTGAAAGCCTAATTCTCCTGTTGATCAATGTGGTGTTTATTTTATTTGTAATAATCACCGGTAAAACAATCGGAGGGTATGAAATAAACTGGATAGGTGTTTTATGCAGTAGTATATTTCACTATGTATTTGTCGGAATTACAGAAGAATGGATATACAGAGGGTTTATTGTTACGCAGATGAAAAAAGTTGTTAACAATGAAAGAATAGTAGTAATCGGTTCGGCTGTTTTGTTCTCACTCATGCATTTGCCCTCGTATTTAATGCATACTGAAATTATTACATTTGGTGGAGTGGTATATCGCTTACTAATACCACTGCTCATGGGGCTGGTGTTTGCACATATATATCTGTGTAACAGTAATTTGTTTGTGCTGGTTTTATTACATGGTTCGTATAATTTGATTGATAGTGTAACAATTGACAGTTGGTATTATGTCTCTTATGGTGTTTTCTGGCTGTTAATGCTTGCATATTCTATTTATTGTAATAGAATAAAGGCAAAATCAAATAAGGGAGTTTACTGAACATTTGCATTAAAAACTAGAGCAGTAGGAAGACAAAGTTTAATTTACAGAGGTAAGTACGATGATTGGCAGTATCGTAAAAGTGATTATTGACCGGCCCTTGGGGAGTTACCATCCCACACACAAGGATATTCAATACTCCGTCAATTACGGCTATATCCCGGGTGTGATTGCGCCAGATGGCGAGGAGCAGGATGCGTATATCCTTGGCGTTAACGAACCTGTCAGCGAATTTGTGGGAAAGGTCATTGCCATTATCCACAGATTTGACGATGTGGAGGATAAATGGGTGGTCGCACCCGAAAACGCATCCTTTACCAAAGAGGAGATCATGTCCCAGACGGCCTTTCAGGAGCAGTATTTCCGGATGGAGATCAGGATGAGTGAACCCGATATCCTGCAACTGGTGCGCTGCAGCGTGGAGGATCGGAAGCTGATCCGGGATATGCAAAAAGAAGCCTTTGCGGAGCTTTTGGAAAGGTATCAGGATCACGATACAAGCCCGGCTAATGAAACCATAGGGCGCATCACATGGAAGCTCCAGCAGCCGGACAGCTACTTTTATCGGATTGAGGTGGACGGCGAAACCGTTGGTGCGATCCGGGTGGTGGATGCTGGAGATGGTAGCTCAAAGCGTATCTCGCCACTGTTCATCCTGCCACGGCACCGGGGAAAAGGCTACGCTCAGGCGGCAATTCTGGAAGCGGAAAAGTATCACGGCGCTCATAACTGGGAACTGGCTACGATCCTGCAGGAAACCGGAAATTGCCATCTGTACGAAAAGATGGGCTACCGCCAAACGAACCGGCGGACGGTAATCAATGATAAAATGACTATCGTAGGGTATGAGAAAGATTGAACTTATGAAAAAGCTTACAAGAAAAGAAACGGCAGACTATCTTCTGCACGATTGCGGATTGTTGGCGGAACTGACGAAGTACGGTAAAGTACATCCCATTGGCAGTTATCGAATGGATATGATGGCGTGGAATGACTTGGACTTAGATGTAGAAAATGACGGTATGTCCTTGGAGAAGCTGCACCGCCTGACTTCGTTTATCCTGGAAAAGTTTCAGCCGGTATGGTATGAAGCCAAGGAGGAGATCGCCCCGGACGGCAAGACTGTTTGGTTTCACGGCTTTGAGACCATGATTACAGGCCAGCTTTGGAATGTGGATATCTGGTTTTTCGATAAGAAAAAGATTGAAGCTGCTACAGATTACTGCGATTCCATCGTACAGCAGACAACCCCGGAGCAAAAGCGGCAGATTGTTGCCATCAAGGAAGAACTCATCCGCCGGGGTATGTACTCTTTTGAGACTTACCGTAGTATTGATGTTTATAGGGCGGTCACGGAGCTGGGAATTACAACCCCGGAGCAGTTTTTGAACCAATATCAAAGGGACGATCAAATATGAACATAGATAACAGCATCCTGAAGCATTATCTTCGCAACTGCTATTTTATCAACGGCACGGCTTATGCCGGAAAATCCACCATGTGTGCTATGTTGGCAGAGCGATTTGATATGGTACTTTGCGAAGAAAACTACAATTTGGATACGATTTTGTCCATAGCTAACCCGGATCGGCACCCGAACATCTGCTACATGAACACCAAGCCCTCTTGGGAGCATTTTGTATCCCGATCCCCAGAGGAATATGCCGCATGGATTGACGGTAACAACCGGGAACTGGCGGAATTTGAGATTGCAGAACTGATTCGGCTGTCTGCCGACCGAAAGGTGATCGTGGACACCAACATTCCCACAGAAATCCTTTGGCAGATCTCGGACTACAACCATGTGGCAATCATGCTGTCGCCCCAAGCTATGTCTGCTGAGCGGTTCTTTGACCGAAAAGACCCGGAAAAGAAGTTTCTTCTCTCCGTCATCGAAAGCTGCCCGAACCCCAAGGCAACACTGGAAAATTTCAAGAAATGTATTGCCACGGTCAACAGCCCAGAGCGCTATGATGCCCTCCTGAACAGCGGCTTTTTCACCCTTATCCGCCCCGATGATGGACGGGACACGCGGGAAGAAATGCTGACTGCCCTGGCAACACATTTTGGCTTGGTCTAAACTCAACAGGGGTGGAGCATGGAACTGATTATTCAAAATGAAATGTCCGAATTCTTGTCGGTATCCCGATACATCAATTGGAATAATGCAAGCATTCTATCAAAGTCGGCGGAATTTATGCAGGCATACGCAGATGAAATTCCACTTGTTAAGGCAATTTATGAGTTCGTCCGTGATGACATTAAGCATTCCTGGGATGTCCAAGATTGTCGTATTACCAAATCTGCCACAGAAGTGTTGGAGCAAGGCGTGGGAATCTGCTGGGCAAAGGCAAATTTGCTTGCCGCATTGCTTCGTGCCTGTGGAATCCCAACCGGCATTTGCTATCAGCGGCTCACACTGGGGGATGGTCCGGAGAGCGGATTTTGTATCCATGCCTTGAATGCCGTTTATATCCGGTCGCTAAATCGGTGGCTTCGGCTGGACGCAAGAGGCAATAAGGTCGGTGTGGATGCGCAGTTTGATTTAGATAAGGAAAAGTTGGCTTTTCCGGTGCGTGAAGAATTTGGCGAAGTGGATTATGAAATCGTCTATGCAGCCCCCTCCGAAAAGCTGATGAATGTACTGGAAGAGAATACGGATGCCCTCTATATGTACAGGAACTGTTTGCCGGATTGTCTCGGATAATAACAGAGAATATCTTTTTGCTGGCCTATTCGTTGGCTTGCTGAATTAAGGAGTAATGGAGGTTGTTATGATCAGAGAGGCTAGACATGAGGATTTAGAACAGATTTTAGAGCTATATTTGCATCTGCATGAAACAAGCGTACCGGAGCAAACCGAGCATCTGCACCGTACGTGGGAGCAGATTGTGGCAGACGAGAACCACCATTTGATCGTTTGCGAGGTGGATGGAAAGATCGTATCCTCCTGTGTCTGTGTCATCATTCCTAATCTGACCCGTGGCGTGCGGCCTTATGCTTTCGTGGAAAATGTGGTTACCCATGCTGAGTATCGTGGCAAAGGCTATGCAACTGCCTGCCTGAACTACGCAAGGGAACTGGCACAGAAAGAAAACTGCTACAAAATGATGCTCCTGACCGGGTCAAAATCCCCTGAAACGATGGCGTTCTATCAAAATGCCGGATACAACAGCACGGACAAAACGGCGTTTATTCAATGGTTATGAGGAGAGATGTAATGGAAATCTGGGACGCATATTTACCGGATGGCACTCTTGCGGGCTGCGATCTGGGGACGAGGGGACGGTTCTATCGTCCCCTCGTCCTTGACAACTGACAGCGAATGTGATAACCTAAGACAGGGTGATAAAATGCCAAGACAGGCACGGAAAAAGAGTAGTAGCGGTATTTATCACATTATGCTCAGAGGCATCAATCGTCAACAAAAAATTCTGGTTCTATAGACGAGAGAACCGTCCCGTCGTCCCTTTGGAAATACTCTCTCGATATTCAGGAGGACATTATGGATACATTTAAGAGGTATTTTGTTCACTTTTTTTTAATTATTCTTGCGGTAGCGATAATTTCAATGATCATAGTGAGGTCTCACATATCACCCAAATTATTATTACTCTATTTTTGCATCGTGGTAACTGTATTTGTTTTTCCTATGTCAGTCTTCTTTTCAAGTCAAGAATCTACAACGACTATAAGTATTTCATGTAGTAATCCCGAAGCCGTTTATTCGCAGATAGTCACAATAATTGAGAGTAAAACTGGCAGGATATTGCTAAGTCAAAGTGAGAATACATCCATATATTCCATACCAGCCAGTAAAAAAGAACTGCTGACTAAATATAACCGTTGGTTAACCAATGATATCGTTGTAGTTAAGTGTGATTCGGCAATCGAAGTTGTCACGCCCCAGTGTTATCAAAAATATTTCAATGTCTTTAAGAAATAATATCGGTTTTGATTTATGAAATACTACTGTATCAAACAACATGACATCCCAGACTGCGGAGCCGCCTGGGACGAGGGGACGGTTCTATCGTCCCCTCGTCCCCCTTATGATTTCCCCGAAAGCAAAAAAGTTCTGGCAGCAAGAGACTCAATTTGAACCCCCTGTTGCCAGAACTCTTTGATTTACAAGGCTTTTCAGTTAAGAAAAATATAAAAGTCCGAAACCATTTGTATCAACGGTTTCGGACTTTTGTGGTGCCGGTGACCCGGAACCCGGGATTGGTATAAAGCGTGATTCGGGAAGCAAAGACGTATCTTTCAGTGCGTCACCGTCATGATCTGTATCAAGTATGGTCCAAATGGTGATAAATTCCCGTCCAACCTCCACACGGCAGACGATGGATAATATAGCAGCGAGGTCATCCGCTTTAAGGACGGCTTGAAGGATTTCCATCATGCGCTCATCTGAAAAGGCGGAGGCATCCATATTTTTCTTCAGGCGGCGCATTTCTTGTTCAATGGTGATCTTTTCGTTTTCTAGTTCATGCATTTTCTGTGTGAGCGTTGGGCTGTTCAGTCCCTGCATGATGGCATTGGCGCAGGATTCTAATTGACGTGATATCTCCGTGCGTCTGGATACCAGTGTTTGCAGATGATCGGCAGCACCGGAATGTTGCAGGTTTCTTTCATCTCGAAGGATCTGAAGCATCATGGGGATATTCCCCGGCTCCTGCAATACCGTTTTGACAGCATCGGCAACAGTTCGCTCCAGGTCTGCCATGCGGATTGGCATCATCTCGCAGTTGTGAAGTCGCTGCTTTCCGCTGCAAGCGTAATAGTGATATCTGCCTACATGGGATTTGGAGCCACTGTGGATCATTGCTGAGCCGCATTCAGCGCAGTATACCTTTCCTCTCAGTGGATAGTCCCGGACGGAATTGGGGCGTCCTGCTTTGTCACGCTGGTTTTTCTTCATTTTTATCTGCACCCTCTCCCATACTTCTTTTTCGATGATTGCAGGAATGGCATTTTCCAGGCGAATGCAATCAGACGGTTGCTGCCCATGAGAGTTTCGTGTTCCGTCCGCTTTCCGGGGTGCCTTCCCATATACCAGCGTTCCAATGTACTTTTCGTTTTTGAGTAAATCGTGGAGGCTGTTTGTCCCGAAGGACCTTCCACTTCTTGTTGTGAGACCGTCAGCGTTCAGTCCTGCTATGATTTCCCGGTAAGTGCGATCTGCGGCATACTCTTTGAAAATGCGCCGTACAGTGGCAGCCTCGGCGTCACACACGATCAGATGACCGTCTGAGACCTGATATCCCAGCGGCGGCGTTCCGCCGGTATGGAGACCGTTATTTGCCATAAAGCGCATTTTCTCCATGACCTTCTGCCGGGTCTGCAATGCCCAGATCTGATTAAATAGTGCCATGCTGCCTTCTGTCAGGAAGTTGGTCGGATCTCGTAGGTCTTTTCCAATCATAGGCTGGGTGACGGAGACAACCGAGACCCCCATAGCAGACAGCTCATCCCGGAAAGCAAACCAAGCGGTCATCTTTCGGAACATCCGACTTTGATCGTAGATCACCACAGTATCGGCGATATTCTGCCGCAGCTGTTGCATCATCAAATTGTATTGTGGACGGGTATCTTTCATACCGGATACTGCCATGTCAGCGAAGACACCTAAAATAGGAATACCGTTGCTGTTGCACCACTTTGTACATTTTTCCACCTGGACTTCAATACTGTCCGGGTTCTGCCGGTCCGTGGAATACCGGGCTAAGATGAAAGCACCGTGCGTTCTCATATTTCCTCCTTGCTTTTTGGAGGGGGATGTGATACCATAAACAGGTAGAATCCCCCTATCGTAGTGGTTAGTTGGTGTATTCTATGTTCGCCGCTTCCGACTGGTCCTCGGAGGCGGTTTTTTATTGACATTTACAAACGAATGTACTAAAATAAGAAACAGAAAGGATGTGGTTGAGTGAATAAGTTGTTTACTCCGTCGTTGCTTGAAAGTCCGCTTTGTGAACCTGATAAAGATGCGCTGGAGGCAGCTGCTGTAATTTTGCATAGCATTGGGTGGAACGCCCAGCAGGGGATGCCTGAGCGTGGGATTGCGACTTTGAGAGAAATGCTCCGGCAGGACCATACAGCGGTAATCAAGGCATGTGCCGCAGCGGTGGCGGTCCTTCGGCAATAAGCTGGGCATATTTCTCCATAGCTGCCTCTTTACAAGAAACATCACATTTCTGGCAACTGTGATAATTGCCACATCCATTGAAGTCTTCCAGGTGGATGTTTTGGTAATCCAAAACCCTGATATATACGGTTTCAGGTTGTTTGGTAATGGCACAGCGAACGTGAATAGGGGTTTCTTTATAAACCATCGACGGCTCCTTTCGAGGATGTATGTTTGGTGGGAGGTTTGCCGCTTCGGAGTTGCAGCTCCGGGGCGGTTTTTTATTTACGTTTCTTCGCTTCTTTGTCCAATTTGCGGTTTTTTACTTCATGTAGGCAATCAAAATAATGAGATGAAACAAATTTCTTAATACACAGATCGTAAAATTCATTCAAACTGTTCATCTCTGAGAGGGTGTCTGCTTGTATTAAGGCTTCGTCGCGAAGCTCGTTTATATATTTTTCAACGACAATGTGGTATTGATGCAGGCGAAATAATCTCCAGCTTGTGAGAGAGATTACATACTTAGCGTAAATGCGGATTACAAATCCGAATACGATAAACAATGCGGCAAAAATATAGTCAGCGACAGAGTTTCGGAAAGTACGTACACACAGTCCGGTTGCCATAAATAGCAAAAGTAATGGAAAGCCAACCATAGCTGGGAAGTCGCTGTCAGATAGGATTCTGCTCCTTATTTCATCATCGTAAATGCCGCTGAGAGTGTACCTAGCATATGCCTCTTTTAATATCTGACGAAGATCTTCCTTATGCTCATAGCAAAAGCGATCTGCATCACGTTCGAGTTCATGTTGATTGGAATTGCCCATGGGCATAAGCTCCTTTGTCTATATCGCTTTCCAGATAAAACCAATTGTTTCATTCCGTCGAATCTGCGTACAATATGTCGCAGGAGGTGGAATGATTTTGTTTTATAAAGATTATCAAAATTCCAGGGACCTTGCCTGGAAATTACTTTTAAACGAGAATGTCACGCAGTTGCCGGTTAAGGTGGGGCAGCTGTGTAGACAGATGCAGATCAAGGTGAGGTACTATGATTCCCTGAATGATGACGATGGGAAAAGCACTATTACCGGAGGACAACCGTGCATCTTTATTGCCAAAGGTAAGCCGGTTAAACGGCAGCGGTTTACTTGTACCCACGAACTGGGTCATATTCTACTGGGGCACGTTGGTCGGTATGAGCTGGTGAACCGGGAGCCGAGCAGGGGAGATAACCCCATCGAGCAGGAAGCCAACGTATTTGCATCCCGGTTGCTGGCACCGGCTTGTGTGCTGTGGGCATTGAATGCCCGGACACCAGAGCAGATCGCCAATCTCTGTGACATTAGCTTGCAGGCGGCAACCTTCCGAGCAGAGCGAATGGAACTGCTGTACTGCCGGAATAAGTTTTTGGCATCGCCGCTGGAACGTGCAGTTTATGAGCAGTTTTCTGATTTCATTCAGGAAAAGAGATCAGAGATCATCTGAAGCGTCTGGCATTTGATCAATGATCGCTTTGAGGGCAGACAACTGTTCATCAGATAGTATCCGTTCCTCATAGCTACCGTTCCGACCGGCAATGCGGATGATGTTGCGATCTGGAATATCTTGATAACCCAGAGCACGCTCACCTGACAAGGTGGGCGCTTTTTTGCACCCATCGCCTGAATCATTTATTTCTGCAAGAATACGTTCGTTGTCGAGATAGAAAAATGGGTCGCTTACATGTCCAAGGAGATAGTCGATTGTCACATGATAATAATTTGCTAATTTAATCAGTATCTCAGAGTTTGGCTCGCGTAGCCCCTTTTCATAATTTACATATGTCGTATACGGCAATTCTAACTCAGTGGCAACTTGGCGCATACTTTTTTTAGCTTCCAATCGTAATTCGCGAATCCTATCCATGAGATCACCTCCTGCAATCAATATTACACAAAATGAGTAAAAAGTCAATATGTTAAATCTGAATTAGAGAAAATAGACAAAGAAGAAATACCCGTTTTGGATATATTCACAATTGAAATATACCCAAAATGGGTATATAATGCATATGTACCCAAAATGAGTATATCGCGGAGGTGAAACAGAATTGAAGTATCCGAATATTGATGCTGAGCGTGCAAGGGTTGGTATGAGTGCAGAAACTTTAGCACAAACACTGGGTGTGACTCGCAAGACGTTATACAACTGGATTTCAAAAGGGAAGATACCTAAAACGGCACTGGAACAGATGTCAGCGTTATTTGGCTGTTCGATCGATTACTTACTCGGAAGAGTAGTTGTTGTCCCCGAACTGGATGCCGGAAATCCCCAAAAACTGACAAACTGACACCACAGAAGGAGGTGAGAACGTGGAAGTAACAATAAAGGGCACCCATGAAGAAATTGCCGCCCTTGTACTGGAACTACAAGAGCGGCAGGCTGTGGAAGATGAGATTGCTGAGAACAGGGCGACTTACTCAGCATGGAAGGAAGACCTGAAGAGGACTGGCCAAACGCCAGCTGATGCAATTGCACGGTGTAGAGCTTTGGGGCTTACGGATTATGCAGATCGTCTGGGAAAGGCCATCTTGCAAATGGAGGGGTCCGATATCAAAACCTGTGACCTTGTTCAGGAGCTGATGAAGCGTGAAGGCGTGGAAGCGACAATAGCAGAACCACACAAGGATGTGGGAATCCCCGTGAGTGGTCCTGCTATTGTGCTTGTGGTTACGGATTAGCAATCATCAGTGTGCCCCACCCCGTCCAGCACCTTCCCCTGAACCTCCCGGTACTCCTGGAACACAGCAGACAGCTTTTCCGCAGCGAAAGCGGTAGCCGGTTCATTCCGGAGGTCATCAAGAACATCTTCCACCCGTCGGCAGCTTTCGTCCAATATCCGTAACCATTCGTTCGTATCCATCATTACGCCCCCTTTTTTCTGTCATTTTACCACAGAAGGGGAGAAAATCAAGGAGGTACATATGGAGCCAATCGTCATCGACCGTACCACTGGTTCGGTCAAATCCGCTCCGGAGTTGACGGCAACTCAGCGTGATACCCTCTGGGGAGAGATCATCAGAGCGTACGTCCGCAAGCATCCCGAAGTTTTTGATAAGGAGGAACCCCAATGACCAATTTCAACAACCTGACCACCGCCAACCGCGCCATGCGCATCGGCTCCCGGCAGCACCATCTGGCGGTAGCAAATGCCCGTAGCCGCCAGCAGAGCCGGGAGGTTGCCCGGCAGTGCAAGATGACCAAGCGTCAGATCATCGGAAAGCTCCTGCTGGATATCACCCTGATCGCAGCCATCATCGTCAGCATCCTGGCATCTGTCGGACTGCTGACCACCTCAGCATCATGAGGAGGCGGTTATGGCACTATTCACGAAAGAGGAGCTGGAGGCGATTCGTCTGGCAGACCTGGAAATCGAAGAAGATTTCCACCTGACCAACGAAGACCTCCGGCGCAGCAGGACCCTTGACCGCGAAGCCTATCTGGAAGCCATGGACCCTGAAAAGCGGAAGGTTGCCGCCTGGAATAAGGCGTACCGTGAAGCCAACAAGGACAAGGTTGCCGCCCAGAAGAAGGCGTACCGTGAAGCCAACAAGGACAAGGTTGCCGCCCAGCAGAAGGCGTGGTATGAAGCCAACAAGGACAAGGTAGCCGCCCAGCAGAAGGCGTACCGTGAAGCCAACAAGGACAAGGTTGCCGCCCAGCAGAAGGCGTGGCGTGAGAAGAACCCTGACTACTTCCGGCAGCGTTACCAGAACCGCAAGCAGGCAGCTACATAGGAGGAGCCCCATGGCACAAAAGAACGCAACCCCAACCAGAACCCAGCAGCAGTACATCAAAGCCGCCGGACTGGAGTATCCGAAGATATGGACGGTCTTGCAGGATTTGACGTACACCATGATCATCCGTCACCAGATCTCCGGTGAGGTGAAGCACATCGAAAAGAGGAAGTAGCATGTATTACCGAATCTGTCCCCACTGCCGCAGCTACTTAGACCCCGGCGAACGCTGCTACTGCAAAGAAAAAGCCGCCTCCGGTGCAGGAACACCGAAAGCGGCAAAGGAAATTATTGCACAAATAGTTTAACACAAGAAAGGATGTTTCGTCAATGGATTCAGTAAAAATAAATGCGCTTGAGATCGAAAATGTTAAGCGTATTAGAGCCGTTGCATTGGAGCCGACTGCTGCCGGTTTGACTGTGATCGGCGGCAATAACAATCAGGGGAAGACCAGTGTGCTTGATACCATAGCCTGGGCATTAGGTGGTGACAGGTATCGCCCCAGTAATCCCGTTCGGGACGGTTCCACTATTCCTCCCAGAATTAAGCTTACGCTTTCCAATGGACTTATTGTGGAGCGTACCGGGAAAAACAGTGCCCTGAAAGTCACAGACCCCCACGGTCAGAGAAGAGGTCAGCAGCTGTTGAACAGCTTTGTGGAGGAACTGGCTTTGAACCTTCCTAAGTTCCTGGAACAGACCAGTAAGGAAAAGGCGAACACGCTGCTGCAGGTGATTGGCGTTGCAGATGAGCTTCGTGCGCTGGAATGTCAGGAACGTGAGCTTTACAACCGTCGCCATGCCATTGGGCAGATCAAAGATCAGAAGAAAAAGTTCGCCCTGGAAATGCCCCACTATCCGGATGCACCGGCTGAACCTGTGTCTGCGTTAGAGTTGATCCAGCGGCAGCAAGCTATTCTTGCCATCAACGGTGAGAATCAGCGGAAGCGGCAAATGGCAGCACAGCTGGAATATCGGTGTGGTCAGCTGCTGGATCAAATCCACAGTCTGGAGGGGAAGCTTCAGGAGCTGCGTCAGGAATACCAGGACAGATCTTTCGATTTGGAGACTGCCCAAAAGTCGGCGGCTGAATTGCAGGATCAGTCCACTGCTCAGATTGAGCAAGACTTGGAGAATATTGAGGCAATCAATATCAAGGTTCGTGCCAATGCCGATCGGGAGCGAGCTGAGCAGGAAGCAGAGCAGTATGTTCAGCAGTATGACGGTCTGACAGGTGAATTAGAAACTGTACGGCAGAACAAAATTAAGCTGCTGAACGGTTCGCAGCTGCCGTTACCCGAGCTTTCTGTGGATGATGGGGAACTGACCTACCAAGGAAAGAAGTGGGACAGCATGAGCGGCAGCGATCAGCTGAAGGTATCGACTGCTATTGTCCGGGCGTTGAATCCGGATTGTGGCTTTGTGCTGGTTGACAAGTTAGAACAGTTTGATCTTGAAACACTCCATGATTTTGGTCAGTGGGCAAAAAACGAAGGATTACAGATCATTGCAACAAGAGTATCTCAGGGATCTGAATGTACGGTAATTATCGAGGACGGTATGGTAGAGGGGCAGTCGCTGCCCGATCTCCCTGCTCCTAATGGTTGGAAGGCAGGTGTGTTCTGATGCAAATTACATCCGGAGTTTTGGCTACCCCCATCAAGGTAGTTGTCTATGGTCCTGAAGGTATCGGCAAGAGTACCTTCGCAGCGCAGGCTCCCGGTTCTCTGTTCATTGACACCGAAGGCAGTACCGCCAGAATGAATGTCCAGCGACTTCCCGCGCCTACCAGTTTTACGATGATCCAAGAAGAGATCCGCTATGTCATTTCCAATCCTACGGTATGCCAGACCCTTGTGTTGGATACCGCAGACTGGGCGGAGCGGTTGTGCCGTGACGGCGTATGTGCCAAGAACGATAAATCCGGTCTGGAAGATTTCGGCTATGGCAAGGGCTATAGCTATGTGTTTGAGGATTTTGGTAGGATGCTGAACCTTTTGGATCAGGTCATAGATCGAGGTATCCATGTGATCGTTACCGCCCACGCTGCTATGCGGAAATTTGAGCAGCCGGACGAAACCGGTTCCTATGACCGGTGGGAACTGAAGCTGATCAACGCCCAGAAATGCAGCGTTGCCAATATGCTGAAAGAATGGGCAGATATGGTCCTGTTCGCCAACTATGAAACCTATGTAATTAAGGGCAAAAACGAGATGGAGAAGAACAAAGTAACCGGCGGTAAACGAGTCATGCACACCACCCACCACCCCTGCTGGGATGCGAAAAACCGGTTCGGACTTCCGGATAAGTTGCCCTTTGAGTTTGCCCAAGTGGCTCACTGCTTCAATACGGCTTCTTCCGCTGTGGTAACCCCAACCATCACACCGCCGCCCCCTGCACCGCCTCAGGATGCAAACTCTACGACAGCTGGGAGATCCTCGACTTTGATCCAAGATGCTTGTCCTTCTGGCCAGCCGAATGGGATCCCTCGTGAACTGTGGGATTTGATGCAGCACAACGGTGTCAGTGAGCCACAGATCCGCAAGGTGGTAAGCAAGCGTGGATACTACCCGGAAGATACACCTATCTCAAATTATGATCCTGCGTTCGTCTCTGGCGTATTGGTGGGAGCGTGGCAGCAGGTCTATCAAATGATTAAGGAGAGCAACTAACATGAGTGATATCAATAACGGCTATGAGCTGGATTGGGGAGCAGAGATTGAGAGGGAAAGTTCCTTTGTAACTGCCCCTGCCGGTGACTACGACTTTACAATCGTGGGCTTTTCCCGAGAACGTCATTCCGGGTCAGACAAGATCCCTCCCTGCAACAAGGCGGTGCTGTCCGTTAGAATCTTTACCAATGCTGGGGATGAAGTCATTATTAAGCACAACTTATTTCTGCATTCCAAGGTGGAATGGAAGCTGTGTGAGTTCTTCACCGGAATTGGTCAGCGCAAAAGCGGTCAGCGTTCCGCTATGAACTGGAATACGGTAATAGGATCTACCGGTCGCTGCAAAGTCAAGATCCGTAAGTACACCGCCAATGGCAATGAGTACGTTACCAACGACATTGAGAAGTTTTATGAACCCAAGGGGGACGTACCTTCACAGATGCCTAATCAGCAGCCGGTTCAACAGACATTTGGCGGTACCGCTTCCCCTGGCTACACCGCTGGTAAGTTCTGATGGAGCTGCGTGATGGGAAAATTTATTGATCTCGCTGGACAACGTTTTGGGATGTTAACAGTGATTGAAAGAGTTCCAGATCGAACCACAGGTGTTAAACCATGTGTGATGTGGCTCTGTCGGTGTGACTGTGGAAGTATAAAAGCAGTCTCAGGAAGTTCTTTAAGAGGGTGTACTACGGTTAGCTGTGGATGTAAGAAGATTACGCACCATTGGGCAAATAAGGAACGATTATACAATACATGGAAATGCATGCGGCAAAGATGCCATAATCCTAACAACCCGAGCTATCCCCACTACGGTGGAAAGGGTGTGAAAATATGTGAGGACTGGCAGGAATATATTGGTTTTCGAACTTGGGCTTTATCAAACGGTTATTCAGACGAGCTATCAATTGACCGTATTGATGTTGATGGTGATTATTGTCCTGAGAACTGTCGATGGGTAGATGACAAAGTGCAAATGAACAACCAAAGTAGAAATCGAAAGATTTTCTTTGATGGAAAGCAGTACACAATGTCACAATTAGCAGATAAATTAGGTTTATCTTATTCTGCTATTCAGCACCGAATTGAACGAGGATGGGATATTGACCGAATTGCACACCAGAAGCAAAGGAGGTCGGCAGTACGCAGATGAATTTACGACCATATCAAGAAGAAGCTTATAAAGCTGTCCAGCATGAATGGGAAATTGGCAACAAGAAAACGCTCCTAGTGATCCCGACGGGTGGCGGAAAAACGATAGTCGCTGCAAAAATTATTGAAAATGCAGTGCGAAACGGTGATCGTGTGCTTTTTATGGCTCACCGATGGGAACTGCTACAGCAGGCTGCGGATAAAATCCAAAAGGTAACAGGGCTGCAATGTGCTGTGGAAAAGGCAGAGGAAACTTGTTTAGGGAGCTGGTATCGTGTTGTTGTCGGAAGCGTGCAGACACTTATGCGAGAAAAGAGGCTTTCTCTGTTTCCTTCAGATTATTTTGATACGATTGTAGTAGATGAAGCACATCACGTAATTTCAGACAGCTACATAAATGTTCTATCACATTTCAATAGTGCAAAAGTAATGGGAATCACAGCATCCCCCGACAGATCAGACATGCGCAACCTGGGACAATTCTTTCAATCCCTGGCGTATGAGTATACTTTGCCCAGAGCAATCCGGGATGGTTTTCTCTCTCCAATCAAGGCACTGACTATTCCAATTAAGCTGGATCTGAGCAGCGTGGGTGTGCAGTCTGGTGATTTTAAAGCCGGAGAGTTGGGGACGGTGTTAGAGCCTTATTTGGAGGCGATTGCTGAAGAAATGAAGGTACATTGTGCCAATCGGAAGACGGTAGTGTTTCTGCCGTTGGTTAAGACCTCTCAGAAATTCAGAGATATCTTAAACGCCCATGGGTTCCGGGCGGCTGAGGTCAACGGTGAAAGCCAGGACAGGGCACAAGTTCTACAGGATTTTGCAGATGGAAAATACAACGTGCTGTGCAACTCCATGTTGCTTACAGAAGGATGGGACTGTCCATCTGTGGACTGTGTGGTAATGCTGCGTCCGACGAAAAGTAGAAGCCTTTATTGCCAAGCGGTTGGGCGTGGGACCCGGCTCAGCCCCGGTAAAGATCATTTGCTTTTGCTGGATTTCCTATGGCACACTGAACGCCATGAGCTGTGTCATCCGGCACACCTGATCTGCGAATCCCCTGATGTAGCGAAGCAGATGACCGAGAACATCGATGCTGCCGGTTGCCCGGTAGATCTCGAAGAGGCAGAGCAGAAAGCCAGCGAGGATGTGGTAGCTCAGCGTGAAGAGGCACTGGCCAAGAAGCTGTCGGAGTTAAAGCTAAGAAAACGCAGACTTGTAGATCCTTTGCAGTTTGAGATGTCTATTCAAGCGGAGGATCTCTCCGGATATGTTCCAAGCTTTGGTTGGGAAATGGGGCCGCCTTCCGATAAGCAAAGAGGGGCGCTCGAGAAGATGGGTCTCTTCCCTGACGAGATCGAAAATGCTGGAAAAGCTGCCCTGCTTCTGGATCGACTGGAGAAGCGGAGAGCGGCGGGACTGGCAACCCCAAAGCAGATCCGCTTCCTGGAGGGCAGAGGCTTTCAACATGTGGGTACATGGGAGTTTAATCACGCAAAGAAGCTGATCGATCGGATTGCGGCAAACGGTTGGAAGATACCTAGGGACATCGATCCAGCTACATACAAGGCGGTGTAACAAGTGGAGAAACAAATTAATTTACTGGAGCTTTTACCTTACATTCCCCCTGACGAGTGTGACTATTCCGAGTGGGTAGCTGTAGGCATGGCACTCAAAGAGGGCGGTTATTCTGCGTCCGACTGGGATGATTGGAGCCGCAGCGATAGTGGAAGGTATCATCCCGGAGAGTGTGAAAAAAAGTGGGCTACCTTCACCGGTGCTGCCACGCCAATCACCGGCGGTACCATCGTGCAGATGGCGAAAGATCGGGGCTGGCACAGCTCCAAAGATATCGGTGATGGATATGAGTTGGATTGGGATTCCAGTATCGGCAGCAAAGAAAGCGGCGTTGTTGTGGATCGTAGCTGGCTTGAAGGCAGAGATGTTCATGAGCCTGTCAATTGGGATCCCGTGCAGGATCTTACCCGGTATCTGGAGACGCTGTTCGATGTCACAGAAAATGTAGGCTATGTGACTACCAGCTGGGAGCGTGACGGGAAATACTTTCCCTCCAAAGGCTGCTGGGATCGCACGGCCGGTGATCTAATCGAGAAGCTGAGCACATGCGGCGGCGATATCGGTGCTGTTTTAGGTGACTACAATCCAGAGGTCGGTGCATGGATCCGCTTCAACCCCCTGGATGGAAAAGGCTGCAAGAATGACAATGTAACCGAATACAGATATGCCCTTGTGGAGTCGGACTCCATGGAGCTGGAACAGCAACACGCCATGATCCGGGAATTGGAGTTGCCGGTTGCTTGTCTGGTTTACAGCGGAAAAAAGAGCATTCACGCCATTGTCAGGATCGATGCTGCCAATTATGACGAGTACCGAAAACGGGTGGACTACCTGTACAGCATTCTGAAAAAGAACGGCATGGCAGTTGATACGCAGAACAAAAACCCCTCCCGACTCAGTCGGATGCCCGGTGTTATGCGTTGTGGACATAAGCAGTTCCTGATAGACACAAATATCGGCAAAAGCAGCTGGAAGGAATGGCAGGAATGGATCGAGAGCGTAACAGATGATCTGCCAAACCCGGAGGGGCTGGAGGATGTCTGGGGCAACCTCCCGGAGCTGGCACCGCCGCTGATTGATGGTGTTCTGCGTCAGGGTCACAAAATGCTGATCGCTGGTCCTTCCAAGGCCGGTAAATCCTACGGCTTGATTGAGCTGACCTGTGCGATTGCCGAAGGTAAGGACTGGTTCGGCTGGAAGTGCAGCCAGGGCAGGGTAATGTACGTCAATCTGGAACTGGATCGGGCCAGCTGTTTGCACCGTTTCCGTGATATCTATAACGCTATGGGCTGGCAACCGGACAACATCCGGAATATTGACATTTGGAACCTTCGTGGTAAATCCGTCCCGATGGACAAGCTGGCACCGAAACTGATCCGCCGGGCATCCAAAAAGAACTACATAGCGATTATCATCGACCCGATTTACAAGATCATCACCGGTGATGAAAACTCCGCAGATCAGATGGCTCAATTCTGTAACCAATTCGATCTGGTGTGTACAGAACTGGGGTGCGCAGTCATTTACTGCCACCATCACTCCAAAGGCTCTCAGGGCCAGAAACGCTCTATGGACCGAGCAGCCGGATCCGGTGTCTTCGCTCGTGACCCGGACGCTTTACTGGATCTGATTGAGCTGGAGGTCACAGAGACGGTCCTGGATCGTGAGATCGATCAAGAGACCATACGGCTGTGCTGCGAGTATCTGGATAAGAACGCTATGGACTGGCAGGATGATGTCTCCCAGGATGATGCCTGTGTTGCCGGTAAGATGCTGGAATACTGCCGTAGGAGGCTTTGTAAGACGGTGTTTGATTTGCTGATGCTGGACATCGCCGCAGCAGAAAAAGCCGTCAGGAGCCGCACAGCGTGGCGTGTGGAGGGCACTCTGCGTGAGTTCTCGAAGTTCGCTCCCAAACACTTGTGGTTTGATTATCCGAAACACCGAATTGATGACATCGGCATTCTGAAGGATCTGGAGGCAAACAGTGAGTTGCCGCCCTGGGCTAGGGCTTCTGACAAAGCAAAGAAAAACGCTAAGAAAAAGGAGAGCAGCAAGCGTCAGGCGTTTGAAGAAGCTGTGGAGAATTGCAATATGGGCGAGCCTCCGACACTGAAGGATCTGGTGCAATGGTACTCTGATTCCGGCAATGAGGTCACCGAAAGGACGATTAGAAATTGGGTCGAAAAGTTCGGTTTTTGGATAGATCGGAATAATGGAACGGTCTTGAAGAAAGAAGAAAAAACACAATAAAACAGCGTTCCGTCAGTGAAGAAAAAACCATGTTTTTATGGTTTCTTCCATGACGTAAAAAACCTTTATATATTATATATATAAAAAGGGGAATGGCTGTTAAGTTTGCCATTCCCCCTTTCTATAAAATAATATACAGAGCGAAGACGGCGAAATTTTCAAAAAAGTTAGGAGTTGAGAAAAGTGAAATTTTCATTTTTTCTTCCGATGCTTCCCCCGACGGTGACGCATCAGCAAAAGCAGATCCGTGTGGTCAAAGGAAAGCCGGTGGTCTACGAACCGGCAAGATTGGCAGCAGCGAGAAGTAAGCTGGAGGCGTATCTGAGCAGGTATGCCCCGGAAGAACCGTTTTGTGGTCCGGTGCAGTTACTGGTCAAGTGGTGCTTCCCGATCACCGGCAAGCATCAGGATGGTGAGTGGAAAACCACAAAGCCGGACACCGACAATCTCCAGAAGCTCCTGAAGGACTGCATGACGAAGATGGGGTATTGGAAAGATGATGCTCAGGTAGCATCGGAGATTATCGAGAAATTCTGGGCAGTGCAACCCGGTATTTACATTGCAGTTCTGGAGCTGGAGGATAATGTGTGAGTATCGAAGAATTGGAGGATCTGGCGTTTCGCAAGGAGCCAATGCCGGATACGCACAGCCAAGCAGATGTATTGGCATACCTGTCTTTTCGCAGTCTGTACGATTTCGCCAATCGTGTGCAAATGGCACCGGAGCAAGGGAAGAGAGAAAAGGCACAGATCATGGAAGCCTATAAGATCAACAAATTTCTGGAGGATCTGCAGGAGGACACAAACCAGATGTGGAAGCGCATTGAGCTGGCAGCTTCAACATATTGCAAAGCTCCGTCTGTAGAAACGGCTGATAAGCTATACCGTGCAATTTATGGTGCACAAAGGAAGGTGTGGAAGGAATGAAACACGGACGTAAACCCACCGTAGCCCAGCGCAAGCTTCTCCAGAAGCGAAAGCTGGACCCAGCCATGTGGCTGGTGGTCAAGGATATGCCCGACCGGCTGGAGCTGGTGCACCGGCAGTCGGATCGCACAACGAAGATCGTACCGAAGGGAGAATGAAATGACCTATGATGAAATGCGGATACGCCAAGCGTGGCCTTATGATGTCAAGATCAATCATGCCCGGAAGGTAGCGGCTGAATTTATCGACAAGGTTTCTGCCGGGGTTGAGTATGGAGGAGAGCACCGGAACCGGTGGCAGGCGCACAACGTACATATCAGCGTGGGCGGTCTGGACTCTATCACACTGTTGCTGTTCCTGCGTAGGCACTTCCCGGATGTAAATATTCCGGCAATCTCCCGGTCAAATCTGGAAGACAAGAGCATTCAGGTCATCCACAAACAGCTGGGCGTTCAGAGCATCCCCGGACTGAAAAGTAAGGTGGCAATCCTGAATGAATTTGGGTTTCCTGTCATTTCAAAAGCCAAAGCGGTGAAAATTGAGAAACTCCAGCGGACCAACGAAAAGACCACGTTTATCCACGCCATTATGACCGGTGACATGGGAAAACAGGGCGGCTATCAGCATAGTGAAAAAATCAAACTGCCTGATAAATGGCTGCGGCTGTTTGGCGGATTATATGCCGATCACCGACCGGATCTGAAATGCCAATGTGCTCCGTTCATGGTTTCTGCTCAATGCTGCTACTGGCTGAAAGAGCTTCCAGCAGACCAATGGGCAAAGGAACATAACAGCGTTCCCTTCTTAGGTCTGATGGCGAGCGAGGGAGGGCAGCGTGAAATGGGACTGACCAAGAACGGCTGCAACTACTTTGGCAAGGAAACGGTTCGCAGCTGCCCCTTCGCCGTATTTACCCGTCAGGATCTGCTTCGGCTGGCGTTAGAGCTGGATGTGCCGGTACCCAAAATCTACGGGGAAATTGTTCAGGATCCAGACGGAACCCTGAGAACCACCCGGGCACAGCGGACAGGCTGTACCATGTGTGGATTTGGAATCCATAAAGAAACCAGACCCCACCGTTTTGACCGCCTCCGGGAGGATAACCCCAAGGAATGGGAATTTTGGATGTACCGCTGCGTCACCGATCCAGCCACCGGCGAGAAGTACGGATGGGGAAAAGTGCTGGACTACATTGGAATAGACTGGGAAGAACTACCGGGACAGTTGGCAGGTCAAGAGTCCTTGTTTTGATTTTGCTAAGTTTTTATCAGAATTGGAGGAAGAATGAGTAGACATCACCCCTATTACAGCCGGAAGTGGAAGCGCAAGCACGCCGGAGCTAAGATATACGGCTACCGTGGCTGCACCGCATGGCAAGCCCCAAACCGCCATATTACCATCCAGCAGGGAAAGGTCACGGTTTATACCACCGGCTGTACCGAGCCTGTGACCCGTCAGACCCTGAAAATGCTGGTGGATATGTATCTTGATTTGACAGGGAGGTATCAGGTATGAAATCGTTCGTTAATTCTGACCCGGATCACATCTTTGCTTTGCGCCAGATGGACAAGTACATGGTTGGTCATCGGGGATTTATTGCCGGCGGCTGTTTCAAGAACTTGTTCAGCCATGAGCGCATCAAAGATATTGATGTATTTTTCAGAAGCGAAGATGACTTCCGGCACGCAACAACCGCTCTGCGGAATGCCGATGACTACGAAGAAGCATACGAATCGGGCAACGTGACCGCATTCCGACACATCAAGTCAGGAGCTGTGGTGGAGCTGGTTCGCAGCATATTCGGAAGTCCGAAGGAAATTATCAGTGAATTTGATTTTACAGTTGCCAAGTTTGCCTATTACAAAGAGCTTGAGAAAGACGATGATGGTGAGGATGTCTGGGCTTACAAGGCTGTGTACCACAAGGATTTCTTCGAGCATCTGCACCTGCGTCGGCTCATCATAGACGACAAGATCCCGAAGCCAATGTCAACATTCGAGCGGGTGTTGCGGTACACGAAATACGGATATGTGCCTTGCGTTGAAACCAAACAGAAACTGATAAATGCCCTGCGTGACCTACCAGAAGAGGATGTGTCCGTTCCACAAAATTTCTACGCAGGCATGGATTGAAAGGAGGAACCATGAAGAAAATCAAGACTGACCCCACACCCCAGATCATCCCGTCAGGTGATGTCTTCGGCACCGTCCTGAACTGCGCCGTCCGTTACGCCTGCGGCAGACGAACCTATATGCCGTCTCTGGTCATCGACTACATCACGCCATTGATTCCGATGCTGAGCGATAAGACGCTATGGTGCTTTGACCAAGACCTGACGGAGGCGAAATATACCACCGGCTACGGAGATCCGAAGATCGACGAGCCCGGCTGGAAACAATTCCACGCAGCTGTGCGAGAGGAACGGAAGAAGCGTGGTCATACCCTGTACACGTCATGGAGGGAGGTGTGAGCATGAGGCATAATTTCATAGATTTGAGAGAAAAGTTGACTGAACTGATTTGTAAATTTTGCAATGGATTGAGTGTTGCAGATATTACACCACCTTATGGATATGAAAACCTTGCCGACCACCTGATCGCCAACGGCGTGACGGTGCAGGAGTGGATTCCTGTGACAGATGTTCCGTGGATGGGAGAAGATATTGCGAAGCTGTGCATCCGATATATGACGGAATATGCGGACTTTCACGGATATGCTTCACGGCATAAAGTGAAAGCACATATAATCAGACTGCTTCAAGCGGAAGCGGATGGGAGAATTGCTATTATGCCAGAACCGCCGAAGGAGGAAGCGAAATGAGCATGAGTTGCACCGGCGAAAAATGTTCGCTTAAGGGCATACTGGACGAATTGCAGGGTGAAATCGTATCTTGCACTGCCCATAATTGCCAGAATAGAACTGCGTCCGTGACAAACGCCGACCGCATCCGGGCTATGAGTGATGAGGAGTTGACAGAACACGAGGTACGGACAACACAGGATGAGATGTATTATGAATGCTCGGATGGCGAAATATTTGCCATCTATGAGGATGCGATAGCTTATGAAAGGGCATTGCTCAAACAGCCAGCGGGGGAGGATAGTCATGCGTGAGATTTTGTTCCGTGGAAAGCGGATCGATAATGACGAATGGGTATACGGCAGCTTCTGCATGGATGCCGTTGAACAAAAGAACGGACCGTGCGGCGTGGATGGCTTCATCCGGCTGTACGACTTTGACAAGGGCAAGATGCAGATGCATGAGGTAGACCGTGACACCGTTGGACAGTACACCGGCCTTACCGACAAGAACGGCCAGAAGATCTTCGAGGGGGATATTGTTGTATGTCGGAAAGAGATAAGCGGTAATTGGATTGATTACTGTGTGGAAATTGGCTTTGTTGAGATGAAGCACGGTGCTTTCGGTCTGCACAGAAAACAAGGCTATTACAGACCCTTCAAAGATTGGCTTGAAGATTACGAATACGAGGTCATCGGCAACATCCACGACAATCCCGAACTGCTGGAACGCCGAGGAGATTGACCATGACCCTGAAAAAAGCACTTAACATGGTCACAAAAGAATACGAGAGGGCAAAGAAGCTGGATTTTGTGAGAAATCCTCTTGCTTATGCTCTGTACAACGTCTGGAAAGCGGCAGACCGAGAACCACCTAAAAAGTAATGACTTTTATAATGACATTCCCCCTTCTGTGATGGGAGGGGGAGTCGGTCTAGTGTCGGGAGGGACAAGCTATCAAAAGAAGACGGAATGAAAATCCATATGTGCAGTGCCCTTACTACAAAGAGGAAGACGCACAGAAAATCTACTGCGAAGGGATAGAGACTGACTGCGGTCTTCACATGGCGTTTCCTTCCCCTGATCGGCGGCTGTCCTACGAAGCTCGGTATTGTAAGACCTGCTGGGGAAAGTGCCCGGTGGCACAGATGCACAATCAAAGATATGGCTATGAGTAGAGGGGGTGTTGCCTCCTCTTTTTTGCGCAATGGGGGGTCTACCGGATAAGAATCTTCTTTGATATCATGATATCAAAGAACGAAGGAGGTGAGCTTGTGGCAAAGCAAAACGATATAGACTGGCTGGCTATCAAAACGGAATACATCACATCCCGCCCCGGCATCAGCTACCGCAAGCTGGCCAAAAAATACGGAGTTTCTGCTACCCAGGTCAACAATGTAGGGCGTGACGAGGGCTGGGTGAAGCTTAGAGAGCAGCATTTGAGTAAATCTTTGTCAGAAACGCTGGGGAAAATCAGCGAACAGCAGGCAAACAGAGCGGTCAGAGTGCAGACGGTGACGGATAAGCTGCTGGACAAGGTAGATCAGATGATCGACAAGATCAACCCGGAGGACTTGGACACCGGTGCGGTGCGGCAGATCGGGGCAACCCTCAAGGACATCAAGGACATCCACATGATCCGCTCTGACGGCGACCTGGCAGAGCAGCAAGCCCGTATTGACAAGCTGCGCCGGGATACCGAGGCTAAGGATACGGACAAAGACGGCGTGTCTGTGACACTGGAGGGGGACGTGGCTACTTATGGCGACTAAACAGTTGATTATGCCTCAGCCCAACCCCAAGCAGTCCCTGGCATTGAAGGAGCGGCACCGGTATGTGGGCTACGGCGGTGCCCGTGGGGGCGGTAAAAGCTGGTTTGTCCGCTGGAAGGCGGTGCTGCTGTGCCTGCGGTATCCCGGTATCAAGATCCTCATTACCCGTAAGACATACCGGGAGCTGCTGAATAACCATATCGTGCCCCTGTCCCAGATCCTGAACGGGATCGCCCGGTATAACAAGTCCGACAAGTGTTTTACTTTTCCCAACAGATCTTCTATCTGGTTCGGCTACTGCGCCAATGACGGGGATCTGGGGCAGTACCAGGGCGCAGAATATGACGTGTGGTTCGCTGACGAAGCAGGGCAGTTTCTCCAAGAGTGGCTGGTTGCGATAGATGCCTGTGTTCGTGGTGCCAATGACTTTCCAAAGCGAACCTACTACACCCTGAACCCCGGCGGTCCCAGTCATGGCTATTTCAAACGCTTGTTTGTGGACAGGAATTTTCAGAGCGGTGAATATCCTGAGGACTATGCTTTTATCCAGGCACTGGTGACAGACAACAAAGCCCTGATGGAGACCCAGCCGGAATACAAGCGCAGTCTGGAAAAGCTGCCACCGAAGCTCCGGGACGCTTGGCTGTATGGCAGCTGGGACGTATACCAAGGGCAGTTCTTCGAGGATTTTGTGAATATGCCGGAGCACTATGCCGATCGGCAATGGACCCACGTTATCGAACCCTTTGAGATCCCGGACAGCTGGCAGATCTACCGCTCCTTCGACTGGGGTTACAATAAGCCCTTCTCCTGTGGCTGGTGGGCGGTGGACCATGACGGGGTAGTATACCGGATTTTGGAGCTGTACGGTTGCACCGAGACCCCTAATGAGGGCGTTAAGTGGACACCACCTCAGGTGTTTGCTGAGATCGCCAAAATCGAGCGAGAGCACCGGTGGCTGGTGGGAAAGAAGATCATCGGCATTGCGGACCCTGCCATCTGGGATGCTGAGACCGGCGAATCCATTGCCGATACCGCTGGAAAGCATGGGGTGTTCTTCAGCCCCGGCGATCACAAGCGGCTGCCAGGTTGGATGCAGGTCCACTACCGCTTCGCCTTTGATGACAACGGCTATCCCCAGATGTATATCTTCCGTACTTGCAAGGCGTTTATCCGGACAATCCCCCTGCTGCAATACGATGAGCACAAGCCGGAGGATCTGGATACGGATGGCGAGGACCATGTAGCGGATGAGGTGCGATATTTTTGCATGTCCCGACCCATCAAGCCGGTACATGCTGCTCAGCCGGACGAGTTCGGCAAATCCCCGGCTGCTATATACCTGGATGTGCTGCGCAATGATGTTAAGATGGGTCCCAGACGACCAAGAATGGAGGTAATTAGTGATGATTGATGATAAGCGGCGGCTGCCGCCTGAAGCACTGAGGGGTGCTTCACAGCCTCAGATGATGCCGCCCGGGCAGATGGTGCGGCGTCCTGCTGTCCAACCGGGCGGCCCACAGATGGTGCAGGCTCAACCCAGCCTTAACCCAGCTCAAACCAACCAGTCGCTACCGATGACTAAAGCTCCGGTTTCCCAAACGTTTGGGCAGGGGCTTCCGGTACAGCCCATCGGCAGGGAGCAGGTACAGGAAGCTTTTTTGACCCTGAACCGGTACCGCACCGGCAAGGCAAATCTGGAGCAGCGGATCATCCAAAACGAGCAGTGGTACAAGATGCGCCATTGGGGGAGTGTGGACAAAAAGCCCAACCCTGTAGAGCCAGCGTCCGGCTGGCTGTTCAATGCCATCGCCAATAAGCACGCCGACGCTATGGATAATTTCCCTGCGCCCAATATTCTCCCCAGAGAGGAAGGGGATAAGGCAGAGGCGGAAAAACTATCCTCCATCGTGCCTGTGGTGCTGGAACAGAATGATTTCGAGGCGACCTATGATGACGTGTGGGACTATAAGCTCAAAGCCGGTACCGGTGTCTATGGTGTCTTCTGGGATAAGTCCAAGCTGAATGGGCTGGGGGATATCTCGATCCAGAAAGTGGACCTTATCAACCTGTTCTGGGAGAGCGGTATTACCGATATCCAGCGGTCCCGGAACCTGTTCCATGTGGAGCTGATGGACAACGAGGCGTTACAGGAGCTGTACCCCCAGCTCAAAGGCAAGCTAGGTGTACCCACGGTGACGCTGGGACAGTATGTCTATGATGATACTGTCGATACCACCAACAAGTCCGCTGTGATCGACTGGTACTACAAGCGGCGGCAGGGCGGAAAAACCGTGCTCCACTACTGCAAATTTGTCAATGACACGGTGCTCTTTGCCACTGAAAATGAGCCCGCCTTTCAGGACCGGGGCTGGTATGACCATGGGCTTTATCCCTTTGTCTTTGATCCTCTGTTCTCCGTAGAGGGCAGTCCCTGTGGCTTCGGCTATATCGATATCGGCAAGTCCGCTCAGGAGTACATCGATCGGGGCAATCAGGCGGTGCTTCAGAACATGCTTGCTAATGCTCGCCCCCGGCACTTCATCCGCACTGATGGAGAGGTGAACGAGGAGGAGTATGCGGATCTGAGCAAGGACTTTATCCACGTCCAGGGCAATCTGGGGCAGGACAGCATCCTTCCTGTGCAGACCAACCCTCTGAATGACATCTATGTCACCATCCTGAATAACAAGATCGACGAACTGAAGGAGGTCACCGGCAACCGGGATATTTCCACCGGCGGCACCACATCCGGTGTTACCGCAGCCTCCGCTATCGCTGCTATGCAGGAGGCAGGCAGTAAGTTGAGCCGGGACAATATCAAGGCATCCTACCGGGCTTTCCGTAAAGTGGTGCTGATGGTCATTGAGCTGATCCGTCAGTTCTACGATGTGCCCCGGTGCTTCCGTATCATGGGCGAGCAGGGAGCGGCGCGGTTTGTCCAGTATTCCAATCAGGGTATCCAGCCTCAGCAGCAGGGCAGCGCATTCGGCGTGGACATGGGCTATCGACTGCCCCTGTTTGATATCGAGATCACCGCCCAGAAGCAAAGCCCCTACTCCAAAATGAGCCAGAACGAGCTGGCATTGCAGTTTTATCAGACGGGGATATTTAACCCGGCTATGGCAGATCAAGCAATGGCGTGTCTGGATATGATGGACTTCGACCGTAAGGAAATGATCATGCAGCGAGTCGCTCAAAATGGCGGCATGTATCAGCAGCTGCAACAGCTGACTCAGATACTCAACCAGCTCCTCGGCATCCAGCCTCAGCAGCAGGGCGCAGGAGGGACACCGGTGGCTTCTGGTGGCAGTGGAAACACAGCCGCCGCATCTGTGGAACAGACTGAGGCACTGGGCGGATCTAAAGGCGGAGCAGAGGCATCCAACACCAAAAAGGCAAGACAGAAGGTGGCGGAGTCCACTGCGCCGGCATAGGAGGGATCAGGATGATTACCGTCAAATTCATTGAGGATGACCGTGGATGCATCCGGCTGACCATCAAGGGACATTCCGGTGCCGCACCGTATGGTCAGGATCTGATCTGTGCCGGGGTGACGGCTCTGACATATGCTGCCGCTCAGGCGGCCCAGAGCCTCCATGAGAGGGGCAAAATCAGGGAGACCCCCATGGTCTGCCTGAACCCGGGAGATGCGCAGATCGCCGTGATCCCGGCAGAAGGTCACCATTCGGAGGTCAGGGCATCGCTGTGGACAGTCCAATGTGGGCTGATGGCTCTGGCTGAGAGTTATCCACAGCACATCGAAGTGCAGGAATACCTGCAAGATTATGATTGAGTTTCGCCCACTCTACGGGCTGACATAGGAGGATAACCATATGTATCAAAACAAAATAATCCCTGTACTGCACTTACAGCTCTTTGCCGACGGTGGTGCCGCCGGAGGTGGCGGAGCCGGTGATGGCGCAGGGACGGGCGTAACAGCACCTGCCGCCGGGGTGCAGACTACGGGCGTTAAAAGCAATCCGCAAGCTGCGGACGGCACACCTGCCGCCGAGGTGCAAAAGACAGAGCCTGCGGTGGTAGATCGCAAGGCTGAATTTGACCGTATGATCAAGGGCGACTATAAGGATCTTTACGATTCCAAGGTGCAGGAGATCGTACAGCGGCGGCTCAAAGGACCCTCTGAGGCAGCGGAAAAGTACCGGGCATTGACCCCTACGCTGGAGCTGCTGGCGAAACACTATGGCGTGGAAGACCCTGCGGACATCAAGGCACTCACTGCGGCAATTGAGGCGGACGATAGCCTCATTGAGAAGCTGGCAATGGAGAAGAACATGACCCCGGATGAGTACCGCCGGATCCAAAAGGTTGAACGGGAGAATGCCAAGCTCAAACGTGAGGTCGCAGAGCGTCAGCAGAAGGAAGCGGCGGCGAAGCAGTACCAAATCTGGATGAACCAGGCAGAACAGGCGAAGAATTTCTACCCGTCCCTCAACTTGGATGCAGAGCTTACCAATCCTGTCTTCCGGGATTTGATCAAGAACCCGATTATCAGCATCCAGACTGCCTATGAGATCATCCACAAGGATGAGATCACCGCCGGGCTTTTGCGCCACGCTACAGAGCAAGCCAGCAAGCAAGTAGCCGCCAGCGTAGCTGCCAACGGTGCCCGGCCGGCTGAAAACGGCTCCGGTGCTCAAAGCCCGGCGACCGTCAAGCTAGACCCCAGTAAGATGACCAAAGCACAGCGGCAAGATTTCCGCCGCCGTGCAGCCATGGGAGAAAAAATCAGTTTCTGACCCATGGCGTAATCACATTTTTGAAAAGGAGAAAAACCATGCGTATTATCAATTTACAGCTTTTCGCAAACAAGGTGCAGACCACTCTGCTGAGCGGTCTGTCCCCTGAAATGAAGACCTTTTATGACATGACCCTCATTGATGAGGCAGAAGCCAATCTGGTTCACGAGCAGTTTGGTCAGAAGCGTCCCATTCCCCAGGGCAGCGGCAAGACCATTGAGTTCCGGAAGTTTTCCTCTCTGCCCAAGGCCA
>CAZENN010000014.1:0-4462 GCA_964513605.1 uncultured Oscillospiraceae bacterium
ACCCCTATAGCGTGACTGACCTTGTATCCCAGGAATATCTGGAAGCCAACACCGACGAAAACGGCAATATCAGCTTCTACACCAACCAGTACGAAGCGGATCTCTCCACCGGCTACGATAAGGTCAATACCTACTCCTATTTCAATCCTTCCCGGCAGAACAGCAGATACTATTATCTGGAAGACGCGCCGGTCTATACCGACACCAACGGCACCTTGTACATCGGCGACACCCAGCCCAGCGGTACTTATTACCGAGCCTACACCGTCTATGAGAAGGACGGCGACTCCCTGGTTGAGAAGACCGTGTATCGTCGGCTCTCCGATGAGGCGCTTACCACCGCTCACCCGGCCGGTGACGGCTCCTGGTACATCGGCAAGGGCAACGTCCATGTCAATCTGGATGGCTACACCATCACAAAGACCGAAAACACCACCGACACCCTGCCCGATGCCAGCATTCCCTTCGTGGATGCCCATGACCATACCATTGATGATCTGGGCTACCGCTTCATCATCGGAGCTACCTTGGGCAACAACGGCAAGCTGACCATTGCTCCGCAGACAGGTCTTTCCCTGAGCAAGACCATGGCGGAGGATGCCGCTGTCCCCACCGCTGGGTTCCGGTTCATCATCACCAACGAAACCGACCCGGAAGATAACAACACCTATCCCGCCCAGCTGGTTCAGGCAGATGGCACCGTTTCCGACACCGAGGTTGCCTTCAGCGGCGGTCGTGCCGAAGCAGTACTGAATGCCGGGCAGACCCTCCATATCGGCGGCATGACCGGCGGCACCGTCTTTGAGGTAACAGAAGTCCCCACCACGGACTACATCCCCAATACCGCCTCCATAGAGGTCACTGTGACACAGGGTAAGCTGGTGCCGGTCCACTTCATCAACAGTGACCGGGGCAGCGGCAATCTGACCATCACCAAGGAGATCTCCCACAATCTGGGCAGCAATTACACCATCCCGGAAGGAAAGAGCTTCACCATGGATGTGACCCTCACCGGTGTGGGCGTGACCAATGCCACCTTTGACGCGGCTTACACAAACGGCAGTGTATCCACCATCACCACCGATGAAAAGGGCTGCTTCACCGTGACGCTGGAACACAAGGAGCAGATCGAAATTTACGGTCTGCCGGAGAATACCGTCGCAGCGGTCAAGGAGCGTCCTGCCGGACCCGGCTTCACTGCCGAATACCGGGAGAACGGTCAGACGGCAGACGGCGTTGTGACCATCGAAGCCAATCAGACCGCTTTCGTCACCGTCATCAACCACTACGAGCCGGAGGAAGTGGACTCTGTCAACCTGGTTTTGCAGGGCACCAAGCTCCTGACCACCGACTCCACCAGCTGGAACGGAGCGGAATTTGAGTTCCAGCTCCAGAAATTCGATGACAGCGGCTGGACCACCATCGCCACCGCCACCGCCAACGAGAGCGATCCCACCTTCAACTTTAACGATGCGCTGGCACAGCAAGTCTTCACCGCCCCCGGCACCTATCACTATCAGGTCCTGGAAACCAACGGCGGCAGCGTCATCAACAGCATCACATACGATGCCACACTGCACACCTTCGGCATCACCGTCACCGACAAGGACATGGACGGCAAGCTGGAGATCGACAGCGTCACCTCCTACCACACCGGCAAGGAGTTCGGCAAAAACAGTGACGGCAACTGGCAGATCGACATCACCTTCAACAACTACTATCACGCCACCGGCTGTGAGCTGGTGCTGGATGTGCAGAAGGAGCTGGTCAATCCTTCCAACAGTCCTCTGGTTTCCCTCAGCGGCTTCCGGTTCGGTCTGTATGACGGCAGCACCCTGATCGCCGCCTCTGAGCTGACCGACGGCGCAGGCGAGGCACGGTTCCTCCTGCACTATGAGCTGGCAGATGTCGGTACATATCACTACACCCTGAAGGAGATCGTCCCCGATTCCCCCATCAAGAACATGACCTACGCCAGCACCGAGTACGCCGTGGTGGTGGAGGTCACAGACAACGGCGACGGCACCACCTCCGCTGTCATCGTCAGCATTGATGGCGAGACCGACTACGAAGTCCCCGTTTTCACCAACACCTACATCCCCGATGAAGCAGAGCTTCCCATTGATTTCGTCAGTAAGTCCCTGCAAGGTCGTGAACTGAAAGATGGCGAATTCACCTTCGAACTGCGCCCGACCAACGGCGACCCCGTCCTGACCGGCACCAACGACGCACAGGGCAATGTCATCTTCAATGACAGCCTGCACTTTGAGACGGTGGGTTCTTGGGAATATGATCTTGTGGAAACCAGTGCCGACGGCAACGGTGTCACCACCGATAAGACGGTGTACCACATTCATGTCACCGTCACCGATGAAAACGGCACTCTGGTGGCAGCGCATCAGGTCTTGAACACCGTTGAGGACACCGTTCTCTTCCAAAACATCTACACTCCGGAAAAGGCGATCCATACCATTCAGGCAACCAAAGTCCTGACGGGCAGAGTGCTGATCAATGATGAGTTTACCTTCCTCCTGACCGAAGCGGTCGATGCCAACGGAACCATCCCGGAAGGTGCCGCCACCACCGAGGCAACGAACTTCGCCGATGGAAGCGTTACTTTCGCCCCCCTGACCTTCACCGAGCCGGGAACGTACTATTATGTGGTATCCGAAAAGTCCGGCGGTCAGGCCACCTATGGCATTGTTTATGACACCAGCACCTATCTTGTGACCTTGGAGGTCACCGATAAACAAAAGGGTCAGCTGGAAGTTTCCGAGACCATCGCCATCATCGGCGAAGGAGCCGCCCAGGAGATCATCTTCAATAACCGTTATACTGCCGCTCCCACCTCCGCACAGATCCCCGGCAAAAAGGGTCTGGCCGGCAAGGTTCTGAACGCTGGGGACTTCTCCTTCGAGCTGTATGAGTCCGATGGAAACTGGACCCAGGGCGAAAAGCTGGAGACCGTGAAAAACGGTATGAACGGCGGCTTCACCTTCCAGCCTCTCCACTATGACACCGTGGGAACCCATTACTATCTGATCAAGGAAACCTTCGGCGGCGAGACCATCGACGGTGTGACCTATGACGATACCGTTTACCGGGTGATCATTGATGTGCATGACAATCTGATGGGTCAGCTCCTTGCCTACCTGCGTATTTTTGATGATGAGGGGCAGGCCTGCGAGGATATCATCTTCCGCAATACCTACACAGTGGACGAAGTTCCCGTAACGCTGGAGGGCACCAAGGTCCTTTCCGGCAAGACATTGGAAGCCGGTGTCTTCACCTTCGAACTGTACGAGACCAACGACAGCTGGCTGGATGGTTCCCGGATGGAGACCGTCACCAACGGAGCAGATGGAAGCTTCTCCTTCACCCCCATGACCTTCACCACTCCCGGCACTCACTACTATCTGGTAAAAGAGACCAACGGCGGTGAGACCATCGATGGTGTGACCTACGATGATACCATCTACCATATCACTCTGGAGATCACCGACAACGGCAAGGGTCAGCTCGACGCCGCTGTGGATATCGCCACCGGTCAGGGCGTATCCCAGGATGAGATCATCTTCCGCAATACCTACACGGCAGACGAAGTTCCCGTAACGCTGGAGGGCACCAAGGTTCTTTCCGGCAAGACATTGGAAGCCGGTGCCTTCACCTTCGAGCTGTACGAGACCAACGACAGCTGGCTGGATGGTTCCCGGATGGAGACCGTCACCAACGGAGCAGATGGAAGCTTCTCCTTCACCCCCATGACCTTCACCACTCCCGGCACTCACTACTATCTGGTAAAAGAGACCAACGGCGGTGAGACCATCGATGGTGTGACCTACGATGATACCATCTACCATATCACTCTGGAGATCACCGACAACGGCAAGGGTCAGCTCGACGCCGCTGTGGATATCGCCACCGGTCAGGGCGTATCCCAGGATGAGATCATCTTCCGCAATACCTACACCGAGCCTCCTACCGAGCCTCCCACGGAGCCGCCCACCGAGCCTTCCACGGAACCGCCCACCGAGCCGCCCACGGAGCCTTCCACGGAGCCTTCCACGGAACCGCCCACGGAGCCTTCCACGGAACCGCCCACGGAGCCTTCCACGGAACCGCCCACCGAGCCTTCCACCGAGCCGCCCACCGAGCCTTCCACCGAGCCTTCCACGGAGCCCGGCACACCGGACACTCCCAAGACCGGAGACACCTCCATCACATTGTGGGTGGTAATGATGGCGATCAGCTGCGCCGGTGTCATTTCCCTCCTCACCTACGGAAAGGTAAAAAAGGAAGATCCCAGCTAAACCCTCTGGGCTGTCAGAACATCCGACCATGTAAAAGCCCAAGCAATTAAACAGTCAAAACCAACCACTGTCGGGGAAGGGCAACTGCCCTTCCCCGACGCTTTCGTAGGGACCGGCGTCCTCGACGGTCCCCACCGCACCCTTCCGTAGGG
>CAZENN010000014.1:4562-26539 GCA_964513605.1 uncultured Oscillospiraceae bacterium
CTTCCGTAGGGACCGGCGTCCTCGACGGTCCCCACCCCACGCTTTCGTAGGGACCGGCGTCCTCGACGGTCCCCACCGCACCCTTCCGTAGGGACCGGCGTCCTCGACGGTCCCCACCCCACGCTTCCGTAGGGACCGGCGTCCTCGACGGTCCCGTGGTTTTGCAACGCAAAACCACATTGCCTAAAGGCAATCCGAAGCACGGTTTATTTCCCTTCGGGAATGGTCCCTATGGTACACTTTCGTAACGTCTTCAAAAGCACCAACCCTCACGCAAACCGTCACCCGGTAAGGACCGTCGAGGACGCCGGTCCCTACTGTCTCGTTCTCCTCCGGCGCATGCAATTTTTCTTGCTATTTGCGGCAAATGTGGGTATAATAAATGGATAAAAACCAGAGGCGGTGTTTTTTATGACTGAAAAGAAGCGGATCCTTTTGCTGACCACCGGCGGCACCATCGCGTCTGTGGTAGGCTCCGATGGATTACAGCCCCACCGCAGCGGTGTCATGGAACGGGAGCTTCAGCAGCTTCGTACCTATTATGATATCGCCGTGCAGGATGTGATGTGTCTGGATTCCTCCAACATCCGCCCCCAGGAGTGGCAGCTCATCGCCCGGAAAATTTTCGAGCTTCGGGGCAGCTATGACGGCATTGTCATTTCTCACGGCACGGACACCATGGCATATACCGCCTCGGCAATCTCCTTTATGCTGCCGGATATTGACATTCCGGTGGTGTTCACCGGCTCTCAGCTGCCTTTGACGGATGTGCTGTCCGATGGTCCGGACAATCTGCGCACCGCCTTTGCCATGACCGCCACCGGTCATGGCGGAGTCTTTCTTGCCTTTGACCGGAAGGTGATGCTGGGCTGTCGGGCGGTGAAGGTCAGAGCCACGGGATTTTCCGCCTTTGAAAGCGTCAACGCCCGGTACGCCGCCCAGATCACCGGTCTGGGGCTGACGGTGGATCAAGGGGTGATCCCCAGCGTCAAAGGTCCTGCCCGGTTGGTGGATCAGATCAGCAGCGATGTCTTTTTGCTGAAGCTGACTCCGGGGCTGTCTCCGAAAATTTTCGATGCCCTCACCGCCATGGGCTATCAAGGCATTGTTATTGAAGCCTTCGGGCTGGGCGGCGTGAATGTACTGGGTGAAGGACTCAGCGGCATCCGCTCAGCGGTGGAGGCAGGAATCTCCGTGGTCATCACCACACAATGCCTCTACGACAGCTCAGACCTTCGGGTCTATCAGGTAGGCAACCGCTTACTGGAGCTGGGCGTCATTCAGGGCAGAGACATGACCACAGAAGCCGCCATGACCAAGCTCATGTGGGCAATCGGTCAAGGCATGAACCAAAAGGAGATCAGAAAGCTGTTCAAATTGAGCCTTGCAGGAGAAGTAACAGCGAAATAAGATACAAGATACAAGATACGAGATACAAGATATTTCATGTCGTGGCTGGTGCAAAGATACAAGATATGAGATACAAGATAGCTGTATCCTCTGGCTCCTATCTTAATTTTCCACGGAAAAGAATACGGGATAGTAATTGACCGGGCGAGTGTGGTAGTATAAATCGCATCCTAACTTATTCCTATTGGCTTTGACACAGGGATATCTTGTATCTTGTATCTTGTATCTCATATCTATACTTTGGATTGGAGGATATCACCATGGACCCAATTTACGTTACCGGGCATCGGAACCCGGATACGGACTCTATTGTTGCTGCCATGTCCTATGCGGCACTGCGAAACGCTTTGGGAGACCGGGAATATGAGCCTGCCTGTCTGGGGCAGGTGTCTGACGAGACCCAAAGGGTGCTGGATCGGTTTGGCTTTGCCGCGCCCCGGCGGATCACCGGCATGTACACCCAGGTTCGGGATCTGGTCTTTGACCGTCCTCCAATTTTAAGCGGCGCGGTGACGGTGGAACGGGCGTGGGAGCTGCTGCAGGAGGATAAAATGCAGGCGGCCATCCCCGTAGCCAATGAGGACGGCACCCTGTACGGTATGCTGTCACGGGAGGATGTGGCAAGCTATACCATGTCCCAGATCACCGGCGGCGTTTTGGAGCCGGTGCCCATTTTCAATTTACTGTCCGTGCTGGAAGGACGTCTTTGCAACGAAGCAGGGGAAAATACGGACATGGTCTCCGGTGAGGTGGTCATCGGACTGCCCCAGAACCGGGAGACCCTGCCCTTCCGAAGTGAAAACACCATTTTGCTCTGCGGCGACCAGCCGGAGCTGATGAAAGCGGCATTGGAAAAGAACATCCACTGCCTGATCTTGTGTCAGGCGGAGCTTCCTGCCGAGCTTGCCGAGCTGAATACCGCCACCTGCGTCATTGCCACGGATCTGGATGCTTATCGGGCCTCCCGGATGATTTTCCAATCCACCCCCATCGGGCGCATCTGCCGCCGGGAGGATAATTTCTGCTTCCATCTGGATGACCGGGTGGACGATGTAAAGGAGCTGGTGCTGAAGCATCGGTATCCGTGCTACCCCATCCTCAATGAGCGTGAGCAGGTGGTAGGCATCCTTGCCAGATACCACTTACTGCGTCCCAGGCGCAAGCGTGTGGTGCTGGTGGATCACAATGAGGCTGCCCAGTCCGTCCCCGGCTTGGAGGAAGCGGAGATCCTTGAGATCATCGACCACCACCGGCTGGCGGATATCCAGACCTCCAATCCCATCTACGTCCGCAACGAGCCGGTAGGCTCCACCAATACCATCATCGCCTCCATGTACCGGGATCGGGGTGTGACCCCCACGGAGGGAATGGCAGGCATGATGGCGGCGGCGATTCTTTCCGATACGGTCATGTTCAAGTCCCCCACCTGCACGGAACGGGACAAGCAGACCGCCCAGCGGATGGCAAGGCTGGCGCACATCTCCTTGGATGAGCTGGGCAGAGAGATCTTCTCTGCTTCTGCCCATCACCGCAGTGCCCAGGAGCTGCTGGAAACGGATTATAAGGAATTTCACATTGCAGGCATTGCCCTTGCCGTGTCTCAGATCACCTGCATGGACAGTCCCCAGCTGCTCAAACGCCGGGAGGAGTTTTTGAAGCTGATGGAAGAAACCGCCCGGAAAAAGGGCTTCTCCATGGTGCTGTTAATGCTGACGGACGTACTCTTAGAGGGTACCCAGCTGCTGTTTGTAGGTGATGAGGAGATCATCCGCCAAGCCTTCAACGAGGAACCGAAAGACGGCAGTGTCTTTCTGCCCCACATTATGAGCCGGAAAAAGCAGGTCATCCCCATGCTCAGTGCCCTGTGGGGATAAGCTTCGAGATATGAGATGGGAGATATGAGATATGAGATACAAGATACAAGATATTCCTTTGTTCCCATTGCTGTTTTTTATATTTACGATATAAAAAAAGTGTGATATAATGCAAATACGCAATGCGAAAATGAAAAGCGTATTTGTAGGCATTGTGTCCGAATGCCTTCGGGAGGAGTTATGGGCTTTGAACAGTTGCTGGGGAATGACCGGCTGAAGGAAAATCTGTCCCGGAGCTTGGGGCGGGGGCGTGGTGGGCATTTCTACCTGATCTCCGGTCCTGAAGGGTCCGGGAAGCATACCCTTGCACGGCTGCTGGCGGCGGCTTTGCTATGCAGTGGGGAACATTCGCCCTGCGGCGTTTGCGATGGCTGCCGAAAGGTCTTTGCCGGGATCCATCCGGATTTCATCACCGTGGACGACCCGGAAAAGAAGACCGTCCCTGTGGACCTGATTCGTCAGGCAAGAGCGGATATGTACATCCAGCCCAATGAGGGCAGCCGGAAGATCTACCTGTTCCCCCGGGGTCAGGATATGGGGCTGCCGGGGCAGAACGCACTGCTGAAGGTACTGGAGGAACCGCCCTCCTATGGAGTCTTCCTGCTGCTGACGGACAACCCCCATCGACTGCTGCCCACCGTCCGCTCCCGTTGTGTGGAGCTGGCACTGATGCCCCTGTCGGAGCCGGTACTGCGCCGGGAGCTGGGGCGGCGGTTTCCGGATGTCTCTGCCGATGCCATTTCCGCCGCCATCAACCGAAGCGGCGGTTATCTGGGGCAGGCGGCGCAGCTTCTGGAAGGAAGTGCCGGCGTGTCCCAACAGACTCAGGACTTTGCCGCCGCCTTTGCCGGGAGAAATACCCTGGGGCTGGTGGAGGTGCTGGTGGGCATGGAAAAGTGGAAGCGTGACCAGCTGATACAGGAGCTGTCGCAATGGGTGACCTTTTTGGAGGAAGCCTTTGCCTGCCGCAGCGGTGGACAGGCCCTGTCGGAGCTGACTCGTCAGTTGACGGTCAGAAGTGCCGGAGATCTGCTAAGTGCCATCCGGCATCTGAAAAAATGTATGGAATACGCCCAAGGGAATGTGTCCCCGGCCGCCATCTGTGGGTATCTGCAATGGGCGTTGAGATAAAAGGAGAACGATATGGAAAATGAGATCATGACGGCTCCGGAGCAGGAAACGGTCCAGGTAGTGGATGTCCAGTTCCGTCCGGGGCAGAAGGTATATTTTTTTGATCCTGCCGGATTGGAGCTGCACACGGGGGATCATGTGATCATGGATACCGCCCGGGGAGCGGAGTTCGGTATTTGCACCTCCGGCATCCACAGCATTTGCGCAAAGGATGTGGTGCCGCCCCTGCGAAGCGTTCTGCGTCGCGCCACGGCACACGATGAGAGAATCGTGGAAGAAAACCGTGCCAAGGAGCGTAAGGCCCATGAGGTATGCCTGAAAAAGATTGCCGATTTTGGGCTGGATATGCAGCTGGTGTCGGTAGAGTGCGCCTTTGATTGCAGCAAACTGCTGTTTTTCTTCACCGCCGATGAGCGTGTGGATTTCCGGGAGCTGGTCAAGAACCTTGCCTCCGTGTTCCATACCCGAATCGAGCTTCGGCAGATCGGTGTCCGGGACAAGGCAAAGATGGTGGGCGGTCTGGGCATCTGCGGCAGACCCTTCTGCTGTGCCAGCTTTTTGGATGATTTCCAGCCCGTGTCCATCAAAATGGCAAAGACCCAGAATCTGAGTCTGAACCCCACCAAGATCTCCGGCACCTGCGGCAGACTGATGTGCTGCCTGAAATATGAGCAGGAAGCCTATGAGGATCTGCTGCGCCACAGTCCCAAGGAGGAATCCTTTGTGGATACCCCGGAGGGCAGAGGCACCGTCACCGAGGTGAGCCTGCTGCGGCAGAAGGTCAAGGTTCGGATGGAGGATGACCCGGATACCATCAGTGTCTTCTCTGTGGAAGAGATCGCCATTTTGCGCAACGGCAAGGCGAAGAAGACCGATTCTCCCATCCCGGCAGACCTGGCACCCATCTCCGGCGGCGGCAAACGGGTCCGCAGAGAAAAGCAGACGGAGGAGCCTGCCTTCCTGAATCCCATTAAGTTCCGCTACCGTGAAGAGGCGGTGGTAGATGAAAAGCCGGCAGAGGAAAAGCCGTCCGAGGAGGAAGCGTCCTCTCAGGATGAGGGCCGCTCCAATCGCCGCCGTCGCAGCCGTCCCGGCAAGCCAAAGCAGGAAAATCGTTCCGAAGCACAGGAAAAGCCCGAAAACAAGAAGCCGGAGGGCAAGAAACCGGAAGGTAAAAAGCCCGAAGGAAAGAAGCCGGAGCATAAAAAGCCCGAGGGAAAGAAGCCGGAACAGAAAAAGCCCGAGGGAAAGCAGGAACAGAAAAAAGCACCGGAACCCCAGGCAGCGGCTTCGGATACGCCATCAGCACAGACGGAACCAAAGCCCAAGTCCCCCGGAAACCGCCGCCGTCCCAATTACCACCACCGCCGCAAGCCCAAATCAGCACCCCCGGCAGGTGAGGGGTAATACCGCCAAATACAAAGCAGAAAAACTCCCCATTGCAAGATCAGATCTATGCAATGGGGAGTTTTTTATATTCGTTCTTGTCCTATTATTCTGTTGCGTCCAAGTCTACATCGCCGACCAAAATCTTCTCATAGTCAACGTTCAGGGAATATGCGTCCACAGTCTCGTTGAGGAATTCATTGATCTTCTCACTCAGAATGGCATTGCGGCACTCATAGATCCACTGAGCTTCGTCACCGCTGTAGAACATGACGTGGTAGCCGTAGGTGGTCTTGACCAGACCGTAATCGCCGACCTGACGGCTATCATCAAAGCACCAGGCGTCAAATTCATCGACCATTTCACCGGTGGCGACACTCTCATACAGACCGCCATTGGTATTGGAGCCGGGATCGGTAGAGTACTCGTTTGCCAGCTGGGCGAAGCTTTCCTCGGTCTTCTCACCGGCCAGCCACTGATCCAGAACGGCTTGGGCGGCAGCTTCGCAGGCTGTCCATTCATCATCGGAGTAGGTGGTATTGCCATCATCATCGGTGGTGCCGCCCTCGGGGGTCAGCAGGATGTGGCGCACATCCACCAGCTTGCCGCTTTCCTTGGTGATGTCGGACTCCGCCAGCGTTTCCTCATTTTCCGTAAAGTAGGTCTCGATCATATCATCGGTGATCTCAAAGTTGTCATACTGATACTCATAGTTGGAAAGGCTGGTGTAGTATGCCAGCAGGTATGCCTTGTAACCGTCCACCGTGACGCCGGGGCCGATGTTATCATGGAGCATCTGCTCAACGGACTCGTATTCGCCTTCCTCAGCGGCAGTTTCCAGCTCTTCATCAAAAGCATCCAGTTCCTCCTGGATACTGTCATCAATGGGAATCTCGTTGGCTGCGGCATCCTGAGCCAGAGCCTGGTGGGTATGCCAGCTGTTCAGTGCCTCCGTGATGAAATACTGCTGCCAGGTACCATCGCTTCCGGAGCATTCCTGCTGATCCAGCGGCAAGGAGATGTCCAAACCAAAGTACTCCAGATAGTAGTAGTAGTCATTCAGAAAGCTGTAAATGTACATCCAATAGTAGACCTGCAGCTGGCTCACCGTCAGCTCCGCATCGCCTACCGTGGCAACCACATCATCCAGATGACCTGCCAGCTGCTCATCGTCTGCGGTGTAGCTGACTCTGCTGAAAATCCCCTCACCGATTTCCGGCACATAAGGCTCGGTTGCTTCGGTCTCTTCGGTCTCTTCGGTCTCTTCGGTCTCTTCCGTTGCATCGGTCTCTTCGGTCTCTTCCGTTGCATCGGTGGCATCGGTAGCCTCAGTGCCGGTTGCGGTGGTCTCGACATCGTCTTCCTTCTCGCTTCCGCAAGCGGCCAATGACACGATCATAACTGCCGCAAGCAGCAGCGCAATCAGTTTTTTCATGGTTTTCCTCCCTAAAATAATGTATCTTCCCCATTATATCGCAGGATTTGAGAAAAGCAAGGGCAAAGGGTCAAAAATAGTCATTGTTCATAATATTTTTTCATTTCCACTGCGCCTCCAGCTCTTCCCGTTCCAGCCGGCGTACCTGCCCATTCTCCACCCGGTAGGCATGGACGCACTGGTTCAGCACGGAGGGGCGGTGAGTGGTGACCACCGTGGTCACGCCCCGGCGAGTCAGATTGTTCAGGACACGCTGCTCCGTATCCATATCCAGGGCACTGGTGACCTCGTCCAGCAGCAGCACCGGTGCCTGCCGAAGCAGTGCCCGGGCAATGGCAATGCGCTGGGCCTGTCCCTCCGAAAGTCCCTTGCCCCCTTCTCCGATGGGGGTATCCAACTGACCAGGCAGCTTCTTCACAAATTCCCAGGCGCAGGCATCCTCCAGGGCAAGCCGCATCTGCTCCCGGGTGGCATCCTCCCGGGCAAGCCGCAGATTGTCCGCCAGCGTTCCGGCGATCATGGTATTGCCCTGGGGCACATAGGCGATGCAGTGCCGGGTGTCCACACCCAGCGGATACCGCTTCCCGGTATCGTCCGTCAGGTAAGCACTGCCCTCATCCGGACGGATCAAGCCCAGCATCAGCCGCAGCAGAGTGGTCTTTCCCTCTCCGGAGGGACCCACCAGTGCCACGAGCTTCCCTCTGGGGACGGACACATTCACATCGGACAACACCTTCCGATCCTCGGTATAGGCGACCTGGATCTGCTCCAGCGTCATGGAGCAGCTGCCCTGAATTTGCGCCTCCTTCTGTCTGGGCTCCCGGGGAAGCTGGGTCAGCTCCCGGACCCTCTCTGCCGCCACGGAGCCGGACAACGCCGTAGGGATCAGACCGATCAGGGAGGAAAAAGCGGAGGACAGGCTGGCTCTTTGCTGTAAGAACAAGGTCATGGTGCCAAAGAGGATATCTCCACGCCACAGCCGCCACAGACAATACGCCAACGCGCCATACTGCACCAGGCTGCCCATTGCCGACAGCCACACGCTGGTACGGATGGTGAACCGGTTATAATCCAACACGTTTTTCCGATAGATGCCTTGCCAGCGGCGCATCTTGGCACTGACCTGTCCCTCCACACCGAAGCCCTTCAGGGTATCCATATTCCGGAAGGTCTCGGACTGGAAGGCGGACAGCTCACTGGCAGTCTGCCTCATCTTCTGATTGTGGGCGCGCTGCTTACTCATCAGCTGACGGGACAAAAGAAACAGCAGCGGCGTACTGGCGCAGCCAATGAGTGCCATCACCGGATCATAATACACGATCACCCCCAGCGTTGCCAGAACCGTGAAGCTCTGGATGATCACATTGGGCAGCCAGCTGACGGCACAGCCGGAAACCGTATTCACATCCGTTGCAAACCGGCTCAGCAGATCGCCGGTGGGATACCGGGAAAGGCTCATCCAGTCCGATGCCAGGATATCATCAAACACCTTTGCCTGGATATCATTCAGCATATTCACACTGAGCTTGGCTGAAAACCGGGAGGTAAAGCTTTGAAACGCCACCGAAGCCGCCGCGCTGACCACCAAAGCACCGCCATAAAGCAGCAGCCGATCCTTTTGAAAATAGACGATGGCATCGATCATATACTTACTGATCACGCCGGCAACCAGGGTCATGCCGCTGGAAATGATGCCGCAGAGGGTATACAGCACCACGCTGACCCACCGCTTACGGCTAAAGGACCAGATCCAGCACCAGTCCCGCCAGATTTCTCTGAGCGTCCCCTTGCCCCGTTTCCTTTTCTCGTCTAATTTTTTTGTCTTATTCAGTTTATCCTGTTCTTTTTTCATAAACCCTCCTGTTGGCTATTGCATCTGACCGGGCATTTGTGTTATAATTCGATATTAAGATAAAGTATCGACGCAGGAGGTTCCCATGATCGATATTCATTGCCATATCCTACATGATTTTGATGACGGCGCATCCACCTTGGAAGAGTCTCTGGAAATGGCTCGCATCGCCATTTACTCCGGTGTAACAGAGGTCGTCGCCACCCCCCACTTCCGGGGTGAGCCGGAGTTTTTGGAGCAGCAGCCCCTCATTGACGAGCGGTATCATGAGCTGAAAGCGGCTCTGGAACAGTTAAACCTGCCCCTGAAGCTTCACAAAGGTGCCGAGGTGCTGTGTCTATCCCAGACACCGGAGCTGGCTGCCGCCGGGCTGCTGCCAACCATCGGCAACAGCCGGTATGTGCTGACGGAATTCTATTTTGACGAAAGCTTCACCTTTATGAACGACTGCCTGTCTGCGTTCACTGCCTGCGGCTATCAGCCGGTGATCGCCCATCCGGAGCGGTACGGTGCCATCCAGCGAGACCCCGCTCGGGTTCAGGACTGGGTAGAGTGCGGCTTTGCGCTCCAGCTGAATAAGGGCAGTATTCTGGGCTCCTTTGGCTCCCGGGCGGAACGAACCGCCAACGCGCTTCTGGAGCTGGGATTTGTTCATATGTTCGCCAGCGATGCCCATGGCTCCCGATTCCGCACTCCTCACATCGGCGCGTTGACCCAGTGGGCGGAGGAATACTGCGATTCGGAATGCGCCCGTATTCTGCTGACGGAAAACCCCAGCCGTATTCTGCAAAACCTGCCCATGGCAGGAACGTCAGACGGCGAACATCTTCTGTCATTATAACATATAACACCCGGTTTTTCTACCCCTACCCTAAGAGAACTCCCGTTATCTCCCTTTTATTTTCTTTTTTCGCATTTACTTCCTCATAAAATGTGGTATACTAAAAGGAGTTCTGATTTATTCAGATGTTCCAAAATACTTGGCGCTCTCGCAGCGCGCCATTTAATATAGATAAAAAGAAAGAGAAAGGAGCTTCGGAATTTATGCCGTCTCTGCGCAAAAATGTATTTTCCACGCTCTTGATTCCCAGACTGATCATGCTCGTCATCATGGACATTTTGGTGACGAACGCCGCCGTTTTTCTGTCGCTGCTGATTCGGCACGACTTTGATTACGGACTGCTGCAGGCCAGTGGTTTTCTGAACATCCCTGCCCGGTGGCTGGTTCTGAACACCCTGCTGGTTTTGGCGGTGTTTGCAATATCCAAGCTGTACATGACCCTGTGGCGTTTCGCGGGGGGCGATGAGCTGGTGCGAATCTTTGCCGCCTCTGTTTTCATCGGCGGCATCCAAATGCTGATGATCCTCATGGGGATCGTCAGCCTGCCCAAGAGTTTCCCGGTGCTCTTTGCGGCGATCCTGTTTATCTGCACCACCATCATCCGCTTCTCCTATCGTTTCATTCGCCGGGTTCGGAATTGGTTCACCCAATCGCCGCAACGCCGAACCATGGTCATCGGTGCCGGCAAGGCCGGTGCGTTGGTTCTGCAGGAATTTCAGAGCAGCCGCCACTCTCAAAACAAGGTGGTCTGCGTCATTGATGACGATATCAGCAAAAGGGGACACCGGATCATGGGCGTTCCCATCATTGGCGGACGAGAGTGCATCGAGGCCGCCGTGGACCGTTATAATATCACGGAGATCGTCCTGGCGATCCCCACCCTCTCCTCCAAAACCAAAAAGGAGATCTGGGACATTTGCAGTCACACCAAATGCAAATTCAAGCAAATGCCCGGCATTTATCAGCTGGCAAACGGCGATGTGAGTATTCAGGCCATCCGGGACATCGACATTGAGGATCTGCTGGAACGGGATGTGGTGCATGTGGACATGGCCGGTCTGTCCGATCTGATCCGCGGCAAAACCGTCATGGTCACCGGCGGCGGCGGCAGCATCGGAAGTGAGCTGTGCCGTCAGCTGGCAAGCTATCAGCCCGGAAGTCTGGTGATCTTCGACATTTACGAAAACAACGCCTACGCCATTGAGCTGGAACTGCGGGCAAACTATCCGGACCTGAAGCTTCATGTGCTCATCGGCTCTGTCCGGGATGAGGCACGGATCGATCAGGTCATGGACACTTACCGCCCCTCTCTGGTCTTCCACGCCGCTGCCCATAAGCATGTGCCTTTGATGGAGGTCTCCCCCTTAGAGGCGGTGAAAAACAATGTCTTCGGCACCCTCAACACCGCAAAGGCCGCCGCTAAATACGACGTTGAGCACTTTGTTCTGATCTCCACGGACAAGGCCGTGAACCCCACCAATGTCATGGGCGCGTCCAAGCGGATCTGCGAAATGGTGATCCAGTCTCTCGCCGGCACCGGCAAGACCTGCTTTGCGGCAGTGCGCTTTGGCAATGTGCTGGGCAGCAACGGCAGCGTCATCCCCCTGTTCCGGGAGCAGATCAAAAAAGGCGGTCCCGTCACCGTCACCCACCCGGACATTACCCGTTTCTTTATGACCATCCCGGAAGCCGTCTCTCTGGTGCTGCAGGCCGGAGCCTTCGCCAAAGGCGGCGAGATCTTCGTGCTGGATATGGGCCGCCCCGTCAAGATCGACGACTTGGCCCGGAACATGATTCGTCTGTCCGGCTTCGAGCCGGATGTGGATATCAATGTGGTATACTCCGGTCTGCGCCCCGGCGAAAAGCTCTACGAGGAGCTTCTGATGGGTGAGGAAGGTCTTTCCAAAACCTCCAACGACCTGATCTACATCGGGCATAAGATCGATTTTGATACACAGCTGCTTTACCGTGAGCTGGATGCCCTGAAAGAGCTGACCGAGGGGCAGGAGAGCCTGCTGCGCCGCCGGATCAAGGCATTGGTCCCTACATATGTTATCCCCGCCGAGAAAGCCCATGTGTAAGCATGTCCGTACATAGGAGTCACTTATGAAAACAATCAAACAAATTCTAGTTATTCTCTTAGTCCTTTTGACTCTTGGAAAAGTCGCCAGCTATTTTTATATGGGAAGCTCTGATCAAAAGGTACCGCCGGTCATGTACTGTCCGTCGGGTATTCTGGAAGTCTCCGCTTCCGATAAGGAATCGGTGCTGCTTCAGGGCATCACCGCCATCGACGAGCAGGACGGCGACATCACCAGCCGCATCTCCATCAGCGGTATTTCCAAGCTGATCACCAACGACACCGCAAAAGTCACCTTCATCGTCTTTGACAGCGATGATAATATGGCCTCCTGCGTCCGTCAGATTCGCTATACCGATTATCACCGTCCCACCTTTGAGATCTTGCAGCCGCTGGTCTATTCCTCTACCGAGGGTGTCTCTGTCCTGCCCCGGCTGAAAGCAACGGACGTGGTGGACGGGGATCTGAGCAACAACATCCGGGTCTCCACCCAGGAGCCCACCTCCAATTCCGAGATCTTCAACGTTTCCATTCAGGTGACCAACTCCGTGGGCGACACCTCCTTGCTGCAGCTTCCGATTCTGATCTTGCAGACCGATCCCCGACGCCCCGAGATCACGCTGACCGACTATCTGGTCTATGTGGATCAGGATGCCTCCTTTAGCCCGGATTTCTATCTGCACAGCCTGTCGGTGCCCGGCAAGGATGTGCCCCTGACCGATGTACAGATCAGCAGCGATGTCAATACCGCTGAGTCCGGCACCTATTATGTACACTACACCTATTCTTCCGACGGCATCATGGGCACCGCGATTCTGACCGTCGTGGTACAGTAAGGGGGTTCCTATGAAGCAAAATCGTCTTTTTAGTCTCAGTCACATTTCTTGGATCTGTCTGGCGCGGACGCTGATCAGGCACTGCTGGATGGTGGTGGCCGCCGCTCTGATCTTTAATATGGCAGCCTCCCTGATCGTGACCCACTTCCATACGCCTCAGTACCGCGCCACTATGACCTATTCCGTCAACTCCCGTACCACCAGCGTCACCTCTGTCGGCAACCTGACCTCCACCCGTGAGGCAGCGTCGGTGCTGACCGAGCTGCTGCAAACCAATGTGATGAAAGAGAGTATCCAAAACCATGACCCCCGGCTGGCGGATTTCAACGGCACCATCAGTGCCAGTCAGGTGGGAGATACCAATTTCATTGTGGTCACCGCCACCGCCGACACACCGGAACGGGCATTTCTGTCGCTGAAAGCCTTGATAGCCGTATTCCCTGAGCTGGCAAACTTCATTTCCAGCCGCAGTGTGCTGAACATCATGCGCAACCCCACCGTTTCCTCCTCCCCCTCCAATCAGGTGGATGCGGACGGTATCTCAAACAAAGCCGGTCTTATTGGCGCGGTGCTGATGGCAGTGCTGCTGTGCTACATGAGCGTAAGGAATGAGACCATCCAGACCCGTACCGGTGCCCGTCAGCTGCTGGATGCCCCCATCATCTCCTGTATCCATCACGAGCGGAAGAACCGCACGTTTAAGTCTTTTTTGAAGCGGTCCAACACGCATGTACAGGTTTTTTCTCCCACCGCCAGCTTCTCCTATGTGGAGCAGATCAGCACCATCTGTACCCATATGGAGCATCAGGCAGCCGCCCGTCAGCATAAGCTCTTCCTGATGGCAGGTGTGGGCGAGAACGAGGGAAAATCCACCGTATCCGGCAACGTGGCCGCCGCCCTGGCTTTAAAGGGGCATAAGGTAGCATTGATGGACTGCGACCTGCGCAATCCCTCCATCCACCGCTTCCTCGGCGGTGCGTATCACACTTCCCTGCCTCTGAACAAATTGCTGGCACAGCCTTATTCCACCGAAAATCTGAAGCAGTGCATGGTGCACCATGAACAGCTGGGGCTTTATACGCTGCTGTCCACCACAGCCGACTCCCGCTGCACCGAGCTTCTGTCCGGTCAGACCATGCAGCCGCTGCTGGAGCAGCTTCGGGTCTTTGATTTTGTCATCATCGACACACCTCCCATGAGCATGTTCCCGGACACGGAAATTTTGGCAGATATGGTGGACACCTCTATGCTGGTGGTCCGTCAGGATTACACCGCCGCCTGTGATATTAACGACGCCATCGATGTGCTCAACAACTGTAAATGTGAGTTCTCGGGCTGTATCCTCAACGATATGAGAATCACCTTCCGGTCTATGTACGGTTATGGCAGTAAGTACGGCAAAAACAGCAAAGGCGGCTACACAGGCAAGTACGCCTACGACGGCCGCAAGCATAGCAAATCCGTCTCCCGGGATTCTTAACGGAAGGAGGACGTTGAAATGGAAAATACAATAGAAAATAACGCGCAAGAACCAATCAAAATACTGAACCTGATCATCCGTTTTAAGAATGCCTTCTTCCAGCTTTGGCCTTTGATTCTGGTGCTGGCAACGGTGATGGGCAGCTATTCCTGGTATACCGCCAAACGCTCCTTCGTGCCCATGTACGAGTCCAAGGCCATCTTTACGGTGGAGTCCAACTTCGACCAGGATGATCTGTTCGGCACCGGGGTCTACTACGACCAGTATGCCGCCCAAAATCTGTCCTCTGCTTTCCCCCATCTGATCTCCACGGATATGATGCGGGATCTGGTGGTGCAGGAGCTTCCCAAGGGCTATATCAACGGCTATGCCTCCGCCTCTGCCGTGGCGAACAGCAATATGATGGTGCTGACCGTCACCAGCAACGATCCTCAGGATGCCTATGACTATTTATGTGCTATCATGAAGTACTATCCTCAGATCGCCGGTGTCATGGTGGATTACCCCCAGGTCAAGATCGTCACCTCCCCCACCGTTGCCGATGCCCCCTATAACAGCTTCGACAGCACCGGTTCCGCACTCAAAGGCATTGGGCTCGGTATTTTTCTGGGTCTTGCGATCATCTTGGCCTGCGCCATATTGACACGAACCATCCAGACCACCGATGAGCTGAAATCCGCCATCAACATTCCGCTGTTGGTGGCTCTGCCCAAGGTGGCGGTGAAGAAACGCCGTTCCAGAAACATTACGTTGATCACCGCCGACTCCGACCCCAACATGACCGAGTCCTTCCGTGGTCTGCGTATGAAAACCAAAAAACTGCTGGATGACCCCTCAAAGAAGATCATTCTGGTGACCAGTACGCTGGCAGGCGAAGGAAAAACCACCGTCTCCATCAATCTTGCCCTCTCCCTGCTTCAGGAAGGAAACAAGGTTCTGATGCTGGATGCGGACCTGCGCAACCAGAGTGTTGCCAGAGCATTGGGAGAAAAGGCCAGCAGCAACTCCCTGATAGACTGCCTGAGAGAGGAGTACCTTTCCGTCTTCGACTGTATCCAAACCTCCAAGGGCTACGGTCTGGACTTTATCTCCGGGCGCAGCACCGACCGGCGGCACTACACCTTGAATTTGGAGCGGTTGAAAAGCGTCCTGCGTCAGCTTTCTGAAGTGTATGACTACATCGTCATCGACACACCGCCCCAGGAAGTGGTGTCCGACTCCGTGGCTCTTAGCCGCTGCGCCGACTGTGTGCTGTATGTGGTGAAGCAGGATTGCGTTCAGAAGTCTCAGGTCATCAACGCCATCACGACGATCCACCAGAAAGGCATCAACATCAGCGGCTGTATCTTCAACGGCGTTCCCAAATTCCATCGTCATTACGGCTATGGCTACCGCTCCGGCTACGGCTATGGCTACGACTATGGCTACCGCAAGGACAATCACAGACGAGAAAGGCACCGTGCCGGAAGTTGAATACAAAATCCCCCTAAAGCAGACTTCGGTTTTTTCCGTGGTCTGCTTTAGGGGGATCATTTACTTTGCAAGCGAGGTAGTGGAAAGTATAAAGTTTTTGAAGAAAATCCATTAACTTCCAATTTTTAACCTTCCACTTGTAATACAACTATTTATCGTGCAGCTTGCACAAGCTGTGTTCTTGATAAGACAACCCCCTTTTCCTGTCCCCCTTCTTGACAAATCCGAACATATGTGCTATACTTAGGATAAAGCCTAAGTCAAGGAGGAGATGCGCTATGATGGATCGGAAGACAAAGTATATGCCCGTGTGGGGGCGGCATGTGGAGGTTCTGGATAAGCTGCCGGGGGAGGCACTGGGGGAGCTGTTTCGTGCGATGATGCACTATCATTTTGATGGAACGGAGCCGGAGCTTTCCGGGGTGCTGGAGGTTTACTGGGATTTTATGAAGCCGGATCTGGACAACGCCCGGAGCAACTACGAAAAGAAAGCCGAAAGCGGTCGCAAGGGCGGTAAGCGTTCCGGCGAGGTTCGCAGGGAGCAAAAGGAAGCAAACGCAAGCACAACGAAGCAAAACGAACAGATAGAATCTGAATCTAAAACTGAATCTAAAACAGAATCTAAATCAGAAGCTGAATCAGAAACAGATACAGAATCTGATGGCAGCTCCGCCCCGGCTGAAGCCGGTATCTCTTTGGAGAAAAGAGCCTATGGAGAATATGGCTGGGTCAAGCTGACGGAGCATCAGTATGGACAGCTTCTCGCGCGGATGGGAGAGCAGACCCTTGGCGCATGCATTCGCTACATAGACCGGTCTGCCCAGTCCACAGACAACCGAAACCGCTGGAAGGATTGGTATTTGGTTCTGTGCCGCTGCTATGAGGAGGGCTGGCATGAACCACGGGGAACGAACAGATTTCGGGGTCCCCCCATCCCCTACGGAGCCAGCGGAGAGCTGGGAGAGGCAGAGCTGGAAGCCATCCGTCAGGTACTGAACTGTGAGTTCCCGGATGTCCCACCTGCTTGACAGCAGTTTGCACAGTGCGCTGTCAGCCCTTATTAGAACAGGCCCAGAGAAAATAAGCGAAAAAAAGTGGCATAGAGGCGTCGCTTTCCCTACTTTTTATTGGTTTTCCCCGGAAGACGAAGCATTCCCCGGAGCTTCATCAGTCTATGACGCTGGGGCAGCAGCCATAGCCATATGTGCTGATACGCCCACCAGCGCGGACTGCCGGGGAGAAGGAGCTTCCCCTTATGCCGTGCCTGCGTCACACGGGCATGGATCTGAGTCACGCTGGGCAGATACTCCAGCTCCATCTGCGCATCCCCGACCATCATACAGCTGCCGTCTGCATTGACCTTGTAGACCCGGTGGAGGATATAACGCCCGTTGCATCGGGTATACAGCACAATATCCCCCCGTTTGATGGGCGTATCCGGCAGATCCAGATAAACCGTATCTCCATTGATCAGAAAGGGAACCATGCTGCTGCCGGCCACCGGGATCGCCACAGACCGCTCTCCCTGACGCAGCAGCTCACAAACCGTATCCAGATATTGCTGGGTGTCCAGTAATCGTATCATAAGGCACTCCTAATCAATGATATCATAGGTCCGCAGCAGCTCGATTCGTTTGGAGCCGGTGCGGATCACCTCAGACGCGGCACTGTCGGGACGGCGGAAGGTCTCCAGAATATAGCCGAAGATGCGGCAGCACCAAGCGGCAGGCAGCAGCCATGGTCTGTGCCGCAGCCACGGAAACCGCCCCGCCAGACTTTGCGCCGTGGGGAACACCGTCCGAAGCAGATTGCCTCGCTTTCCTTTTTTGTCTGCCGCCACCGCGTTCAGGGTCATATTGCTGCTGTGGACCCGGCTGCGATCCGCACCGCCATAGATACCGCCCAGCAGCAGATCCTCCAGCAGCGGCTCCGGTTCCACGGGAATATCCTGCCACTGCTTGGGATAATGGGCCCGGTCCTGACGAAAGCCCAGATGTTCCTTGCCGATGGCGAAGAGGGCGGCGGCGAATTTTTCCGCCCGCAGCCCCTTGCAGCTGCGCAGCACCCATTCCCAATCCACCCGGTCTCCATAGGCATTGGCAAATAAAATCATGTCACAGACCTGCCGGATGCCAAAGCCGCTGTGCAGAAAATGCTTAAAAGCATGGACGATCAGATACAGCATATGCTCCGACCAATCCAACGTTGCCACCGGGACTCCTTGAATCTCCACCTCCACCGGATGCTCAAAGGCATGCTCAAACAGCCGGTTGCAATCCGCAAACACGTCGGAGCCGGCGGCAAACAGGGTCTTATGAAGCTCAATATACAATGCGCCGTCCACCTTCCGGTATGGCACCTCATAGCTGTCCAGCGTGGAACTGCATGGCTCCATGCCATATTGGATCATGGATCTATGGCAGACCTTAAACTGATGCTCGCCGCACAGCACATCCTCGTCCCCCGAGCAACGATAATCCGGGCACGGATAGAGGTCACGGCAGACGATGCCCTTGACCACCAGAGGCTTGATCCCCCTTTCCCGCAAATACCGGTAAAGCTCCAGAAATTCCTGTGTTTTCACGGACTGGAGCATCACCGACTGGACCGTGCTCTTTCGCATCCTCCGAAAGATCGCCTCATCCAACCCAGCCGCCGCCGGACAGGAATAGACCGCTTCAAAGATCATCGGCAGGACATGGTGCTCCCGAGACATGTCCATGACCTGCGCCAGCTCCTCCTGAGAAACCTCATCCCCCCAGGAAACCTGCCGCTTCTCCAACGATGCCCTCATTGCCTCCAAGAAAAGCAAATGGACTCGCTCCATATCCCCACCTCCATGTACAATCAACCGGTTTATTTTATCACAACTTCAAAAAAACATCAACACCCATCGCAACGATTCGGTAAGCGATCCTCCCTTTTCTTTTTTATAACGGAAGTCTTGACAAACGTGACAGGAAACGCTATAATATAGTTGAGGTTAGCAGAAGCTAACTAACATTTCAATCAAACAGTTAGCTTTTGCTAACTATTAAAGGAGGCTGTCACGATGGAAAAAATGGAGCTTTTAAAACTGGTGCTGTCCTTTGCCGCCCTGCTGGCTGTCAGCATCGGATCGGTGCTGGTTAAAAACCGTCTGCGGCGGCATCATAAATAGGCGGTCATCCGCGAAATCGGAAGGGAGGGAATTTCATGTGTGAAGCCCCCATCGTAAAAAATTGTGCCCCCACCTTAGCAGGGCTGAAGACCGGAAGCATTTTTCAGTATCCCTATGAAAATAAACAGGAGCTGCTGCGCTTCATTCGTCAGCTGAATCGGCGGCTCTCGAAAAAGGGGATTCGGGTCGTGCCCATGCGGATCACCGAAAAACGGGCACTGCTGTATCTGTTCCGCCCGGAAAAGCTGGGAGTGGATCTGTCCAATGGCAACGCCGCCGGACTTCTGCGCAGCTGCGGCTACAGCCCGGAGCACTGTGGGCAATGCGTGGCACGGTTGGGGAAAAAGCTCCGGCAGCAGGAGGACTTCCCCCATGAGATCGGACTGTTTCTGGGATATCCGCCGGAGGATGTGCAGGGCTTTATCCAAAATAAGGCAAAAGACTGCAAATGCACCGGCTGTTGGAAGGTCTACGGCGATGAAGAGGCAGCAAAAAAGACCTTTGCGCAGTACAAAAAATGCACAAAGATCTACTGTGACTGCTGGGAAAGGGGAACGCCCCTGGAGCGGCTGGCAGTGACCCGATCATAAGCACATCGGATAACCGCCCCACACTATGGAATAATGAACTGTCTCCCACAAAAGAGAAATGACCCTTGACTGAAGATCCTTTAAGATCGCAATCAGCCAAGGGTCATTTCTCTGCACTCTTATTATCTAACATCATTGGTTAACCTCTCTTTCTACGGCTTGGATGAACACCGCTGAAATATTCATCCGATGATGCTCCGGTCTGGTAAATTCACGCCGGAAAGAAAACAGGACACGTTGCTAAACCTTAAGCTTCGCTTTGCCCAGATGCTATCAGAGCTGTCTGTTACTCTTAAATCCGCAATCAAATTACTATCCGGAACCGTTCGAGGAAGCTGCTACACTGTACATTGGTATCACCTCCTGTTGACTATAAGATAGCACAAAAATCCGAGAAATGCAATACGGTATTTTAGACAAAGTAACAATACTGTATTTGTATAAAACACAGATTTCCACAACAGGAGAACAAATCGCATTGACAGCAAGGGGGTTTTCTGGTAAAGTGAATATGTTGGGCTTCCCCTGTCTTCGTCTATCTCTTATCTTCCCTGCGCCGCCAGCCCTGCGATCATGCGGCAGTGCTGCCTCGTTTCCCGGGCCAATTGGGTATAGACCGGAGAAAATTGCGGGTCAGCGGTGCGTAATAAGTATTGGTTCAGCCGATCCAATGCGTGTTGATAGCATTGGTTTAAATGATGCGTGGGCTGGTGTTGGGGTGCGGTCCCTGCCGGATTTCCTGTTGCAAGCACCTGAATCCCTCTGAGAACCTTTGCCTGATCCGCCAGCTGCTCAGCCAGCAGCTTTCCGGCGGCCGGAACCGTCTGCTTCTTCAAGAATAGCACATCGGCTTGCAGCAGTGCGATCAGCTTTTGCAATGTCTGCCGCTCCTGCAAGGATGGCGCGCCGTCCTGTACCCGTTTCCACACCCGGGCAGCCATATCGGTTTGCTGTGAACTCATATTCATCCCTCCCATATCAGTTTATGCCCAAAGGCAGTGGAGTGTTCTGTATCTTCGCTGATATGCTAAAAAATACTTCCCTTTTTCGCTCAAATGTGTTATAATTCCTGTAGAATCTATTCAGGGAGGGGTCATCATGCCCAGAACCAGTGATAAAGCAGAGCAGATTTTAGATTATGTAAACCACTTCATGCAGGAAAACGGCTACGCGCCTTCGGTAAGAGAAATCGGTGCGGCAGTGGGGCTGCGTTCTACCGCTTCCGTCAGCTATCATATTCAGGCCTTGCAGGATCGAGGGCTGCTGCAATCTCCCGGCGCGAAAGGTCGAAAGCGTGCCATTTCCACCGGTGTCCGACAGGGGCAGATTCCGGTCATCGGCGTGGTCACAGCAGGCACACCCATTCTGGCCTTTGAAAACCAGGAGGGCACCATGGCATGGGATGGAGACCCCAGCTGCTTTGCCCTCCGGGTTCGGGGCGACAGTATGGTGGGTGCCGGCATTTTCAGCGGTGACAAAGTGGTGGTACGTCCCCAGACTGCCGCCGATGACGGTCAGATCGTGGTGGCGAGAATCGAGGATGAAGCCACCGTCAAGCGTTTGAGCAGAAAAAACGGCGAGATCTGGCTGATGCCGGAAAACGAAGCCTACGCCCCCATTGACGGACGGGATGCCGAGATCATCGGCATTGTCAAGGCTGTGGTCAGAGAGTATTGATGAATGTATCCGCAAGCACGAAAAGAACGTTGACAAATGCGCCGCATCATACTACTATAATAGCACAGAAAATAAGGAAGGGCAGGGAGAGTATATGACCAATGAAGAACTGCTGGCTGCAATTTCGCAGCAGCTCAAAGATTTCCGCTCCGAAGTGAACGATCAACTCAAAAATATCCGCTCGGAAGTGAATGACCAGCTCAAAGATTTCCGCTCGGAAGTGAATGACCAGCTCAGAGATTTCCGCTCGGAAGTGAATGACCAGCTCAGAGATTTCCGCTCGGAAGTGAACGACCAGCTCAAAGATTTCCGCTCGGAAGTGAACGACCAGCTTGAAGACATCAGAGACCGTCTGGATGTCCTTGAGGAAGATGCTGAAATAACAAGAGAAGGTGTAAATGCACTGCTGGAATGGGCAGATATTGCCGGAAAAACAATCAATGTTAGAATTGCGGAATAAAAAAGGAAAATACTCCATAAAAAACTAAAAAATAATTGCTTTTTGGTAATTGCCATGGTATACTATGTTGGCTGAAATTGCATATGCAATTACGATTATAAATTTTGAGCGGACTTGTGCCGCTCGGAAATGAAAGAAAGGGGTATATTTGATATGTCTCATAAGTACGTTTACCTGTTTACCGAGGGCAATGGCTCCATGCGTGAGCTGTTGGGCGGTAAGGGTGCCAACTTGGCCGAAATGACCAACATCGGTCTGCCTGTTCCTCAGGGCTTCACCATCTCCACCGAAG
>CAZENN010000015.1:0-26475 GCA_964513605.1 uncultured Oscillospiraceae bacterium
ACGAAAATATCACCGTCATCTTCGTCAACAATGCCATCTACGGCATGACCGGCGGTCAGATGGCACCTACCAGCCTTCCCGGTCAGGTGACCCAGACCTCCCCCTACGGTCGTGATGTGAACCACTGTGGCTGGCCCATCAAGGTCAGCGAAATGCTGGCAACGCTGGAAGGCCCTGAGTACATCGCCCGTGTGGCTGTAAACAACGTCAAGAACGTAAAGAACGCCAAGAAAGCCATCAAGAAGGCCTTTGAGAACCAGATCAATGGTAAGGGCTTCTCTCTGGTGGAAGTGGTCTCTGCCTGTCCCACCAACTGGGGTATGACGCCCCAGAAGGCTCTTGAATGGGTGGAAAGCGATATGCTCCCCTACTACCCCATCGGCGTTTACAAAGACAGAACCGCTGCAAAGGAGGCTGAAGCAAAATGAAAACCACTCAGATCTTGATTGCAGGCTTCGGTGGACAGGGCGTTCTGTTTGCCGGTAAGTTTCTGGCCTATAAGGGACTTGTGCAGGACAAGCAGGTCTCCTGGCTGCCCTCCTACGGTCCCGAGATGCGTGGCGGTACTGCAAATTGCAGCGTCATCCTCTCTGACTCTCCCGTAGGCTCTCCCATCATCACCAATCCCGATGTGCTGGTTGCCATGAATCTGCCCTCTTTGCAGAAGTTTGTGGACGACGTGGTTCCCGGTGGTAAGATCTTCATCGACTCCACTTTGATCGATGCCAAGGTAGAGCGCAGCGATGTGGAGGTCTTCTACGTTCCTGCCACCCAGATTGCCAAGGACGCAGGCTTTGCTACCCTTGCAAATATGGTGCTCATGGGTAAGGTCATGAAGGAATGCGATGCCGTGTCCTTTGAGGGCAACAAGCAGACTCTGGAGACCTTTATCCCTGCCAAGAAGGCAAACCTCATCGACGTTAACTGCACCGCTTTGCAGACCGGCTACGATTACTAAGGGAAAGGAATTACATACCAATGCTGGATATTAAAATTACCAAAACCACCCAGCCCAAGGAAAAGCCTGCCAAGGGTCAGAAGCTGGGCTTCGGTAAGATCTTCACGGATCATATGTTCATCATGAACTACACCGAGGGCAAGGGTTGGCATGACCCCAGAATTGAGCCCTTCCACGATATCACCCTGTCCCCTGCCGCTATGGTGTACCATTACGGTCAGGAAATGTTCGAGGGTCTGAAGGCTTACAAAAACGAGGATGGTCAGGTCTTCCTGTTCCGTCCCGACATGAACGCCAAGCGTACCAACGCCACCAATGACCGTCTGGTGATCCCTCAGATTCCTGTAGAGGATTTTGTCCAGGCCGTCAGTGCTGTAGTGGATGTGGATCGGGATTGGATCCCCACCGAGCCGGGTACTTCTTTGTACATTCGTCCCTTCATCATCGCCACCGATGAGTTCCTGGGTGTGGCCCCCTCCAAGACCTACCTGTTTATGGTCATTCTGTCCCCCAGCGGTGCTTACTACGAGAGCGGTCTGGCTCCTGTGGGCATTTGGATCGAGGATGAGTATGTCCGTGCGGTTCGGGGCGGCGTCGGCTTTGCCAAAACCGGCGGCAACTACGCTGCCAGCCTGATCGCTCAGCAGAAGGCTCACGACGCAGGCTACTCTCAGGTACTGTGGCTGGACGGTGTGGACCGGAAGTACATTGAAGAAGTGGGTGCCATGAACATCTTCTTCAAGATCGCGGGCAAGGTGGTCACCCCCTCCCTTAATGGCTCCATTCTTCCCGGCATCACCCGTAACTCCGTCATTGAGGTATGCAAGAGCTGGGGCTACGAGGTAGAAGAGCGCAAAATCTCCGTGGAAGAACTGCTCCAGGCCCAGAAGGACGGTACACTGGAGGAGGTCTTCGGTACCGGTACTGCCGCCGTCATCTCCCCTGTGGGCAAGCTGCGCTACCAGGACGAGGTCATGACCATTCAGAACGGCGAGACCGGTGAGCTGAGCTTGAAGCTCTATGACACCATCACCGGCATTCAGCTGGGCAAGCTGCCCGATGAATTCGGCTGGAGAGTCCAGGTCGGCAAATAAGCCATCACAGTGGTTCTATTGCTCCATTCAAGGCAGCTGAAAACAAGTACAAAAAACAACGGTGAGCTTCGAAAATGAGGCTCACCGCTATTTTTTTCAATCTCGGTTGACAATCATGATACGGTCTGATATATTGGAAGCAGATAAAATTATAGAAAGGAAGATATCCCATGTGTAAAACGAAAAGACTGCTGGCCCTGCTTGTGTCCCTCGCTCTTCTCTTGGGACTGTTTGGCTGCGATACCACGACCCCTGCGGAGTCTGTTACTACCGATCCTCCGGTTACGGAAGCACCCACAGAACCTCCTGTGTCGAATCGGTATACCCAAGCTGCACAGGCTTTACGGGATGCAAAGGATCTGTCTGTTGAGCTGTCTGCTAAAAAGACGATTACAACCGGGATTGACGCCTTCGATCAGGTTTCTGATCTGGAGTTGATCCTGACCGGCATAGGAACGGAGGCTTTTGCTGCAAGCGTAACCGAGGAACTGGAGATCGACGACCTCAGCAATGAATTTACAGAGTTTTATGAAGACGGCGTACTCTACGTCGATGTGGATAATGCCGGATCTTTCAAAGGGAATATGACCGCAGAGACATTTCTGGCAAGATTTGCACCTGCTGTTTTGCTGGATGAAACGCTTTATGCCGATATTTCCGCTGAGGAGACGGACACCGGTGTCACGCTGACTTTCTCCGATCCTGTGGGTCCGGAAAGCTGGGCACTGCCTGACGGTGCAGAATTTCTGAGTGCCAGCGGTACTGCAAAAGTCTCCAACACCGGCAGTCTAACGAAAACCACTTACTCCATAGAATACGCCCAGGGCAATACTACCGTTTCTATGGAGTTCTCTTCTAAGGCTGAAATCTACGATGATATACCCCTTGAGGCACCTTCTGAACCGAATAACTACAAAAAGATCGACTCCATTGAGGTTCCCCGGCTGTATACCACCGCCGCACTGTACATTTACAGAGCCAATACAGCATCCTCTGCAGTCACCGAAACAATCATAAGCCAGGCAGCAAACTATATGCTGATCAATGAGGCGGAACTGCACTATACAGGTACCAGTAAAGATCACATATCGGAGGTCCGGTACACAACCACCTTCATGGATGGCTCTTCGGAATCTGAAACGTTCTCCCAAACTGAGCGCTACAAGGACGGTGTATACACCTACACCGCAGAGGACGGTACTTCCGAGATAGATTCTGAAATCACACCGGTGGAAATGTATGACTACCTGCAAGGGTATTACGATGGCAACATCCCCAGTCTGAAGAATATATCCGGTGCAAAAGCAGAGGATGTGGGAGGTCTGCTGTATCTGGAGATGGAACTGGATGAGGAATGGGGAGAAGAAGTAGTTGATACGCTCAACTACTCCCTCTTCGGGGATAAGGATTATCTGAATAATTATGCCTCAGCCTACAAAACAACTGCCAGTACTTATTACATGGTTCTGGATCCCACTACCGGTTTCCCCGTGTCTGCCGGAACAGCTTACAGTGGTGTCCACACCATTGAAGGCAGCGACTATATTCTAAGCACGGAAATTGCTCAATCCTATCGGCTTGCCAATCCCGACACCTACGAAACCCTTGCCGGAGAAACTGCCCCTGAGGAGCAGGCAACTCCACTGCTTTACCATGTCACAGGCTCTGATGGTCGTGAAATGTATCTGATGGGTACGATTCATATAGGTGATGCCCGCACTTCTTTTCTGCCGGATGAGGTCTACGATGCATTTGAGGCTTCCGATGCTCTGGCCGTGGAAGCTGACATCACGTCGATACAACAAATTCTGGAATCTGATGCAGAGCTTGCCGCCCAGTTTGCTGCAACCTTAATAATCCCTGATGGCGGTACCGCAAAAGATCTGCTGGATGCTGATGTCTATAACAAAGCTGTCAAATTACTCAAGGCCGGTGGAGATTACAACAGCAGCATGGAATATATGACGCCCTATCTGTGGAGCTCCTCCATTGAGAATTTCTATCTGACCCTGGGACAACTAAGCAGCAAAAAAGGCATGGACATGCGGCTGTTGGAATTGGCACAGGAGCAAGACAAGCAGATTCTTGAGGTGGAATCGGTTCTGTCCCAGTTCGAAATGATGGCAAACTTCTCCCATGAGCTGCAGATTCTGATGCTGGAAACGGCTGTGGAATGCACGGCGGCAGAATATTGCAATGAAGCACAGTCCCTCTATGAGCTATGGTGTTCCGGCGACGAAGCAGTACTGCGTGAAGCAGTAAAGGACGATCCAACCGATCTGTCCGACGAAGAACGTGTGATCTATCAGGAATATCTGGATGCCGTAATCATCCAACGCAACGAGAGTATGTTGGACGTAGCAGTCTCCTACCTTGAAAGCGGTGATACCGTGTTCTATGCTGTAGGTCTTGCACATCTGCTCCAGGAAAATGGTCTGGTAGATACCCTTCGGGACGCAGGCTATACTGTAGAACAGGTCACCTACAATTGATACACAACATACTGAATCTCGTAAAGCATCCCCTATGAACAATATCCCCCTAAAGCAAATCCGGGAAACATCCCATTTGCTTTAGGGGGATTTATTTATCTAAAATTCAAAATTACAGATGGAGAACCCTTTGAGCTGTTTTGTGAGCGATCTGGTCAAACTGCTCGCCGGTTAGCTTTAAGCTTTGGAAACGTTTAACCTCTTCCACCGGGTCCCACAGGGGATAATCGGTGCCATATGCCATACGCTCGGCACCGTAAATATTGATATACCGCTCTGCCTCCCCTTCCGCCATAAACATCAAGGCACTGGAAATGTCAAAGATGCAGTTCGTATCCTCCAGCAGCTCCCGAGCAGTCTGGAACATGGAATAGCCCCCGAAATGAGCGGCGATCACTTCCAACTTGGGGAAGGTATCCAAAATCCGACGCAGCCGCACCGGATGGGAATAGTTGTATCTCTGATCTCCCATGTGGAGAATCAGCGGGAGCTTGCCCTGAATGGCATCGTACACAGGATACAGCCGCAGATCATCAATGGGAAACCGCTGAGAATCCGGATGCATTTTGATGCCGTGCAGGTTATTCGAAAAGATCCACTCTACTTCTTCAGATAATCCCTCCATATCCGCATGGACGCAGCCAAAACCAATGAAGCAGTCATACTTTTGGGTCTGCTCCAAAATGAAGCTGTTGATATGGCGCACACGGTTGGGTGCATTGGATACCGGCAGAAGCACAAACTGACTGATCCCGGCCATGGCTCCCCGCTGAAGGAGCTGGTCCACAGTGCCGTCCATTTTATGGGTACTGCCTTCCAGCTGATAGAAATCCCGGACGCTGTCTGTGGCTTTCTGGGCAATTTTACTGGGATATATATGGGTATGGATATCGATGATATGCATGAAAACGCCCCGATCCTTGTTTTTACAACATTATACCATAAAGCTGAAAAAATGCAACGTATTCCTGAAATTTGGAGCAATTAACATTTCATTTGTAGAAAGTTTGCAAAAAGTCAATATATTATTATGGTTTTTTGCCGGCTTTATGTGTTGAAATCCCATTGAAAGTATGGTAGAATGAGATGAAGACTGAGAATCTGCCGGAGGAACTCCGGACATTTTGAAAAGGAATGCTGATATGGAGAATCACAGCTATCGTTATTCGGATCAATATGATGTTGCTGAGCTTCGCAAGAAAAGGCATCGCAAAAAGCGGCAAAAAAGCATTTGGCCTGTTCTTTCTCTGGGAATCGTTCTGGCTGCTTTCGTAGGGCTTGCGATCCGCGTTGGTGTGTTCGGTCAATGGGCAAATGCAACCGCCCAAGCCACACCGACTCCGATTCCGGAGCAGAGTTCTACGTTGGCTCAGAGTATCTCCCTGCCGGAGTCGGTAACGGTGCAACCCCTGTCCCTTCTTTTAGGGCAAGAGGTTCAAGCCGCCGACTTTGTGACTGGTCTGGAGGGCAGCGGCTTTTCCGTAAGCTTTGCTTCTGAGCCGGATCTTGAACAACTCGGACAACAGAGCATTGCACTGCTCTTTACCGGCGAGGCAGGTGAACTCACCCAAACGACCAGTCTGTATCTGTATGAGCTGATCAATGAGTACACCGTTGTTATGGGCAGCGGTCAGGTTGCGGATGTTCGCTGCTTTGTGCCCGACCCCAGTGTGGAGGCTTCCTTTGTGGGGCTGTCCCCTTCTCAGATCCCCGAGCAGACATGCGGTGTCTTTGAGCTGACGGTTCGCTGCAATGGAACGGATTATCCTGTTCAGTATATCATCGGAGAAAATGTGCCCCCTCAGGGAACCGGTCTGTCTGTCACCACCACCGCCGGAACACTGCCTCCTGCTGAAACGCTGGTAGGCGATATTCAGGATCACTCCGATGTGACCGTGTCCTACCTGAGTGAACCGGATCTGACCATTCTGGGGGAACAGACTGTTACCATGGTTCTGACCGATACCTACGGCAACACAGCGCAGGTGCAGGCGGTTCTGGAAGTCACGCCTGCGCCGGACGGTCCCCGGTTTACCGGTTTGGAGGAGCTGCATATTCAGGTTGGCAGCACCATTTCCTATAAGGCTGGTGTCACCGCCTCTGACCCGGAGGATGGGGAGCTGACCTTCTCTGTAGACCCTGGCAATGTGGACGCCAAGACCATCGGCACCTACACCGCCGCCTACACTGCCACAGACTCCGATGGCAACACCTTGACGGTTTACCGTACCATCGTTGTTCAGGATGAAGCCGCAGCAGCGGTGGAGGAATACGCACTGAATGTTTTGGAGCAGATCATCACCGAGGATATGACGCAGGATCAAAAGATCTACAATGTTTACCTTTACACCAAGTCCAATGTTCAGTTTGTAGGCACTTCGGATAAGTCCAGTGTGGTTCATGGTGCGTATGAAGGCTTCTCCACCGGCAAAGGTGACTGCTATACCTACTATGCCATGAACAAGGTCATGCTGGATCTGCTGGGCATTGAAAATCTGGAGGTCGCCCGAATCGGCGGCACCAGTAACCACTGGTGGAATCTGGTGCTCCACGAGGATGGGAAATACTATCATGTGGACTCCTGCCCCAAATCCATTTACCTGGATGGTATCAGCTATTTTCACATGACCGATACCGATCTGGAGACCTATACTTACGATGAAGCGGTATTTGCCCATCGACCTAATTACTATGTCTATGACAAAACCCTGCCCGAGTATCAGGATATTGAAATTGCTCCCTAACGCAAAGGATTTATAATCGCTATGATGAAACGAATACTAAAAATCACCGCCGGCGTTCTGGTATTGGTCTTTGTCCTTTTTGCCCTGCAGCGTGTACTGACCCCAAAGTATGTCAGTGAAGCGCAGGACGGACGCCTGATCGCTGAATACTATGACTCCGCAAAAAATCACGATGTGATTTTCGTAGGCGATTGTGAGGTCTACGAAAACATTTCCCCGGTGACACTGTGGCAGGAGTATGGAATTTCCTCCTATGTCCGGGGCAGTCCCCAGCAGTTGATCTGGCACTCCTACTATCTCATGGAGGAAACGCTGAAATACGAGACCCCCAAGGCCTTTGTATTTAATGTCCTTTCCATGAAATACGGCGAGCCCCAGAGCGAAGCCTACAACCGTCTGGCATTGGACGGCATGAGATGGTCTGACTCCAAGGTGAATTCCATCAAAGCCTCCATGATGGAGGACGAAGAATTCATCAGCTATGTGTTCCCCCTGCTTCGGTTCCATTCCCGGTGGAGTGAACTGACAAAAGAGGACTTTGAATATGCATTTAAGGACACCCCACAGCTGTCCATCAATGGTTATTTGATGCGCATTGATGTGGACGGCATTGAAGAGCTTCGAACGGGACGGGAACTGAGCGACTACTCCTTCTCCCAGGTTTGCTGGGAGTATCTGGACAAAATGCGTACCCTCTGTGAGGAAAACGGAGTGGAGCTGATACTCATGAAAGCCCCCACCAACACGCCTCAGTGGTATTGGTACGATCAGTGGGATCAGCAGATCGAGGAATACGCTCAGGAGCACGGGCTGCGCTACTACAACTTCCTGAAAGTCACAGACGAGATCGGGCTTGACTACACCACCGACACCTATGACCAAGGCGGTCATCTGAACCTGTCCGGTGCGGAAAAGCTGTCCAAGTACTTTGGCAAGATCCTAAAAAAGGAGCTGGGACTCACGGGACACAAGCATGACCTTGCCTATGAGCATATCTGGACCGAGCTTACAGAGCAGTATGAACAAATTCGTCAGACCCAAGAAAAGCTTTTGGAGGAGAACGGAAAGCTCACCGGCTTCACAGGTCTGGAATAAATCAACAACAAAGAACGTGCCGTATTTCAGCGGCAGAAAGGAACAACCATGAAAAAGCTTACTTTGATCGTTTTGGCACTGATGATCGCCGCCATGCTCTGCGCTTGCGGCGGTAATGACAGCGGCAGCACCGATGCTGCCAAGGACAACAACGCCACCGAAAACACCACCGCCTCCAACACTTCCGTCAACACCACACCCACCGGCTATCTGTTCACCTATAACGGCGTTCAGTTTGGCGTGGACATGGCGGCAGAGGATGTTTTGGCTCAGCTGGGTGCTTCCAAGGATCAGTACACTTCCCAAAGCTGTGCCTTTGGCGGTGAGGACACTGTCTACTACTACAGCAGCATTCAGATCTCCACCAACAATGAGCTGGGCTACGAGAGAATCTACTCCATCTATCTGGAAGACGATCTGGTGTCTACCGAAAAGGGCATCTGCGTTGGCAGCACCGCTGATGACGTGAAGACCGCCTACGGTGAGCCCGGTGCCGACTCCACTGACACTTGCCTGATCTACGAGAAGGACAGCATGACCCTCTCCTTCAACCTGACCGACGGCGTTGTTTCCACCATTTTGTATAACGATATCTGATCCATATACCAAAAGAGCCCACACCGGCGTTTGCTGGTGTGGGCTTTCGTTATTGTCTCTGAGGATCGGAATTCCATTTCAGAGCGGCGGGATTCATAATCGCCAAGGCAATGGCAAACCAGAAGGTGTTGTAATGCAAGCCAAAGGAAAGGTCATCCAGGATACAATGACCGGCAACACTGGCGCAGATGATCAGCAGCAGGTACTCCTTCTGCTTCCAAAGCCGAACCATCGCCCAAGTGCACAGGGACAGGGTCATACCGGTGAAGACTGCACCGTAGCGTTGGAGATTCCTGATATAAAGGCAGTCCACATAGGTATAGGGCTGGCTGCTGGAATTACCGTTGGCATCCAGACCATTCCCCACCCAGGAGATTCGCTGACCAAAAAGTTTCACACCATAGGTCTGCAAGGATCGCTTTCCCAGGCTCAGGCGGCTTTCCAGCGTAGAGTTAAGTCTGCGCATCCAAGGAACGGCACTTTGATAAATAGCGGTAAAAACCACCGAAAGAACGCCGCAGAGGGCATAGGACGTGGACATTGCTGCCCAGATCCACTGAATCTTTTCTAAAAATCCAGGTAGGAAGCGAACCAGAAGACCGGCAGCCAGCAAGAACAGTGCCAGCGCATAGGAGATCCGGGAGTCAGTCTTGATATAAACGAAGGTATTGAGTGCCGCCAACGCCAATGCCCCTGGGATGGTAACTTTATCTTTATGAAGGTAAACCCAAAGTGCCGTCATATTCAGAAGAATACCGGGCAGATACAGCGCATAGCGAAATCCCAGATACTCTCTGACCCGAACGCCCCTGGCAACCACCACATTGTCGATGACCCCCAGATATCCGCTCAGAACAATAAACGTTGTAACAACGGCACTGAGGTAAAGACTGAAACGGGCAATTCTGGCAAAATGAATATTCCTTGCGCTGTAAAGATACAGAAACATCATCGGCACCAGTCGGGTCAGATTTCCCACTGTCACCTGCAAGGATATCATAAAGAGCAATCCGATCACCCCAAAGGCCCATGGTGACTGCCGGCTCGTTCCAAGCTGATACTCATACAAGATCAGGAGCGCAATACAGACCGCCTGCGACAGCACAAAAAAATCATCCATAATATACCGATAGTAAAAGGACGTGCTGAGCAGGGATATCAGCATATAAAGACCATAGGAAAGGAAAAACAGTACCTGGTTGCGCTTGACCCAGCTGTATCCCCTTTCAATTCTGCATCCGATGGTTTCAATTGTCACGTTATGAACGACCTCACTTTAAATCAACAAGCCAGCAAAATGATAAGCAAAATAATTGGTCCTGACCATGATCTTGACAAAACGGCTATAGTCTATGGCAGCTCCCATCAGCTCCGGGTACTCCCGGCTCAGTCGCTGGCCAAAATCCCTCAATTCCTGATGGGGACCCTTCCCCCGCTCCAGATAGCAATAATATTTCATCTGAGCGGCAGTCTCCTTCACCAGGCGGCGGCGGATAAACTGTCGCTTGGCAGACTGCTCCGGGGACAAGCTACTGTAAATCTGTACCAGATTCCAGAATACCTTCTCATGCTCACGGTAGTGCTTGCGAATACCGGTTTTACTGACACTCTGCCCTTCTCTGCCTACCCGGTAGACGTAAATCGGCTTGTGCCAGATGTACAACGTCTCCAGATAGGGCACCGGTCGGTTTACCAGCTCCACATCGGTATAAAAACAGTGCTCGGTAATGGTGATATGATGCTGTTGCAGCAGTTTTGTACGGAAGGTGGAGCAATGCATGGGGCTGATCTGCTGAAAATCCATTTCATCAAAGGCATACTGCCCTTGGGAGAGGTTTTCAAAATAATCCCTGACCACTTCACTGCCGTCGGCCTCATTGACCATCCGCATGGGTGTTACCACATAGTCTGCGTCAATGGAGCGCAAAAGGTTCACAAAGTCACAAAGGTTCTCAGTTTCAAACCAATCGTCCCCGTCCAGCTGCTTAAAATACTTGCCGGTGGCACGACGGATGCTGGTATTGATAACGGAGCCATAGCCTCCGTTTTCCTTGTGGATGCCGAAAATGCTATGGGGGTATTTATCTTCGTATTCCTTCACGATCCGAAGGGTCTCGTCTGTGCCGCCGTCATCCACGACCAAAATCTCCAGATCGTCCATGCAGTCCTGACAGATCAGCGAATCCAGTGTTCCACGAATGTAGTCCGCAACGTTATAGGCGGCGATGGAGATGGTAAGTATCTTTTCCATAGTATTCCTCAATTCATTGCATCCAGTGTAGCTGCGACACCGGCACCCAAATCGAAGCATCCCTGCCAGCCCAATGCCTCCAGCTCGGCGGCATCCAGATCGGAATGGGACATTCGATTAAAAGCAGCCGCCTCCGAATGGGTAGGGTCTGCAAAGAGCAGCTTTTTCCCGGCAGCATCCGCAAAGGCCTGCGCCATTTGACGGATGGTGACCACGCTGTTTGGATTGGAGATATTGTAAGCCTTCCCCGACTGTCCCCGAAGCAGCACCGTCAGCATGGCACTGACACAGTCCAGCACATAGCAGTAAGAGCGGAGCTGTGCTCCGGGGCTTTTCATAAGAATATCCTTTCCTGCCAGAACATCCCGGGGAAATTGGGAGGAAGCCCGATTGTCCCCTTCTGTCGCCGTAGGTCCATAGACATGACCGGGACGGACGATCACCGTATCCACTGAATACTGCTTTCCATAGGCGGCGCAGAGCGTCTCTGCGGCACGCTTGGAACTGGGGTAACAGGAACGGGGATCCAGCAGATCCACAAAGCCGTACTCTCCCTCTTGATAAGGCGTATTTTCCGCCTTACTGCCATAAACCTCGCTGGAGGAAATGTACATCACACGTCCACTTCCCTGCCGGGCGCAGTGGTTCAAAATATGCTCCATGCCCAGAAAATTCGTCAGCATGGTCTGCACCGGCTGGGCGGAATAGGCGGCAGGATTGGCGTTACTGGCTCCGTGGATATAATAATCAAAGGTCTGGGGCAACCTCAGAGGATCACAGGCATCCCAGGAAACCAGAGTCAGATTTTCACGATCTTTCCAATGGAGAAAGCGATGCTTTAGCTTTTCCTCATTTCTTCCGGCGGCGTAAACCTGAATATCCATGTCCCACGCCAGAAGAACATCCACCAGGGCGGAACAGATCAGTCCTCCCGCACCGGTGATCAGGAACTTCTTCCCCCGTAAATTCTGATGATCGGAGACTGCTTCCTGTATTCTATGCAGGTCCCGAAGGTAATTGGCGGTATAATTCATCATCTTTTATTTGATCCAGCTGTCCTGGGTCATGTACAGCAGTGCCTTGAAGATCTTCAGATCGTCCAGCGTGGTGATCTTCAGATTCTCCTCCGAGCCTTTAGAAAAGTAGGTCATTTTCCCTAGCTCCTTCATCAGCATACAAGAGGCCGCGGTATTGGTGATCCCCTTTTTCTCCGCTTCCAGATGGGCACCATACAGATCCCCCAGACGGTAGGTATGGGGTGTCTGGGTCCGAAGCAGCCGCTCACGCTCAGTAGAGACGCAGGAGGAAACACCGTCATCTGTCTCAAATACCACCTCGGTACAGGGAATTGCCGCCACCGCACTGCCGTAACGGGAGAAGGTGGCAAGGGAGTCGGAAATGATCTGGCTGGATACCAGCGGACGGTTTCCGTCATGAATCAGGACCACATCCTCATCGGACATTTCCTGTTTCAGCACATCCAGTCCCTTGCGGATGGACTCCTGCCCAGTCTCGCCACCGGGAACCACCCACTTAAGCTTGGTGATATTAAACTGCTTGGCATATGCCCAAAGGACGGCACTCCAGGATTCCAGCGTCACCACAATGATGGCATCGATGCTGGGATGATTTTGGAATGCCTCCATGGTATAGATGATCACAGGCTTGTTATCAACATGGATAAACTGCTTGGGGATGTCCTGATGCATCCGAGTACCGCTTCCCGCGGCAGTAAGCAACGCAACATTCATAGTTCATTCTCCTTAACACGATATCCCTCATCACAATGGGGAATCTGCTGTTCCTTTGGCGGCAGACGCATATAGTCCCCATAGAGATTGGAAAGATAGATGTGATAATTGGCAAAGCACTGTGCCTGTAGGTTCTCAAAAGGCAGTTGGGTCTGGGGAAGCATATCCTCTTTGCGCCATTTTTCACGCTGACCGTACATGCCGGTAATGGCACCGACATACTCTGCCTTGTCATAAGGAACACGGCTGCAAACCTTTTCCAAACGTGCAGCCAGACGGAAGGGACCAATTTTTTTCAAAATGGGCCGATAAAGATTCTTGATCTTCGCTGCCAGTGCTCCCCTGCGGCTGGTACCGGACTTTTCCACGCTGGTCAGCAGGAATCGGCGCAGCTGCTTTACCCGGAAGCATTGCCATTTGAACGACAGGTTTCCGGAAGGCAGACCGTCCACCGGGAAGATATCCATACCGATATAGGGGCAGTCCCAGTCTTCTGCCATATCCGCAAGACGCTTCACATCATGGCGAATGTACCGTCCAAAGTGACGGGGCAGTGTCCTGTCCTGATGGCTGATCACATCCCGGTGCGCAGGCAGGTTCAGCTTCCCCTGCGCTTTCAGCTCCAGAAGCCGCTGGTAATCCGGTCGGGGCATACAAACATCTATATCGTTATCCCATGGTATGAAGCCCTGATGACGCACAGCCCCCAAAAGAGAGCCGCCTGCCAGATCATAGCGCAGGTCATTCGCCTGACACAACGCGTCGAACTCCTGCATCAGCTCCAAATACACCTGCTGCATCTGCTCCAAAGAAAGGGGTTTGGGATCGGACACGGCAGACACCTCCTTAAAACCGCTTACATCTGCACCACCCGACACTGCCCCTTATGGTACTGCTCCAAAAGGGCGGTGGAGCATAAGATCTCCTGCCGGGTGTGGCGAATGGCTCTATCTGTATGATTGATGGTATGAAGGAAGGCATAGATCATATAACGCAGACCTTCTCCCTCATAGTTATAGTAATACTTCTTAACGTTTCGCAGATCCTCAGAGCGAACCTCGAAATACTCTGTCCGCCACCACGGGGCAGGGACATAGAGATAGCCTTTGGTTCCTGTGATGATCAGCTCCCCTTCCACCTTCATGCCCTTACCGACTCGAATGGAAGCTGTGGCATTGGGATACTGAATCAGTCCCCGGGTGAAATAGCTGAATTCCTGCTTGCGGAAATCGATAAACTGGGCATCGGTATATTGGGTCTCATGGATCTTAATGATTGGCAGCATTACATCCGTACACCAATCATAGAGGCTTCCCAGATATTTATTCTTCTCCACCTGCTCCATATTCTCAGGAATCTGGCTGCAGGATACATCAATATCCTTTACACTGCCGATAACTCCGCTTTTAACCAGAAGCAGCATATGCTCAAAGGCAGGGAAATACAGGGTCTTAATCCCCTCAAAAAGCACAAGCTCCTTTTCATCCGCCTTTTGGAAGCAGGCGTTGGCTTCTTCCACGGTTAGGAAAATGGGGGTATTGCAGATCACATGGCAGCCTGCGTCCAGTGCCTCCATGATCTGCCGGTAATGCTGATCCACAGGTGTATTGATAAACACCGCATCGCAGCATTCCAACAGCTCCTGATAGCTTTCCTTCCGCTCCAATCCCTTTCCACGGCAGAATTTATTCATTTTCTGGGTATCAGATTCATAAACTGCCACGCAATTGGCACCGCTGACAGCCTTGGTCTCATTATAAAACCGTTCGGCAATGTGGCTGACACCCAAAATACCCATTTTCAGTGCCACCTTATCTGCCGCACGAAGGACCGTACTGCTGATGCCACGGGTCCGGGGCAGATACACCACCTGGCAGTATTCACTGAGGTAATCAAACTTTCCGACCCAGTCCGAGCCGACTGTAAAGATATCCACCCCGTATTTCTCGATATCGGAGATCTTCTGACCCTCGTATTCCTCAACGATGATCATATCCGCAATACCGGTATTGCGCACGTTCTCAATGCGCTCCGCCAGCGACTGACTCACATTGAGCTTTCCACGCTCCTTGTCAAAGCCGTCTGCAGTGACGCCAACGATCAAATAGTCTCCCAGAGCCTTTGCGCGCTTCAGCAAAGCCACATGACCATGATGAAGCAAATCATAGGTACCATAAGTGATGACTTTTTTCATTTTCGTTTCCTCTCGCGCGATAAACTCAGCGCAGGATGCCCCGATCGACCAGGTCCTCCAGGGCGTTGATCAAAATCCGATTATCCTCTTTTGTCAAAGAACCGATGTGTCCCACTCGGAAAATCTTATCCTGATAGGCACCGCCGTTGGGACAGACCCAGATGCCGTACTCATCCTTTAATACCGTAAAGATATCATATGCAGAGCAGCTACGGGTCATCAGCGGCGTTACCGCATTGGAAAGAGCCTCAGAGCAGACGTCCAAGGGAAGATGCTGAATATGACTGCGGAAATCCTCCGCCAATGACGCGATCTTTTCCGTTTCCTTTTCCACGCCGCCAGCTGCCTCAATGGACTTCAGCCGGGCGTGGATCTGCAGCAGTGTCCCCACCGCAGGAGTAAAGGGGGTCTGACCACGGACACCATTTTTCAAAGCGTCCTTCAAATCGAAATACATACATTTCACGGTATTTGCTTCAATGCGTTCCACCGCTGTCGGTGAGAGCACCAGCACGGAGATGCCGGGGGGACATGCCAGTGCCTTCTGGGAGCCGGTGATCATCACATCCACGCCCCACGCCTCCATTTCGAAGGAGTCTGCCAAGAAGGAGCTGATGGCATCCACCACCAGCAGAAGACCGTTTCGACGGCAAAAGTCGGCAATCAACTCGCCATTGTAATGCACACCGGTGGAGGTCTCGTGAATGTTTATCAAAAAGGCAGTGAAGCCCTTCTTTTCATAGGGCAGCAGGTGCTGAGCCGTCAATGCCTTGCCCGTATCCAGACGAATCTCCTCAAAGGGAATCTGATGGATGCGGCACAGCTCATGAAACCGCTGTCCGAAGCTGCCGCCGTTGACCAGCAGCACCTTATCATCAGGACGCAGCACATTCATCACAGCCGCTTCCATGGCAGCAGTGCCGGAGCCGGTGAGGAACACCGCCTTTGCGCCTTCAGGAGCCTTTGCAAAACGGCACATAAGCCGCTCATTTTCCAGCATGACCTGAGAGAACTCCGGCGTACGGAAATAGGGCACATGCTGGGCTCCAAGCTCCAGAACCTCCTGAGAGGACTGCACCGGACCCACCGTAAAATTGATCATTTTGTTTCTCCTCTTTTCTTGCGGCTGCCGGGATCATACTCCAAGTAGCAATTGCGCTCCTGCTTCTCAATGGGAGGAATCTGCATATAATCACCATAGATCGGGCGAAGATAGGCATCCGCATCCTTAGGAATCAGGCAGGTACGCCCTTCAAAATCCACCTCGGCATATTCACACAGCAGCGAACGCCGGTTCATTTCTCCGAAGTAATGGCGGCAATCCGTGGGGATGGACACATATTTGGATTTTTCATTTTTGCAGCGGCTGTGCCAGTGATCTGCCCACCTTGCCCATGTCTCATACCGGGCAAAGCTCAGACAGAAACCAATGGCACACTTGACATAAAAGCTGCCGCCTCCCATAAGCTGTCGAAACCACTTTCTGCCCCGGTAAAGTCGGCGGCAGGACAGGGCAAAGCCCAAAGCCATGGTCATTGCTCCCTGAAAATACCGAGGGAGTGCCGCATCAGGAACGTTTTCAATGGTATAAATATCGATGAAAATGCCGCAATCCGTCAGATCCTGCTCCAGAATGGTCCGGTAGCAGGTCCCCCGAAGGCGGATCTTCGGTATCACTCGCCCGTAATTCTCCCGGTCCTGGGGATGCAGCATGGAATATTTCTCGGGATACTTCTCCCGGACAATGGCGGTGAAGGATTCAAAATCTGCCCTAGGCATGGCGATGTCAATATCGTCGTCCCAGGGAATGATCCCACCGGAGCGCAGTGCGCCAATGGCACTGCCGCCAATGAGAATAAATTTCAGATCATGTTCCCGGCAGATCGACTGGATATCGTCCAGAATCTCCAACAGGATGCTGTGCAGCTCCTTCAGCTGTTCTTCAGACAGAACCTTCAGGCCGACGCTTTCATCGCCGCCATGCTTGGCAATGTCCTGCAGACGCACATCATTCCCTCCCTTCCCCATTCTCCACAGGCACCAGCTCGGAAACATGCGCATTCCGGTCCGCCGCCTTGGGGGGTGTCATATAGTCTCCATAAAGACTCTTCAAATAAACGTCATATTGCTCAGGACCTACAAGCTGAAGCCCTTCAAAGGGGTACAGGGTCTTCTCGCCGTAGACCTCCTTTTTAAACAGCTCATTGAATTTATAAGAAGTCTGTCCCATGAAGTTGATGATATAATCGGACTCCTTCAACGGGTACTTTTTCAGCAGTGCATCCATTTTATCCAGCTGCTTGCGGGTATTGAACCACTTCCCAACTCGGGTCCATGTGGCGAGCTTAATGATCATACGCTCCACAAGCGGTCTTCCCGGGCGCTTGATATTGACCTTTTCAAAGCAGGACAGGTGGTATTTCAGCCGCACCGTCAGCAGCCGCAGCTTATGCCACTGACGCTGGATAGCCCCATTGGGCATCCCGTCCAGTGGGAACAGATCCACCCAGACATTTTCCAGCCGCTCCTCCAGACTGCCCATCCGGCGAATCTGGTAGCGTGTATCCACGATCCGGGCAAAATAGTAATGATGCTCCGACTCATCCTCATAGGTTCTCAGCTGTAGATTCTCAGGCAGCTTTTCCTGAACCTTCTCCAGAAGACGCCCATACGCCTCCCGGGGAATGCCCAGATCCACATCATCATCCCATGGGATAAATCCCTTGTGACGAATAGCACCAAGCATCGTACCACCTTGCATATAGTATGGAATCTCCAGCTCATCCAATACGCAAAGGACCTCCCGCAGCAGGTGCAAAATGTACTTCTGGGTATCGTTGAGTTTATGTTCCGAATTGTCCATTTCTTCTCCCTCAATTTCTTATACTGATATTCAATATATAACTTTATTAAAAAGCAGTATTAGTGGGCAGTGGTCCAGACCAGACCGCCATGACCGGCGGCATCCGGGGCAGTGAAATAATACATGGTGCCGTCCAGCTCAATGCAGCCCATGGTGGAAATTCCATCGGCATAATAATACCAGCATTCACCGGCATTGCTCCAGGCATCCTGAAGCAGCTCCGGGCTGCTCCACTGAGCATAGACAATCATATTTTCAGTGGGAACAAAGTCTTCGGTGATTCGCTGACCGCCCTCGGGACGGGTGAACCAGCCCAAGAACACATAACCGCTGCGCTGAATATCGGGCAGCTGACCGATCGCCTCTCCGGCAACCAAGGCTCTGCTGTCCACAGATACCCGTCCATCCGTACCTTCAAAGGTAACGACCACGGACTCGCACTTCTCCTGCGTCACCCGGAAGTCGGAATTCCAGACGGATACCGTCTCCCACTGGGTCTGCAGCTGTCCCTTCTCATAGTAGTAGTTGCCCACCACCGCGGCCAGCTCATAACGATAGCTGCCGGGTTCCAGCTCATCCAGTTTCAGTTCCTCAGCAATCAGACTACCCTTAAGATTGTAGGACTTGCCATCCACAATGTCAGAGGCGGCGCAGACCTGCTCCATGGACGAGCCTTCCATGCGGTAAACCTGAGAGCGAACGGTATAAAGGGTATTCTCGGTGGACAGCAGCTCTCCCTTGATCTGATAGCTTTTACCGTAGCAGAGCACCGTAGGGGCTTTGACCTTTTCCACCGTCACATCATCAAACAGGAACTGGCGAACCTTCGCCTGCTCCGCTCGAATGTAGCCGCTGACAGTCCCTTCCAGCTGATACCAGTACTCCCCTCGGGTATTCTCTACGGTACTGACCACCTGCAGCTGCTGACCGGGAGTCAGAACGGTGATTAGCTCGGAGCTGTCGTCTGCCTCGGCGGTACAGGGCTGGCTTCTTACCTCGGCGGCTTCAAGGGCAGCGGCATAGAAGCTGGAAGGATAGCGGTTACACAAATCCACATAATCTTTGGCTCCAAAATGAATCACGCCGTCAAATTTGGTGGTCGTCATCTTATAGTAAGCGCAGAAGTCTTCGATGGAGCAGACGATGGGAGAGCCTTCGCTGTAGCGAGTGCCATTAAGCTTTACATCATAACTCTCCACGAAATAGACCTGACCATCGATGATGGCATGAATCACGCAGGAGTGTCCGTATTTGCCACCACGGACAGAGGGAGTTGCCTGGAAGCCTACAAGGATATTATAGGCGTCCCGGGTGCCGTTATCCGTAATATCATCCAACGCCTCCCGGAGAGTCCAGCTTCTGGCAGGATACGCACGAATGCCGTAGCCGCCGGTGGAGGTTTTTTGATTACAATAGGTATCGTAGCCATCCTTACCGTTCTTCAGGTCAGGCTGGGCGGTGATACCAAGGATATAGAGCTGATAGCCGGTCAAGGTACCGCAATAACCATCAAAGGAAGATCGACCAAAAAGGGACAGTGCTTTGGAGTAAGTACGTCTGATCTGCTGCCTGATCTGATCTGCGCTGCTTTCCTGCGCTTGAGCAGAGCCGGGTGCGATCACCACAATTGACAAAACCAATGCCAGCGTCAGAGAAACGAGCTTCAAAAGCCTTTTGCGCATGATATCCGATCCTTTCCAGTTTCAATCATTTCGATCTTTCAAAAAAATGCCGTGAAATATTCGCCACACAATGACAAATGTTGCATATAGAAAAACAGTTACCTCTTATATGCCCATAAATCCGCATTATAAGAGCATTATACCACAGTTGCAAGCTATAATCAAGTTTTTTAGGTAAATTCATCGTTTTCTGTCCATTGTTCACAACATAATGCCTAAAAAAACCAGAGGAACTGGCGTTCCTCCGATGATGCAAGTTTTCTTTATCCCAATGCCATCAACGCACCTGCACAGCGGCAACGCAAATCAGAAACGCGCCCAAAGTGATTGGCGAAGAAGCATCGTAAATCCCGGAAATACATCCACCCCCCGGCTTTGCGGAGTCATACCTGCTTCATCGTCCAATACCTTTATTAAGACGATACGAGAAAAATGTAAATGTAAATCTTTCAAGAATAATCCTTTTTTCTTTTTTGTGCCCTTGTGATTTTCAAGGTTTTATGCTATGATGGAACAGGTTTCAATCACTAAAAAGATAAAGGTCGTAATCGCAATGTACAATTTAAATCAAAAAGAAAATCCCTTTCTGTTCTGGTTCAGCAAGGTAGGCGACTTTTTCTGCCTAAGTATGGTCTGGCTGCTGCTTTGCCTTCCGGTGCTGACCATTGTTCCGGCCTCCATTTCCCTGTATGACAGCGTTGCACACTGCATCTGGGGAAACGAGGATGGTGCCGTCCGGCGGTTCTTCCGGACATTAAAAAGAGAGATCTTGAAGGGTCTTCTCATCAATGTGCTGTGGCTGGTCATCGGTTTTGTTCTGTTTTACGGCTATCGCATTCTGTTTGTTATGGGACAGGAAAGCTCTACCATGGCTGCCTATTCTCTGGTCTATCTGGTCACCATGCTGATTCCTCTGGGGATTTTCGCTTGGTTGATCCCGGTTCAGTCCCGGTTTGAGCATACCTTCGGAAGCCTGCACCGTTCAGCCGCCGTCTATGCCATTGCCCACCTGCCCACTACCTTCGTGATTCTGGTGCTGTTCATCGCAGCTGTGGTTCTGCTGCGGTTCTTCCCTGTTCTGGTGCTGCTGGTGCCTGCCATCACCGTCACCGCTCAGGCATGGTTCATCGAGCGCGCATTCAAAAAGCACATGCCGGAGGAAGATTCGGAAGATGCTGCCGATTGAACCGCTATCTGATCCCAGGACCGACTCACCGCTGTGGCGAGTCGGTCTATTCCATAATTTTCCGTTTCTTTAAGCTTGTGCAAACGGGAAAAATGTTGTACAATAACGGACACGATTTACAAGGAGGTGGAGTCTGAGATGGACAGCCATGAAATTCGTAAGCGGCAGCAGCGGCGAAAGCTGGATGAGCAGAAACGACTGGAAAAGCAGAGAAAGCTGCGAAAAGGTCTGATCATCGGAGGCTTTAGCGCGGTGCTGCTGGTCATCCTTTGCCTTTTGATTTTGTTACTGGCAGGCAGTAATTCGAACACCGAAGATCCTGACGCTGCTATTTCCTCCTCCCAGAGTAACACGCCCACCGAACCGGAAACGGTGATTCAGCTTGCCTTTGCCGGTGATGTGAACATCACCAATAAGGTGGTGGAAGCGGGTTATACGTCGGAGGGATATGATTATTCCGCCATTTTTCAGGATGTGCTTCCGGCACTGGCCGGGGCAGACAATACGGTGGTAAATTTTGAGGGCAGCCTTTGCGGTGCGCCTTATGGTGCGGAAGATGCCAAAGCACCACAGGAGCTGGCTCAGGCACTGGCACGTTCCGGTGTGGATATGCTTCAAATCGCAAACTCCTATTCCATCAACAACGGCATGATCGGTCTGGAGCAAACCCTTTCCAATATCCGCAGTGCCGGTATGGAGCCTTTGGGTGCCTATGGAACCGCACAGGAGGCTGAGCAATCCGGCGGCTTCACCCTGCGAAACATCCGGGGTGTCAAGGTGGCATTTGTGGCATTTACCAAGGGCATGGACAGTATGCGACTGCCGGAGGGGAATGAACGCTGTGTCAATGTACTCTATAAGGACTATTACAGCACCTATCAGACGGTGGACACGGAAGGCATCACTCAAATCCTGGATGCTGTTGCCGAGGCCAAGCCGGACGTGACCATCGCCTTGCTCCATTGGGGCAGTGAATACAACAATCAGATCAGTAATTCCCAGCAAAAAATCGTTACCCTGATGCAGGAAAACGGGGTGGATGCCATCATCGGTACCCATTCCCATTATGTGCAGGAAATCGATTACGATGAGCAGACCGGAGCTTTGGTTGCCTACTCCCTGGGAGATCTTCTGGGAGATGCGGACCGGAGCCGCACTGCCTACTCCATCGTTCTGAATCTTCAAGTCACGAAGAATAACCAGACAGGAGATACCAAAATCACCGGCTTTGACTACACTCCCGTTTATATTGACAATCAAGAAAACGAGGACGGTGATTTGACCACCCGTCTGCTGCGAATCCCACAGGCCATTGAAGAATATGAAGCCAAAGGCACCACCATGGTCAGTGCGGAAAGCTACACCGCTATGAAATCCGCCATGAGCCGGCTGGAAAAGCTCTTTGCCCCTCAGGAGGAAGACTGATCACATCATGTCAAACGGCTGCGTCCCAATTGGGATGCAGCCGTTTTTTGAACTTTGGGTATTTTGATCATCAGGCCGGGTAGATATTGGTCAGCCAGATCAAAACGGGCAGTACCAGGGAGAATGCGCTGATGATCCACGGAAACAAGGTCCGCTTGGAGACGCAGGTAAGCAGGATACATACCCCCGTCACCGCCAACGGAATCAGCACCGCTGTGGTACGGGAGATGGTCGTAGCAAATTCGCCGGTGGCAAGCAACTCGATTCCCACCGTCTCCGGCAGTCGCCCCGCATTTTTGAATGCCAGAATGATCCCCATCACCGCAACCGGCAGGGAGATGATCACACCCCGGAACATATAGATGTATTTCCAGATCTTCTTAATGACCGCCCACGCCTTGCCGGATTCCGGCTTTGGACTTCCAGCGGCAGTTTTGATCTCTTTCATAGTCAGCCTCCCCAGTATTGATTGCTTTACACATATGATACCACACCATCTTCTCGGTTTCAAGATGGAGATTTTACCTTAATTTCGAACATCCGTTTCTTTGAGTCCGTTTTATTGTACTGTTTCTATGTTATCCTTTGGGCACCATCATCCATCAAGGAGGAAATGAACATGAAAACAGCTACCGTCCGCCGTCCCGTGACCACCGCCCCAGCCTACCCCAATGCCGCCAGCCGCCGCTACTTTCTGCGCAAGCTCATAGACGGTGCGCTGGCTGTTGCCACCGCTGTTGGTGCCATCACCGCCTTGATCTTTCTGATTCTGCTGTGACCGCCGGGGCTATCCATCTATCAGATCCGGCTGCCTGATAATTCGGCAGTCGGATATTTCCCCGTTCTCCACCTCGATGATCGCCCCGGAACCGCCGAAATAGCCGCAGCTGCCCGGGTTCAGGATCCAAAGTCCGCTGCTGTCCTTTTCGCAATAGGGGCTATGGGTATGACCAAAGAGTACCGCCTGCGCTCCGGTCTGCTGCGCATCCCGAAGCAGACACCCCAGTCCCTGCTTCACCTTATGGAGGTGTCCATGGGTCATAAACAGCCGGACACCGCAGACCTTCTCCACCAAGGTCTCCGGCACCCCCATAATATTGAGAAAGCGGTCGCAATTGCCGGGGACATGATAGAATGGAATATGGGGAAATTCCTCTGCCATGGCAGAACCATCGTCAAAATAATCCCCCAGATGAATGATCGCATTGGGCTTTACGCTCCGAATGCACAGGCGCATAAAGCTCAGCGAAGAATGAGAATCCGACAGCACCAGAATTTTCATTGTTCACCATCCCCCTCCTGTTTGCATATAGTAATACTGATCTAAAAATGATTGCTTTATTATAACAGGCATTTTGACAGGAGGCAAGGTTATGAAGAAAAATTCCGAAAATTTTTCCATGGAAGATATTATGAAGCTGGCAAACAGTGAGGCTGGGCAACGGCTCATCGCTTTTTTGAAGACACAAAACAGTGCCCAGCTGCAAAAGGCCGCTGAGGAAGCGGCGGCAGGGCGTTACGCACAGGCAAAGCAGACCATGTCCGATGCTCTCTCCTCCCAGGAGGCTCAGGCACTTCTTTCTCAATTAGGAGGGCGATCCCATGGCTGAACTGGAGGAACGGCTTGCATCCGTTCTAAATGATCCGAAAATGATGCAGCAGATCATGACTATGGCGCAAAATTTAAACGCCACCGGCTCCTCACAGCCCGAGTCCGCTCCCCCTGCCCAGAATGATCCCAGTCCCCAAATCGATCTGGGGATGCTCAAACAGCTTTCCGGTTTTGCACAGCAGGGCAATATCGACTCCAATCAGCGCACTCTGCTCAAGGCTCTTGGTCCCTATCTGAGCCGGGAGCGAATTGGAAAGCTGGAAAAAGCCATGCGTGCGGCAAGAGTTGCTCAGATGGCCTCCGGGTTTCTGGCTACATCCCAATATCAAACAGGCAGGTGAATCCCATGTATAACCGTTACACCCCCCAGCCCGACGGCAGCTTTCGGAGAAATCGGGTGGAGGAACGTCGTCCCCAAGCACCTCCGCCACACCAATCGCCTCCTTGCCCAGCGGAACCGGAGCCAATTCCGCTCCCACAAAAGCCCACACCGCCCCCCAGACGAAGCAATCCACGCAGCTACCGCAGAAATCCCCCCACCCGGCATGAGGATACCAGCGTCACCGGCTTTTTAAGAAGGCTGCTGCCAAAGGATTTTGACACCGGAGATCTGATCGTGGTGCTGCTGCTTCTGCTGATGGCAGGAGACTGTGCCGAGGAACAGAATACGGCTTTACTGACCCTGGCCCTTTATTTCTTTATGTAGTCTTCGAGAAAAGTTAATAAAAGGTTAAATTTCGCCCATTGTATTTCACCATCCCCGTTGCTATAATAGGAGCATCCCAAAAGAAGGTGCTGACCATGAAGAAACGAAAGAAGATCATCATTGCCATTGCCGCTCCGGTCCTGACCCTCGGACTGATCATCGGCGGTATCTGGTTATATTACAGAAACGCGGAATACGGCTTTGAGCAGTCCCTGCCGGAGGGAGAAAAAGCCCTGCGTCAAAGTCTGGTCGCGGCGGCAGAGGCGTGGCTGGGCTGTAATGAGGAAGACGGAAGCCACCAGCCCATCATTGACCTGTACAACAGTTATGAGCCTTTGGCACAGGGCTATCAGGTCCAATATGATGACCAATGGTGTGCCACCTTTGTCAGTGCATCCGCCATTGAGGCCGGTCTGACCCAGATCATCCCCACGGAATGCGGCTGCGAGCGTCAGATTGGGCTGTTCCAGCAGCTGGGCACCTGGCAGGAGGCGGACGATCACAAGCCCCTGCCCGGAGATATCATCTATTACTGTCGCTCTGACACCAGCCTTTCCGGGGACTGCACCGGCTGGTCAGACCATGTGGGCATTGTGGTAGGAACCAAGGGGCGAATGATGAAAATAATCGAGGGCAACTACGGCGATGCTGTTTCCTATCGGTATCTGCCGGTGAATGCCCCCACCATTCGTGGCTATGGCATCCCGGACTATGGGCTTCTGGCGCAATAAAAAGCTGCTGTATTTGAGGAGCATTCCATCAAATACAGCAGCTTTTCCTTATTTTGCAACAAAACCAACCTTTTTATAAACCTTACGCAGAGTCTTTTCCGCCACATAGCTTGCCTTTTGCGCACCATCCCGGTAGACGCTTTCCAGGTATGCCTTATCCTTCATCAGTCGGGTGGACTCTTCCCGGATGGGACGCAGGTGCTCTACCACCGCTTCACCCACCACAGGCTTGAACTTGCCATAGCCACAGCCAATGAACTCGTTCTCGATCTGCTCAAAGGTCTTTCCGGTGACAGCGGAATAAATGGTCATCAGGTTCGCCACACCGGGCTTGTTCTCCTTGTCATAGCGGACACAGTTTTCCGTATCGGAATCGGTGATGGCTCGCTTGAACTGCTTCATAATGACCTCCGGAGCATCCATCAGCAGAACACGGCCCGTATCCTCATTCTCGGACTTGGACATCTTCGCCAGAGGATTGGTCAGGCTCATGACACGGGCACCCACCTTGGGAATAAAAGGCTCAGGAATCTTAAAGACATCGCCGTAAATACTGTTGAACCGACGGGCGATCACATGGGTCAGCTCAACGTGCTGCTTCTGATCCTCGCCCACAGGAACCAGATCAGGCTGATACAGCAGGATATCACCTGCCATCAGGCTGGGGTATGTAAACAGACCGGCGTTGATATTATCCGCATTCTTGGCGGACTTGTCCTTAAACTGGGTCATGCGGCTCAGCTCACCGAACATGGAATAGCAATCCAGCACCCAGCCCAGCTCTGCATGCTGGTGGACATGGCTCTGGATAAAGAGGGTGTTCTTCTCCGGGTCCAGACCGCAGGCAATGTACTGTGCCAACTGCTCCAAAGTACGCCGACGCAGATCCGCCGGATTTTGCCGAACGGTAATGGCGTGAAGGTCTGCCATAAAGTAGAAGCAGTCGTATTCCTCCGCACGCTCTGCCCAATTCTTAACGGCACCCAGGTAGGAGCCAAGGGTCAGATCTCCGGAGGGCTTGATGCCGGAGAGCATCCGTTTTTTCTGTACAGGTTTTTCCTGAAGCATTTCACTCATTTTCTCTCATTCCTTTT
>CAZENN010000016.1:0-26067 GCA_964513605.1 uncultured Oscillospiraceae bacterium
ATCGTTTTGAGACAGCCCCTTCTGACATAATAGAATTTTGTTGCGGTTGTTTTTATATTACTTTGTTTTGCTGTAAGTATCCTTCTGGCTACAGCCCGCTCTTCCGCCACCTGCGCAGGCGCAGGCACAGGCACAGGCGCATCCACCGCCGCTGCGTCCACCGGATTTCCTTGTTTGGGCTGCATTGTGCCGATCTCTCGCCCGGATGTAATAGGGATTGGATCTACCGTAGGCGTGGACATGATAGCCGTGTCCGGTAAGAAAGCCCCGTCCGCGGTGATAGGAAACCACGCTGTCCACTGCCCAAACTTGGATAATACTCAAAAACACGGCTCCGAGGACCGCCAGCACGATCACAGCAATCTTCTCCTCATTTAGGGAATTGCAAGCACCGCCATCATCAAAGGCTTGATACGGCACAGTGCTGCACCCGGTGAAGCTGTCCTGTCCATAGCGCACACCCATCAGTGCATAGTCGCCGCAATCAAAACTGCCGCTCCAGGTATAATAACCATCTTGCTGTTGAGCGCCTGACACCGATTGGATCCTTCCGTCTTCTGCCCAACGGAAGGTATAGCTCTCAACCGGAGTGGAATTGAACCAACCGGGAACAAACTCGTAGAAGTAACCCTTACTGTCCTTGCAAAGCATATCCTTCTGATTGACCTTAAAGGAAAACTCCAGCACCTCGCCGCCAGTATAGGCACGATCCAGATCCAGCACCAGATATACTTCGCCGTCATGGTCCTCTTGCGTATACTGATAAATGGTATCCGATACGGACTCAGGATAGACTGTGTAGTTACTGTTGGCCATACCGATTTCGATCCAGGTCAGTTCTTCAGAGGTATCCACCGCCTCCCATACAAAATGGTAGTGGATATCAAGAGAGCCATCATCCCGGGTATCAACGGTCACATTATATTGACGGATGATATCCTGGGGCTGTGGATCAAAGTGGAAGGCCGCGATGATAATGCCAATCTGGATCACCAGAATGACTACCATCAGGATAGCCTTGCTCACCGGAAATGTCCGGTTTGTCTTGATGTACTTTTCTTCGTATTTTGCGTTGACACGTCCCTTTTTCATGTCCGATCACCGCCCTTCTTTGCTCTGAATGGACACCGCAGTGCCTGTTCCTCTGTCATACGGCGCAGCTTGACCGCCATCGGATGCTTCCATATCTTCTTGAAAGAAGTTTCCAAGATATTCCCAAGAGCAGCGTCGGCTCCGAGCCAGCTTTGGCAGGGAACCACCGTGCCATCCGGCGCAATCGCCATATTGCTCAGGCAAGCACCGCACATCGGCACATTCATACCCAACGCTTCCAGCTTCTCCTTTGGGAGCAGACCCGGAGATGTGAAGTCTATCTCCATCTCGTTTTCATTGCAAAATTCTTTGGCTTTCCGAACGATCCTATACAGTTCTTCGGCGGCGAGATCATACTCCTTGTGATTGATCCCTGCCATACCGGTGCAAATCAGTCCACTGACGGTGACGAATCGAACTCCGAGGGAGTGGATGAAGGCAAGTGTTTTATCGTAGTCGGCATTCTTTTTACACAGGGGTGTGTTGATGCTGATATCGAGTCCAGCTTCAACAGCATTGCGGATACCTTGGATCGTATCAGCAAAGTGACTACTTCCGACCAGAGCATTGTGGATCACCTCATTGTGGGAATACAGGGTCACTTGCAGGCTGTCAAGTCCGGCTGTCTTTAAATCCCGAACCAGCTCCGGTGTCAGGTTGACACCGTTGGTATTCAGACGGGTCACCATTCGTTTTGCATAGCCTACCAGTTCCGCAATGTCGCGGCGCTGTGTCGGTTCGCCACCGGTGAAGGTGACCATAGGCACCCGGGCAGATTCCAGACAGTCGATCACCTGCTTCCACTGCTGGGTTGAAAGCTCCTTCGTTGTTGCCATCTTCTGTCCGGCCGCATAGCAGAACACACACTTCTGGTTGCACTGCCATCTGCCAGCTTCATCTGTCATGGCACTGACCATCAGATCCATCCGGTGAGGTGCAGTCATATTCTTGCCATAGGCACGGATGGACAGCTTCTCGATCTCCATTTCCGGATCGCCGCCGCGCGCTACCGCAAACAACACATCCAGTAATTCCTCCATATCCTCCCGGATATCAGCTTCTGCTACGGACGGATAAACCTTCCGGACGCTGCGAATGGTGTTATTCACGATCATATCCTCATCGGACTCATTGATGGGCTTTCCGTCATACCTGTTGACTTCCTTCATGAAGTAGGACAGGATCAATGCCCAGGAATAGCCGATGGGCAAGAGATAATATCCGTTGAGAATGACAATATATGCACTGGAACGAAAGAGACGGAATTTCGGGGGTACCAGATGGATCCGCACAACTCCCGGTCCTTCCGGATTAAAGGTACAGTGGCTGACACCGTTCTTGTATTCGCGATATTGGGCTATCTTATTCTTGAATCCCATTTCGTCCTCCTGAAATCTATTTGTTTTGGATCAGATGCTTCGCAGGTCGGATTATCCGTTGAAGGTGTCGGGGTTTTCAGTAGCTGTGATCTATTCGGTGTCTCTTTCCAATTTGATTTCGTAATCATGTCTCCTGCGCTGCATTGTCTGCAATGCCAATCAGTTCGCGCTCAGATTGAATATCACTGGGATAGGGGTAGGTCTTCGCAATTTTCTCAAATAGAGTCAAAATGCTTGAAGCCTTTGTTTTATCCTTCTCAGCCAATAAGGCGTAAGCATACTCTGTGCGGACCACTGACGGGAATTTCTTCATTGCCTTCATAAACTTGATCTGCTCTTTAGTAAGCATTCTGGCCAAGACTTCTTTTCGATTCTCTCGGATCAGTTCGCAGTAAATCCGGTCGCAGATGATCAAGTTCCGGTGCAAACCAATAATACCACTTTCAATCTCCAAAAGATGTGCCATCAGTTGGTCTGCTTCTACAAACCGCTGTTGATCCATCAGACGATTAGTCACAAAAACGCCTTGGGCCGCCACCATACTATTGTGCATGGCTTCATCCGAAGGAACGGCAAACCATTCATCTGGCATATCTTTTAAGCGGCTGCCCTTAGAAATTTGCTCATTGACCTTCAGCTGGAGCCAAAGGGCATACATAGCATCCTTGCTCTTACCAAGAGACAAGGCGTTGTAGCCATCGTTATCCACCGTGCCCATCCGCATAGGGATGCCGTTCATGAGAGCAATAACCACACCGATCAGTGCCATCACCAAGGATAGGATAGATAGTATGCTGCCGGAATCCACTATCAGGTATACCCCCAAGAATACTGCACTGACGATTAGATTCATAATACAGCCACCCAAATTGTAGAGGATGACAGGGATCTTGCCATTCTTCATTTCCGGAGGCACCATAAGACATTGTCCACCAGTGCCGGCTAGACTAAGCTTTCTATGTACAATCTTCCCATTTTCTTTGAGCCACATAAAACTCCCAACCCGGAAGGAAGAGAACTGGTAGCCAGATTTGAGGCCAAATACCAAGTGTCCAGCTTCATGGACGATCAGCTGGAGGAAGATGGACACATACATTCCCAGCAATAGTCCGGTAAGTGTCAGGAGTTCCTTATGTATCGGTCGATCTACAGAGGCACCTTCTTCTATGTACATTACCATCAAAAAGCCGCAGGCAGCACCAATCAGCATAAAGAAGCCCATGCCGATCCACTGTTGCCATTGTACCTTCTTCTTTTTGTTCTCTTTCATATTCATATTCCTCAGTTCGGATTACGGGGAATGATAATTGCCCCAATGATATATGCCAGAATGCCGCTGCCACCGGCGCAGGTCAAAACGACAGCACCTAGCCGAACCAAAGTAGGATCAATGCTAAAGTATTCTGCAATGCCTGCGCAGACACCATCGATCATCTTATTTGTACTCGATTTATATAGTCTTTTTTCCATAGTTGATTTCCTCTCAATTCAGTCTGCCCACTATGACTTCCGGCAGTTGGCACAGTAGTACACAATAATATTACCATCCTTCACCAAATCAGTCATTCCTCGAACACTTTTCCGCATCAATTGCAAGCACCAGCATCAAGGCACAGAGTGCATCCTGCGGATCGTACACATCGATCACATAGGTGTCGGTCCAGTTCCACAGTTCCTTCGAGACATTGGCAACAGGTCTGCCGGAGCCACCCAGGATCTGATAGTCCCACTCGAACCAGTCGCCATCCACCTGCCATCCGTTACAGTCGATATTGAACTTCGGCCGGAAGAAGGTAAACTCCTTGCTGATGCAACCGATATAACGGTCTCCTAAGTACATTTCGAACTTGGGAAGCCACGTTAGGATCCGCTCCTTGACGGTGCCGATCTCATTGCCCCAAGCATCGTAGATCTTAAGGCAGTGACCCCAGGCGAGCTGACCTTTGACGGTATAGACAGTTTGACCTGCCTCGTTATAAATATCGTAGCTGTCAAACCACGAAAAAAATCTCTGCTTAAATAACAGTTTCATTCATCAACCTCATACTTTCTCACAAAAAATACATCCATAGTAGCAGCCCTTTATAGGATTCGGTAACCGGATTCGCAACGACGATATACATGTGATGCTCATATTGTATCAGGGGTAATGATGGAAATACAGGAAAGAAACAGCAAAATAAAGACGGTATTTTTCTGCTGGCAGCAAATTAGCTTTGCTCTGCTCGCATCGCGTCCCGATATGCTTGGTACTGCTCAGGATCGATGGCTCCGATGGCCAGCATTCGCTCACACCAAAGCTGCAGTGTCTCCACTGCTACCGAGATTTTTTCCAGTTGTTCCTGAATCGCAACAAAGTCTGACAGTTCATCACCGGAGACCTTTCCGTCCACCGTGATCTCGATCAGCCGATCCTTTTCTTTATACATAGAGTTCAGGGACGCCAGCATCTCCAGAACGATCTGAGACAGATCCTTGATCTTGATTTCCGGCACATACTGCTGTCCAATAGGGCACTGATTGGCACAATAATAGTTACACACACTGGGCTGTTTGTATTTTTGTGCCATAACCAGCACTTCGTCCGGGTGAGGCAAGCTCCGTTCATTCTCGATCTTCTCGATTCGCTCAGGAGCAATGGTCTCCAGCAGGTCGCTGGCAGCTTCTCTTGTCAGCTTCAACCCTTCCCGAGTCGTTTGGTATATGTTCTTATTCTCCTTAGTCGATACTCTTGCCATGTACTTATCCTCTCTTTTATGTCACTTAAAATGCTTTCGGTTCAGATGCCCTGAATGGTAATATCGCCGTGCAGCTTTTCCATAAATACAATAGCAAAAAGAAAGTGCCGTTTTTTGGCGGCACTTTCTCTTGCATTTTAGGTAAATAATTGGTAAACCCGGCTTCTGTAGCCCTCAACTCACTCAAAACCGCCTAAAAACAGGGGTTTTAGTCAGCCATAGGCTTCATGGTGGGGAACAGAATCACTTCCCGGATGGTATCGGAGTTGGTCAGCATCATTACGACACGGTCGATGCCCATGCCCATGCCGCCTGTGGGGGGCATGCCGTATTCCATGGCGTTGAGGAAGTCTTCGTCCAGCATTTCCGTTTCATCGTCGCCCCGTTCACGCTGCTCTACCTGCTTCATAAACCGGTCTCTCTGGTCCACGGGGTCGTTCAGCTCGGAATAGGCGTTTGCCAGCTCGCTGTGGCACACGAACAGCTCGAACCGCTCCGTCAGACGGGGATCTTCGGGGGATCTCTTGGTCAGCGGAGAGACCTCCACCGGGTACATGGTGATGAAGGTGGGCTGAATCAGATGCGCCTCCACCTTTTGGTCGAAGCAGGCGTACAGCGCATTGCCCCAGGTCTTCTCAGCAGCATCTGCCAGCTCTACGCCCACAGCCTTCGCCGCAGCCACTGCCTCGGCATCATCGGTAATGGCACCAAAGTCCACGCCCACATACTCCTTGACCGCATCCACCATGGTCAGCCGCCGCCAGCCGGGGGTCAGATCGATGCTCTCACCCATCCACTCCACCTGGTAGCTGCCCAGAATTTCCTTGGCGGCACCGGAGATGATTCCCTCGGCAATGTCCATCATATCATGGAAGTCGGCGTATGCCTGGTACAGCTCCACCGTGGTAAACTCCGGATTGTGCTTCGGGTCCATGCCCTCGTTACGGAAAATTCTGCCGATCTCATAGACCCGGTCCATACCGCCGATAATCAGCCGCTTCAAAGGCAACTCAGTGGCGATACGCATAAACATATCAATATCCAGCGTGTTATGATGAGTAACAAAGGGACGGGCAGCGGCACCGCCGGCAATGGTATTGAGAACCGGGGTCTCTACCTCGATGTAATTCATGTTGTCCAGATAAGAGCGCATGAACTTAATGAACTTGCTGCGGATGATGAAATTCTGCTTCACGTCCGGATTCACCATCAGATCCACATATCTCTGACGGAAGCGCAGCTCCTTATCCGTCAGACCGTGGTACTTTTCGGGCAGGGGCAGCAGGGACTTACTGAGCAGGGTGATACTCTTGGTGCGCACGGAAATTTCACCGGTCTTGGTCTTGAAGACCTCACCCTCGGCACCCACGATGTCGCCGATATCGTTCTTCTTAAAGCGGTTATATTCTTCCTCACCCATTTCGTCGATCTTGACGAACAGCTGAATCCGACCGGAGCAGTCCTGCAGATCACAGAACATGACCTTACCCTGACCGCGCTTGCTCATCAGACGACCGGCAACACGAACGATTTTGCCCTCATATGCCTCATAGTCTGCCTTAATGGCAGCGGAATCCGCATTAAAATCATACTTTGTCTGGACAAAGGGATCCCGTCCCTCTGCCCGCAGTGCTGCCAGCTTTTCACGGCGGATGGCAGCCTGCTCAGAAACAGGCACTTCTGCCTGCGGTACAAACTTAGCCATAATTTTTATCCCTCTCGTGTTACTTCAACGACCTTCATGGTATATGCACCGTTGGGCGCATTGACGGTAAAGCTCTCGCCAACGGACTTGCCCACTGCTGCTCTGCCGAAGGGAGAGTCATCGGAAAGCTTGCCCTCCATGGGGTTTGCTTCCTGGGAGCCGGTGATTCGATAGGAGGTACGGTTGCCCTGGGCGTCCTCAACGGTAACGGTGCAGCCCAAGCCCACACGACCGGTGGCCTCGTTCTCATCCTCGATGATGACGGCATGGGAGAGGATGTCCTCAATCTCGGCAATGCGGCCGTAGAGCTTTGCCTGCTCATTCTTGGCAGCATCGTACTCAGAGTTTTCGGACAAGTCACCATAGGAACGAGCCTCCGCGATCATGGCGGCGATCTCACGCTCCCGGGTGGTCTTCAAATAGTTCAGTTCTTTTTCCAGCTCTGCCAGACGCAGACTTGTAATTTTATATTCCTTTGCCATATTGAAACAATCCTTTCTGCAATTGATTATCCATAACTTTTTCCATTATAGTTGATTTTCTCCCCTAAGTCAAGGGTTTTTCAGGGCATTAACCGCAGCTTGGATTTGAGGGTCTTCTTGGGGCTGCAAGGTATTCGATGCGATCTGTGCCGCGATTTGCTGATCCACCGATACCTCGATATCCGGAGTCAAGCCCACCCCTGCCAGGCTGACACCATTGGGGGTGTAGTATTTTCCAACAGACAGGGTCACAGCAGAGCCATCGTCCAGCTTGAAGGTGTTCTGGAAGTATCCTTTTCCATAGGTCTGCTCTCCCACCAACAAGGCAGCATCGTACTCACTGAGGGCGGCAGCAAAAAATTCCGCCGCCGAATAAGAGTGCAGGTTCATCAGCACCGCCATGGGCATATCCAGAAAGCTCTCATCGGACTCATCCACACTCTCTACGCCCCGATAGTCCACGCTGCGAAACAGCGGTCCCTCAGGCAGCAAATAATCCAGCAGCTCCACCAGCTCATGCTTATAGCCGCCGGGGTTATTCCGGACATCGAAAATCAATGCCTGCGCTCCTTGCTGGCGAAGCTGCTCAATGGCGGCAATGGCCTCCTGGGCACAGCGGTCATCAAAATTTTCAATGGTGATCAGACCGATGCCATCCTCCAGCAGTTGCCCGGATGCCACCACCGTTTCCATTCTCTGGCGCAGGACCTCCAGAGAGACCGTCTGCTCCTGGCGCACCAGCGTCAGCGTCACCGTGGTACCCTCCTGTCCCCGGACAAGCTCTGCCACCTCACTGACGCTCATCCCTTCAATGCTCTGCCCGTCCACCGCAATCAGCCGGTCTCCTGCCAAAACACCGGCTGTTTGAGCAGGTCCGCCATCGGTGACTTCTGTGACATCCAGTCCCAGACCATCCTCACGCAGCGCAATGGTCACACCCACGCCCACATAGGAATTGGACATGGTATCCAGATACAGCTGGTACTCTTCCGCTGTCCGGTAATGACTCCATTCATCTCCCAGCGCGTCCACCATTCCCTCGGCCGCGCCATCGGAGATTGCCTTTTCGTCAATCTCTCCAATATACCGACTGGTCAGCAGCTGCTGCAGCTCATCCAGCTTATGATCCTCCAGAGCATAATCGGCAGCCAGGGTAGCCACGGAGGCCAGCACCGCCACCAGCACATAGGACACCGTGCGCAATACATATTTTTTCATTAGACTTCACCTCAAAGATAATTTTTCCCACAGCCCCGTAAGGCTGTGGGAATGGTCATTTTATATAAGCAATTTCCCGGCAGCATCACAGGTAATCCATCGGATTGACGTATGTACCGTTATAGCTGATGCCGAAATGCAGATGAGGACCGGTAGAACGGCCGGTGCTGCCCACATAGCCAATCAGCTGACCGGCCTTGACATACTCACCTACAGAAACCACATCATGGGTCATGTGCATGTAAACACTGGAATACCCATCCTGATGGTTGATGGTCACATAGTTGCCTGCGGTGGAGTGATAGGTGGCGATGGTCACATAGCCACTGCGGCTGGCATAAATGGGAGTGCCGGTGGGCATGGGCATATCCACGCCCTTGTGCATCGACCACTCACCGGTGACCGGGTGCCAGCGATAGCCAAAGGGACTGCTGATATAGGTATACGCAACAGGCTTGATCCAACCGCCGCTGGAACTGGGCTTACCGGGGGAGCTGGTGATGGTATTGCCCTCGGTGGTCTCCTCATTCTTACCGTCTTCGTCCTCATTTTCAGCCTCTGTCTGCTTCGTGGTCTCTGTCTGCCGCGTGGCTTCCTCCTGCCGACGAGACTCCTCCTGCCGACGAGACTCCTCCTCGGCAGCCGCCACAGACTCCTTAATGGAAGCATCAATAGAGGCTTCAATGGAGGCCTGAATGGATGCCTGAATGGAGGCTTCAACAGAGGCCTGAATAGATGCCTGAATGGATGCCTGACGGGAGATCTCAGCCTCCTCCGCCAGCTTATCCTGATACAGCTGATCCGTTAAGGCGATCTGTGTCAGGAAAGCATCCTCTTCCGCTTCAAAATCACGCTCAAGCTGCTTCATATCCTCACAGACCGCCACCAGATCAGCCAGCAGCTGGTCTGTCTCGGCGTTCTTTGCATCCAACAGTGTCTGGGACTGCTTCAGCTCTTCTCTGGTCTTCTCCAGCTGGGCTTTTTCGGTTTCCAGTTCCTGCTGTTTCTCAAGAACCTGCTGCGCCACTTGGTTCATTTCGTCCAGTCGGCGTTGGTCAGCAGCGGCGATCTCCTTGACCATGCTCACCCGATCCAGCAGATCGGAGAAGCTGTTGGCCTTGAAGATGACGGACCAATAGGACAGCTCACCCTCTTCTTCCATGGCTCTCAGACGCTCCCGGTTTTCCACCGTCAGCTCATCCAGCCGGGCCTGTGCTTCCTCCAGCTCTGTCTGCTTATCAGCGATCAGCAAGCTATAGGCAGAGATCTGCTCATTTACATTGGAAATTTCCTCATAGAGTAAGGCGATCTGTTGCTCGATCACTGCCTTTTGCTCCATAATGCCCTTGATATCCTCACGGTTTTCGGACTGCTGGGCTTCCAGATCCCGAAGCTGCTCCGAAATGGCATCCTTTTCAGCCTGCAGTGCGTCCAACTGCTCCTTCAGCTCGCCGGAGGTCACCGCACTGGCTTGTTGAGGCAGAAGACTGATCACAATGCCCAGCACCATGGCTCCCACCAATATCAGAGCGAGGATCGATACAATTAACTTTTTCCCTTTCATAACAGCTCCTTCGTGACGATCAAACATTCATAAACTTTCGGATCGAGGTCCAGCTGCCCACGATGCCTACAAAGAGGCCTGCACCGGCAAAGACGCAGATCATTGGCAGCAGCAGCTCCTGGAAGGGCACCAGGTTGAACAATTGAAGGCTGTCCACCGCTTCAATGCGCCGTATCAGAAAATCGTACATCAGCCATTCTGCCGCGAAAGCAATGGCCGCACCCAGCATGCCCAGCGTAAAGCCCTCCACCACAAAGGGGAGGCGAATAAAGCCATTGGTAGCACCCACCATTTTCATAATGGCGATCTCATCCCGGCGATCGTACATGGCCAGCTTGACCGTATTGGAAATGATCAGCAGTGACACCAACAGCAGCACCGCAATGACACCGATGGAGATGATCTGCAGCACGTTCTTCATGGTGGAGAAGCCCTCCGCCAGCTCATAGGCGGCGGAAACATCATCCACACCGGAAATCAGCCGAATTTCACTGACTGTTTCCTCCATACGGGTGTTATCCTCCAAAATCACAACCACCCGATGCCGCAGCACATCCGGCTCCAACCCCGCAAAGGCGGCATCCCCTTCATGATCCGCAATGAAATCCGCCAAAGCGTCTTCCCTGGAAACCAGATTGGCTTGATATACATTTTCGATCTGCCGGATCTTGGTCTCAACACTTTGCGCCTCGGCGTAGGTTTTGGTATCATCTACAAACGCCAAGATCTCACTGGTCTGGTTCAATTCATCCACCATGATATTTACATTATATACCAAGATAGAAAAGCTGCCCACAATGAGCAGACATGCCACCGTAACAATGACGGCAGCGAAGGACATGAAGCCGTGAAGGAAAATACCACGGATGCCCTCTTTCAGCAAATATCCAATATTATTGATCTTCATATTCGTAATGTCCGTCCATTCTGTCGCTGCTGATCAATCCATCGTCGATGGTGATGACCCGATTGCTGAATTCTTCCACCAAATTCTTCTCATGGGTGACAACCAGCATCGTCGTCCCCAGATTGTTGATCTCCTGCAGGAGGGTCATGATCTCCAGAGAGCGGGCTGGGTCCAGATTACCCGTGGGCTCGTCGGCAATGATGGTGGAGGGGTTATTCACAAGGGCACGGGCGATAGCCAGACGCTGCTGTTCACCGCCGGAAAGCTCACCGGGATGACGGCGGCTCTTATGCTCCAATCCCACCAGATTCAGCACATAGGGAACACGGGCTCTGATCTCCGCGGTGCTCGCTCCCACCACTCGCATGGCAAATGCCACATTATCATACACCGTCATATTCTCGATCAATCTAAAATCCTGGAACACAACGCCCACGGTACGGCGCAGGTAAGGAATCTCACGCTTTCGGATTCGCTCCAGAGAATAACCGTTCACATGGATATAACCGCTGGTCGGCTTTAGCTCGCCGGTGATCAGCTTGATGATGGTGGATTTACCGGAGCCGGAAGGTCCCACCAGGAAGACGAATTCCCCGTCTTCAATTTGCATGGAGACACCGCGCAGTGCTTTGGTGCCCACACTATAAGATTTCGTCACGTTACTAAACTCAATCATGGTGTTCTATCTCCATCAAAAGTGTAACCAAATTGTAACACATTCTAAAATTGAAGTCAATGCACATCGGTGAATTATTTATTAATTTACGATTAACCTTCGAGAATTAAAAAGCAGACTGCCGGTAGTATAGCAGTCTGCTTATAAACTCGATCAGCGTGCCTCTCTGGAGGACAGGTATTTACGGACCATCAGTGCCACCTTAAAAACGATGGCGTGATCGAACTGCCGCAGATCCAGACCGGTGAGCTTTTTGATCTTTTCCAGACGGTAGACCAGCGTATTCCGGTGGACGAAGAGCTTCCGGGAGGTCTCGGAAACGTTCAGGTTGTTTTCAAAGAATTTGTTGATGGTGAACAGAGTCTCCTGATCCAGAGAATCGATGGAATTTTTCTTGAAGACCTCGGACAGGAAAATCTCACACAGAGTGGTGGGCAGCTGGTAGATCAGACGACCGATGCCCAGATTTTCATAGTTGATGATGCTTTTTTCTGTATCGAAGACCTTCCCCACATCGATAGCGGTCTGCGCTTCCTTATAGGAGTCTGCCAGAGAGCGCAGGTGTTCAGCCACGGTTCCGATGCCGATGACACACTTGATAGACAGCTCATTGCGAAGGGTATCCTCCAAATTCTGGGCAATCTTTTCCAGATCCTCCTGAGTGGTGCTGCCGGCGATCTGCTTAACGATGACCACATCACTTTCATTGATGCTCAGAACAAAATCCTGCAGCTTATCCGGGAACATACCGGACAGTACGTCCACCGTTGTCACATCGTTATTCCCCAACTGGCGAATCAAAAACACGGCACGGGGCACATCGGTGGCGAAATGCAGTTCCTTGGCACGGATGTAGATATCGCCGGGAAGAATATTGTCCATGATAATATTCTTGACAAAGGTGCCCCGGTCATGCTTTTCTTCATAATACACCTTGGCATCATTCAGCGCAACATATGCCATGTTGCAGTAAGCCCGGGCGGTCTCATCATCGCCGGTGCAGAACACGCCGTATTCGAAGAAATTGGAGCCATTAACAATTGCCTTAAAGGTCTTCTGACCAAAAGTGACGATGCTCTCAGCAGAATTGGCGACCTTCAGTGCCGCATCTTGCCACCGCTCACCCAGCATGGACATATCGGTGCAGGAGATCACATAGCCGTCGATATCCATAATGCCGAAGGTGCGGTCAGTTACATCCTTCAGCTGCATCATCACACTCTGAAAAACACTGTTGGACATGGGAAGGTCCTCCTTAGAATAATGCACAAATACGCATTTCACAAAATTGCCCTATCATTATACCTCAGTTTTGCACATTTTGCAAGTACCTTTTGACGTTTTATTGCAAAAAAAGCGAGCAATTTTGTGGGTATTGTCATATCGTCAACGGAGGGGGAAGGAGTTTTCCCCAATTTCTATGGTATTTTTCATAAGGTATTCTCTACCACTCGTCAATAATCCGGAGAACCTCCCCAAGAACAGTGCCTACCGTCCCCCTTGTTTACGCCTTTGCAGACCTGTTGACCGCCGCTAAAACGCAGCAAACGGTCAGAAATACCGCTCCCAATAGGGTGTCTGCCAGCCGTCGGTGTTAAAATGATCCCGGATCGCCTTGCTCATGATCTGCAGCTTCTGCCGCAGAGCCTGAGACTGGAGCAGTCCTGCCGCATCTGTTGCCATCACATACTCCATCAGCCTTGCCCGGTCCTCCGTTCCATTGATTTTCGAATAGGCATCCACAAAATAGCAAGCCGATCCGCTTTTTTCAAAGGTATACTGGGTCAAATTACCGTAGCCGCTGTCGTAGCTGCCGTAGTATTGGAAGCCGGCGGGATTACACGCCGTCCACTGGGGATGGTCAAAGCTATCGGTGGACAGCTTCATTTCAATGGAATGCCACAGCTCATGGTGGACGGTTCGTTCCAGACCATCCACTGTGATATCGATGGCAATATCATACCGGTCGCCGCTGCGTCTGGACCTTCCGATGGGAGACAGGTCTCCATCAATGCGTCCTGTCAGGCATATGTACAGTCCCCCCTCCTTCGCACCGTTGCGGAACTGGGCGAGGAAGCCCTGCGGATATAGCGCCAGGGCGGCATCCAGACAGGTCAGTGCCGCATCAATTCGCTGGGACTCTTCCTCCACCTGTGCCTGAGTCCCCCACGGACCGAGGATCTGTTCTCCCACGAGAATCCTAACACCGTATTTCTCCTGCAGCGCGTCTGCCCGTTCCCGTTGGCTTTGCAGCTGGGAGGGCAGCTCCGGTCCGGCTTTCTCCTGCTGATATGCTTGGAGCAGCTCTTCATCCACCAGCGCACCCCATTGGGCATTTTGGGTGCGGGTCTGTGTATCAAAGGTCAGCACCTTGGGGTCGATAACCACCGGTGAAAAATAATATCCATCGGGCCGGAGACCGAAAATCAGCTGCTCCTGCTCCATATAGAAGGAAGCAAGTGTGGAGGTCACATAATCGTACTGCGCCATTTGGCAGGAAACGCCGCCGTTGGACAGATCGTAAACAGTGGTAGAAAGATTTTCCTCATCCACCGTATGAAGCACCAGATAGCCTGAATCTTCCAGCACGCTGTAGCTTACGGTGTCGCTGCCCAGGGTCTCGGTGGTGATGCACTCCACGCTGCCGCCTTCCAGACTGCCGAAATAAATATCGTTTCCGTAGATCTGGGCATTGGTCTTGGCGGCATAAAACCGGTCATCATCAAACCACAGGTGCTCCACATCATCACGCAGGAACAGCAGCTCTCCGGTGGCGCAGTCTATGACGGCAATGCCGCAATATTCCTGATAAACCGACAGATAGACCTTGGCACACAGGATATCCCGATCCGGATGGATACTCACCAACCGCTCCAGCCTCAGATCCTCCTGTAACCCCACCCGTGCGTAATTGCCGGAGTCCACATCCATACAATACAGAAGTCGATTCTCTACAAAATAGTAGCTGCTCCGGTCATAGGAGAAATAACCCTCCGTATTCGGAGCCTCAAAACTGTTCACTACTTGCAGCTGCTGGTCGTACACATAGAAGGTCTGGTTCTCCGGGTCACTGATAACAAAGCAGCCGTCCTCAAACTGCTGCTGCACCAGCTCCCGTGGCGTCTCGTTTTTACCCTGAACCAGAACTTGATCGTCATAAACATTGAAAATATCCAGAAAGTTGACAATGCCGTTCCCCTCTTCAAAGTAGTTCCGACATGCCAGCAAATTTCCATCCCCTAAGCTCAGAAACTGAGGATAGGTCTTCCATTGGATGCTGGTCAGCAGGGTAACAGGTGCCAAGGATGGCGGCGGCTCGGTAGGCTCCGTCTGTTCTGTGGTCGGGGCAGTCTCGTCGGTAGCGGCATTGGTTTCCTCTGTGACGGTGCCGCTTGTGGTTGGGTCTGTCACGGAGGGTTCCTGACCGCAGCTGCAGAGCAGTACCAAAGATAAAATTGCCGCCAATGTTCCCAATATTCTCTTTTTCACAGTACATGCCTCCCTTTTACTTGCCGGCAACGGACAATCCCTGCACCAAGGTACTGGGTGCGCCAAAGGCTGTCATTCCCAAGGCATTGTGCAGACGGGTATTGTCTGCCAGTGCGGTAATGTTTTTCAGCAGGTCATAGAAATTGCCTGCCACAGTGAAGGACTTTACCCGGTGGGTCTTGCGTCCCTTCTCGATGAGATATCCGGCACTTTGAAGGGAGAAGTCACCGGAAACTCCGTTGGCACCGGCGTGGAGTCCTTCCAGCGTGTCAATATACACGCCCTCCCCTGCCCTTTGCAGCAGCTGTTCCTCGGTCAGCTCGCCAGCCGCCAGATACATGGTAAAGGGACGGACGCCCAAGGGGGACTGATAGCCGCCCTTAGAAGCGTTTCCGGTGGTGGCTTTTCCAGCCTTATGGGCGGTTTTCAGATTATAAAGAAGGATATTGAGCACACCTTTTTCCACAACATTCTTGCAGTAGGTTGGGCTTCCCTCCGCATCGAAGGGAATGGGGGCAGGACTGTCCGGGTGGAAGGGGTCATCGGTGATGGTGACGCAGGGGGCGGCAATGACCGTTCCTTCCGCCTGCGCCAGCTTGGACAGCCCCTTCTGTGCCGCCTCAGAGGAAAAGATTCCGGAAAACGTGCGAAGCAGATCCGCCATCGCCTCCGGGCTGAAAATCACCGGATAGACCCCGGTTGGTGCCGGTTCACCGCCCAGCTTTTCCAGTGCGGCTTCAACGGTCTCCTTTGCCAGAGCGGTATGGTCAATAGCAGGAAGGCTGCCCAGACGGAACCGAAAATCATTGGACATTTCCCCATCCTTCGCCACCACCGCAACAGTGACCAGCCCCGCCGTTTGGTTTACATAACTTAGATCCAATCCATTGGAATTGCAGATCGCGATCTCACTGCGCTCGCAGATGCCCTCGGTGGTGGTGCCGTCGATTACGGAAGGGTCTGCATCATAAAGTGCCTGCTGCGCGGCAAGGGCACCATCGATCAGGGTCTGGGTGGTGGGCAGCTCATAGGTGCTGTCCGGAAGGGGCTGGTAGGTCTGCCCTCCCTTGCCCAGAAACACCATGTCCTCCGTCTCCAAATGTCTGGCATTGTCTGCCGCCCGGTACACCAGGCTTCGGGCTTCCTGATGGCTCAGCTCCTCTGTGGAGGCGTAGCCCATTTTTCCGTCCACGATGCAGCGCAGACACACGCCGCCCTCCACAGTGCCGGTAAACTGGTTCACCTCATGGCAGTGGATGCTGACGGAGGTAGACTGTGCCGTTTGATAATAAAGCTCATATTCTTCAATGCCCATCGCCTGACACTGGGCAATGACTGCTTCTTTGAATGCCTGATAATCCATCGTTTCCTCCTTATCTGCCGCCGACGGTGATGGAGGACACCCGAATCAAGGGCTGTCCCACATTGGTTGCCACGGAGCCGCTGGAAGCTCCGCACATGCCCTGCCCCATGTCCAGATCCGTGCCCACCATGTCGATGCTGTGAAGAATTTCCGTACCCTTGCCCACCAGACTGGCACCCCGAACCGGCTCGCAGATCTTGCCGTTTCGGATCATATAGCCCTCGCTGACGGCGAAGTTGAACTCACCGGTCACCGGATTCACGGAGCCGCCGCCCATTTCTTTGGCGTAAAGTCCGTACTCAATGGAGGCAATGATATCCTCATTCTTATCCTCGCCGGGGGCAATATAGGTATTGGTCATCCGGGAGGTAGGGGTGTAAGCGTAGCTTTGGCGACGGGCATTGCCGGTGGAGGGCATTCCCATCCGGCGGCCATTAAACCGGTCGATCATATAGGATTTTAAGATACCCTTTTCGATCAGCACATTGCGCTGACCGGGATGCCCTTCATCATCAATGTTGATGGAGCCCCAGGCATTGGGGATGGTGCCATCGTCAATGGCGGTGACCTTCTCATTGGCGATCTGCTGTCCCAGCTTACCAACGAATTGGCTGCGTCCATATGCCACAGAAGCCGCCTCCAGAGAGTGACCGCAGGCCTCATGGAAGATCACACCGCCAAAACCATTCTCAATGGCAACGGGCATGACCCCAGCCGGGCAGTAACCGGCTCCTGCCATGGTCACCGCCTGCTTTCCGGCATGGATGCCGATGGTCTTGGGGGCGATGGACTCAAACATTTCAAGCCCCATTTTCCTGCCCGGAGCGCAGGTGCCGGTCTGGGTCTCCCCATCGATCTCGGATACCGCACTCACGACCATCCGGGTCCGGAACTGCCGATCCTGGGTATACAGCCCTTCCGAGGTGGCAATGAGGATTTGATGATCCACATCTGCCAAAGTGCCCGTGACCTGACGGATGGAGGGATGGTATTCCTTTGCCGCAAAGTATCCTTCCTTCAAGATCTCCACCTTCCGTCCATTGGACACAGAGGACGGTACGATCTTCGCCGGGTGAATGTCCCCGAAGGTCCGCTCCGTCAGAACGATGTCCATAGCGGCACTTCCCTGCCCCAGAGCCTCCGCCGCCTGAGACGCACAGCGCAGAAGCCCCGCCTCACTTTTATCCACGGTAGTGGCCATGACGCTGCGCAGTCCCTTATAGACCCGAACCGCCGCACCGGATACCACCGTATCATTGATGGCATCCACCCGACTGTCCACCATGGAAATAGAGTGGTTATTGGTATGCTCCGCAAAAAGCTCCGCATAGTCCCCACCGGTGGACAAGGCCCGGTGCAGGACACGCTCACATAATTCTCTGGTAATCATGGGCATTTCTCCTGTTCTGCAAAAAGATATGGATATCTTACCATAAAACTGCATAAAACACAATTGACTATTTTGCTTTTCGTGATATGATTCATAACGTACCGATTGGAGGGATATTGATGAAGCATTGCGATACTTGCAGCAATTGCAGCGGCTGCGGCGGCTGCGACCATTCCTTGACGATCACCCAGGGGGAGCTGGAAATTTTGGAGTCACTTTCCCAAATCCCATTTTTGCCCATCGCAAGAAAAATGGGTGATCCGTCTCCTGTGTACCTGGAAGAGGATGCCCATTCTCCAGAGGAATACACTTTGATCCTGCAATGTCTGGAGAAAAAAGGGCTGGTGTCTCTGGATTTTGACCTCCCCATCAAAAACGCAGACTACAGTGCCTACGAAGACTGCCCCATCCACGGCAGCATGGCACTGACGCAGAGGGGGCAGCAAGTCATCGAGCTGCTGGAACGGCAGGGAACCAGTTAAAGATACAAGATACAGGATACAAGATATTGCAAAAAGCTGCGCTGTTCCCATCGGAACGGCGCAGCTCTTTTATGGGGTTGATTCTTTTGGAATGTCCGATAAGGCTGTAAGTACACAGAAAGATATTTGAGTATTTCCTATTTGTTATCAGCTGTTTAGCGAACACACGGAACCGTCCCCTGTGTGTCCTCTTAAAAAGGTGAACAAAAAGTGAATATTCACTCTTTCTCATTGAAAATAGTGAATTTATCGGGTATAATATGGGCAGCAAACTATGAGAGGTAAACATCCATGATTTTTGAGTCTGAGAATATCGAATTCAAGTTACAGATGGTTGATGATATTTGTAAAGAAGTCATTGCGTTTGCCAATACGGACGGCGGCGTGATCTATGTTGGCATTGATGACAACGGCAACATTGTCGGTCTTGATGATTTGGACGAAACTTATACCCGTATCACGAACGGCATCCGTGATGCGATCCAACCTGATGTGACTATGTTCATTAAATATATTTTACAGGACAGCAAGGTAATTCGTATTGAAGTCGGCGAAGGCAGCTACAAGCCGTATTATTTAAAATCGAAAGGCATCAAGCCGGCAGGCGTATTCGTCCGTCAGAGGGCGTCCAGTGTACAGGCATCCCCCGAACAGATACGCCAGATGATAAAGCGCACCGATGGAGATACATTTGAAGCTATGCGCTCTATGGAACAGACACTTTCTTTCCTGTCCGCAACAGAAGCTTTTTCCAAATACAAGGTTGCCTTCACCGAAGAAAAATATATATCTCTGGGTCTTCGGAATATTCACGATGATCTTTATACCAATCTCGCATGGCTCCTGTCTGACCAGTGCAAGCATACAACAAAGGTCGCCGTCTTTGCCGACGAAGCCAATACCACTTTTAAAGACAACAAAGAGTTCGGCGGTTCGATCTTCCGTCAGCTTGATGACACCTATTCCTACCTGACATTATGCAACCGCACTATTTCCACCTTCAAAGGACTTGAACGCATAGAGAAGCAGGATTATCCTGAAGAGGCTCTCCGAGAAGCATTGCTGAACGCGCTGGTTCATCGTGATTACAGTTTCAGCGGAAGCATCATTATCAATGTCAATGATCGTTGTATCGAATTTATATCGATTGGCGGTCTTTTGCCCGGACTTTCCGCAGAGGACATCCGAAGCGGCATTTCTCAACCACGCAACCGCAATCTTGCGGAGATTTTCCATCGGTTAAAGCTGATCGAATCCTATGGTACAGGTATCCGTAAGATTTTCAGCCTTTACCGTACATGCAGTATGCAACCCAAAATTGAAGTTACCCCCAACACCTTCAAGCTAATACTTCCGAATATGAACACAGCTGTGGTTGATGAAGCCATTCCCGTAAAAGCGGCACGTTCCAATATCACTCCACAGATGAAAACGATACTTGACTATCTTTCAGAATACGGCGAGATCGGGGAAGAAGAATTGCAGGAGCTTCTGAATGTGAAACGCACTCGCGCATATCTTGTAGCACGTCAGATGTGCGAAGCTGGTTTGATCGTTACAATGGGTCGAGGCGTTAATAAGAGATACACGCTGAAATAACGGCAGTGCCAATCGACGGTAAATATAAAGAAATCATTTTAAAAAGCTGCGCTGTTCATTTGAACGGCGCAGCTTTTTTTATTGTGTTGCTTCTTTCAATAAATCCGATAAGGTAATTCCCTCAAAGAATTCATCGATCATTTTATCCAGCTTTTCCCACATAGGCAGAGTATGGCAGCAGGTGGACCGAGCACAGGCAGAGGGTCCCTGCGTGGTGCAGGAGACGGTGGCAAGACTGCCCTCCGTCAGCTTTAGAATGCCGCCGACGGTGTATTCCTCCGGAGGACGGTTGAGCCGATAGCCGCCGCCCTTTCCATGCACTGCGTCCACAAAGTCCGCCTTGGACAAGGTGGTCATAATGGACTCCAAATATTTCTGAGAGATTCCTTCGGACTCGGCGATCTCCTTCAATGGAATATAGTCCTCCCGGTCATGCTGAGCCAGGTTGACCATGACCCGCAGGGCGTAGCGTCCCTTGGTAGATACGATCATGGCTTATTCACAGTGAGCGCAGTGCTCGCAATCCGGGAATTGGGTCTTGTCGTATTCGATGCCGTTGCGGTCGTAGTAGTCCTTCAGGGCATTCTTGATGGCTTCCTCTGCCAAAACGGAGCAGTGGAGCTTATGGGCAGGCAGACCGTCCAGTGCCTCCGCCACTGCCTTATTGGTCAGTGCCATGGCATCCTGAATGGATTTGCCCTTGATCATTTCCGTTGCCATGGAGCTGGAAGCGATGGCACTGCCGCAGCCGAAGGTCTCAAACTTCACGTCAACGATGATATCATTTTCAATTTTCAGATAGATCTTCATAATATCGCCGCACTTGGCGTTTCCAACCTCACCCACGCCGTCGGCATTTTCGATGATGCCCACGTTTCTGGGATTGGTAAAATGATCCATTACCTTTTCACTATATAAAGCCATACCGTTAACTCTCCTTATAAAATATATTCACGCTTGCCGGTCTGCAAATCACGCCACACCGGTGAGATGCTCCGCAGATAGGAAACCACCTGAGGAACCACAGTGAGGATGTGCTCCACTTCCTCGGCGGTATTATATTCACTCAGACTCAGCCGCAGAGAACCGTGGGCAACGTCATGGACTCTGCCGATAGCCAGCAGCACATGGCTGGGGTCCAGAGAGCCGGAGGTACAGGCCGAGCCGGAGGACGCACTGACACCCTTCATATCCAGAAGCAGCAGCAGACTCTCACCCTCAATGCCCTCGAAGCAGAAGCTGACATTTCCGGGCAGCCGGTTCACCGGGTCGCCATTCAACGCACAATGGGGAATCCGGGAAAGCCCTTCGATCAGCCGGTCTCTCATGGCGGTGACCTTTGCCATGTTTTCATCCAGATGGGCACAGGCATCCTCCAAAGCTGCCGCCAGACCCATAATACCGGGGATATTCTCCGTACCGGCTCGCTTGCCACGCTCCTGTGCGCCGCCCTCGATCAGGTTGGTCAACAGAATACCCCGGCGGACATACAGTGCGCCCACGCCCTTGGGACCGTGGAACTTATGACCGGAAAGGCTGAGCATATCAATATTCTGCTCCTTAACGTTGATGGCAAGATGTCCCACCGCCTGAACCGCGTCGGTGTGGAACAGAACACCGGCCTGCTTGCACACTGCGCCAATCTCAGCAATGGGCAGCACGGAGCCGATCTCATTATTGGCGTACATGGTGGTGACCAGACAGGTGTCCTCCCGAATGGCATCCTTCACCTGCTGAGCCGTAATATTATGACCCTGAGCCACATCCAGCAGCGTCACCTGAAAGCCTTCCTTTTCCAGCTTATTCAGGGTGTGCAAAACCGCATGATGCTCGAAGGCAGTGGAGATAATGTGCTTCTTCCCTTTTCTCGCACCCAGACGGGCAGCGGAAAGGATGGCCTGGTTGTCTGCCTCGCTGCCGCCGGAGGTGAAGTAGATCTCTCTCGGCTCGCAACCCAGGCATGCGGCGACTCTGGCTCTGGCATCCTCCAAAGCCTCCTTTGCCTCCTGACCTACTGAGTGGAGGCTGGAAGGGTTTCCGTAAATTTTATCAAAAAATGGAACCATGGCGTTGATCGCCACGCGGCTCATTTGGGTCGTAGCCGCATTATCCGCATAAACTTGCATATGGTCTCCTCCTGTCTATTTACCCATCAATACTGTAGGTAATATAGCACCACTTACCTACTTTGTCAATAGGTAATCACAATGTCCGTTATTCTTATAAATTTCGTTGGAAATCCATCCCTGAATTTTCGACTTTTACAGCGTTTAGTCAGCGATGGTTGGCGGTATATTAAAGGTGAAAACGCAAAAAGGAGGGCTACAAAATGAAACGATCCATGGCTGGTCTGTGGGCGGCGTTTTTATGTGTATGGCTGCTGCCTTCCCAGGTCCATGGGGCGCAGTACCTGATTCCGGTGGGCGAAGTGGTGGGACTGGAGCTGAGCAATGACTGCGTATCCATCGCCGCCTTTGATGATACTTTAGGCACTGCCGCCCGAGATGCCGGTCTTCAGATCGGTGATGAAATTTTAAATATCGATGGAGCGCCGGTGGATACCGCACAGGATGTACGGCAGGCATTGGAGCATTCCGATGGTCAGGTGCTGCTCCGGGTACTGCGGGGCAGCGAAAAGCATGAGCTTTCCGTAACGCCTCAGGTCACAAAGGAGGGACCCCGATTGGGGGTCTATTTACGACAGGGCATCACCGGCGTGGGCACCGTCACCTTTTATGACCCCGCCTCCGGCGAGTTTGGTACGCTGGGGCATGGAGTCAGCACCACCGATGGTAAATTGGTGGAAATGACCGCCGGAAAGGTCTACGAAGCAAAGGTCCTTTCCGTAAAGCCCGGTATCAAAGGAGAACCGGGACAACTCCGGGGCAGCGTCAGTGATACCGTTCCTCGGGGCAATGTAGAAAAAAACACGCCCCAAGGGGTCTTTGGTACTGTGGAGGAAGGCTGGAAAGGGCAACCACTGGAAATTGCGTCAGCCGATCAGATCAAACCCGGCAAAGCCACCATCCGCTCCACCATATCCGGCAGCACCCCTCAGGAGTATTCTGTGGAAATTCTCAAAATCTATCCAAACAGTCGGCAAGAAGGCAGAAATATGCTCATTAAAATCACCGACCCGGCACTGCTTAATACCACCGGCGGAATCGTGCAGGGGATGTCGGGAAGTCCCATTATCCAGAATGGTAAACTTATCGGCGCCGTGACCCACGTGCTTGTCGACGACCCCACGAGAGGCTACGGCATTTTTATCGAAAATATGCTGAATGCGGCGGCGTAGGGGACGGGTTTCCCGTCCTGCGGGACGATGTGGGCATCGTCCCCTACGCATAACACCGAGAATATTCGGGCGGATATCCACATCCGCCCGCTTTTTATTGCCAATGTGACCGCCTTATGATATGATAAAAGAAAAGGGGTGCTGTTATGGTTGAAAAAGACGATTGGCGGTTAACCGCTGGGCCTGTATTTGGTCACGAAGAAAAGCTTAAGAATATTCCTCTGTATTACATACCGTTCCAACCGCTTTCAGAAAAACGGGATCACGAGCATTGCATTTTCTGCTGGGTCAAATTTTATCAGCACGAAGAGTGCTTGCAGGAGGGATATTGCACCAGACCGCAAAATTCCCGTGATGCTGACTTGATTTGCCCGGAATGCTATGAAGACTTCAAAGAGATGTTTGGCTGGACATTGAAAAGAGGCGATACAGAATGAGACTTTATCGTCCTGTAGGGCAGGCTGAATATGATCTAATTGCACAATCTAACTTTACTGCATATCCTCCCCGTTTGCCGGAACAACCCATCTTCTACCCCGTACTGAACGAATGCTATGTCCGGGAAATTGCAGAAAAATGGAACAAAAGATATCCTGACTCACAATACACCGGATATGTTACCACCTTTGAAACCGATGATGGATATATCTCTCAATTTCCGGTACAGACTGTTGGGGCAAGTTACCACCGGGAATTGTGGATCCCTGCGGAAGAACTGGAAAACTTCAATCGTCATATTATCGGAACGATTTCTATCTTATAACAGATAACGCAAGCTGTTTTCGCGGCTTGCGTTTTTGCTTAAAACGAGCTATATACTTGCGCACCCATCGAAATTAAACTTTGTCGAGAAGGTGAGAAAAATTAAAAGTCTCCTTTTTCGACAATTCATCTATGTCAACTTAGGGACAGCGGTTAAGGTTTGTAAAAACCTGCCTTTTACTTGCAAAAACGCATAAAAACCGCAGAAAAACACAAAATTCTTTTGTCCCCTACTTGACACACACGTGTCAGGAAGTCCCATTATCCAGAACGGTAAACTCATCGGCGCCGTCACCCACGTCCTTGTCGACGACCCTAGAAAAGGCTAGGGAATCTTTATCGAGAATATGCTGGAAGCGGCGGAGTGACCAAAAAGCGTGAGCCATTGATTGGCTCACGCTTTTTATGTAAAATAAAGAAAGGAAAACATTATTAGATGTGCAGAAAATAGTGTAGTGGTTAAGCAAAACACAACAGAATCGACTCGCTGTGTTCTGTATTAAGAATTATGTTTGTGAAACCGAAGAAGTGTTAATATATTCATTCAGTGCAGCGGTAGTGCAGAACTGCGATGAATAGTATAGTAGCCAGTTCAAAGATTGGATCTCCTTTGCGGGATTAATTCCAAACAACCAAAAAAGAAGTACAATATCTGAAACAAGAAACAAAACTCCCCCGAACACCAGTAACTTTATGCCGGATTCATGATAGTTGCGGTAGGGCCACAAAGATATTGCTTTTATTGCCATAAAAGCAATGATTGCTGCATACAAAATTACTATCGGAAATAGGCCTTTAAATTCTAAGTTGCAAAAACATAGAAGCACCAAAAAAGCAATCAATAATACGAATGTACCGACTACATCCACTTTTTTAACAGGAGATATTTTACAGAAGGCGGCAGAAAAAAGTATGTGAGCAGTAGCAAAGCTTGTAATGCCAAACACAAAAAGAATTCCGTCGCTATCAAAAGCAAGAAAGACGTCTCCCGCCATACAGCAAATAACCGCAATCAATATGGGACTGAAAAAAGCACGATTATATTTACATCGAATGTATCCATAGAAACCCGCCAGCACGAAAAATAGACTGGCAGTTGATTTTAAAAGAATCGTTTCAGTAGTATAATCATTCAGAAATGCTACATTAAGTCCAATCACTGACACTATCATAAACAATTCAAAGATGAGATAAGCCTTTGATTTCATAATGATTTTTCAACTCCTTGCGTTTATTATTGATAAACAAGATAATTAACAAACTGCGTTCACAATATGCTACTAATTCATTGCAATTTATACTGAACTGGCACTTAGTATAAGTATTAACCAAAAAAATAAATATGAATTGTCAAGTCAAAAGGTACATCTTTTACAGTCAACTTATCTTATCGATTATACAACATTACTCCGGAAATTACAATAGAAGTCACTTACAAAAAGGGCTACGAAATTTAATTCATAGTCAGCAAATACAAAGTGTGCTTTTTGTAATTCGGGTAATTAGGGAACAGTTTTGTGATCGTTTTGTTGGTCCTGCTATAACACGTATAAATAAATATGAGATTCCTATAATACAAAGAATTCATGTCTGTTCGGTGCGGTTTCTTTGTGTTTAATGGGTAAAACAAAAATATTGGCATAAAAATGTGTTGGTCTTATATTGACACACACGTGAGCGGCAGTCCCATCATTCAGGATGGGAAGCTGGTGGGGGCGGTGACTCATGTGCTTGTAAATGATCCGACAAGGGATTACGGGATATTTATCGAGAACATGCTGGAAGCAGCGGAGTGAAAACATCACCCACACCAAACCGGTGTGGGTGATATGACTTTATTTATTCTCAAAAGGGACACAATACATATAAACGTATACATCCGAAGAAGAAGAGCCGGTTCCATCACTATCAATGCTCCAGTAA